>NZ_BQXI01000008.1:0-213668 GCF_030158955.1 Acidovorax sp. SUPP1855 | reverse complement strand
TACCTGATCCACCACCGCCAGCTTAAAGGCCAGTGTGTAGTCCTTCTGCGTTCTCTTAACCCATTGATCCACTTGACTTTCCTTTCTGATGAACAGAAAGGTGTCAACCTCATTCAGGACGGGTCACTGGCTTCGAGAAAGGCACCGCAAGGTGCCTTTTTCTTCTTCTCGTTGCTCTTCCTGCGGTGCCCCAGGGCTCAGGCAGGCAGGGCGGTCTCCCCGGCTGGGGCGCCTTGCCCGGGCAGGGTAGAGGTGGCGATCGCCTGCGGTGCGTGGCTCGGCGCCAGCACGCATTCGCGCGCATGGAAGTCGGCCAGAGCGTCCCGGTGGCCCACGCTGATGACCGTGGCGGCAGGCAGGCGCTCGGCCAGCAGCGTGTAGAGCATGCGCTCGGCCGCCGGGTCCAGTGCGCTGGTGGCCTCGTCCAGCAGCACCCATTCGGGTTGCTGCAGCAGCACGCGCGCGAAGGCCAGGCGCTGCTGCTCGCCGGGCGACAGGCGCTGGGCCCAGGGCGCGACCTCGCCGAGCAGGCCGCTGAACGGCGCAAGCCCCACCGCCTGCAGTGCCTCGCGCACCTGCGCTTCGGTGTGTTCGCCGGCCGTGTCCGGGTAGGCGAGCGCATCGGCCAGGCTCCCCATCGGCAGGTAGCTGCGCTGCGGCACGAAGAGCATCCGCGCGCGCGGCCGCTCGATGGTGCCGCTGCCGAAGTCCCACAAGCCTGCCAGCGCGCGCAGCAGGGTGCTCTTGCCCGCACCGGAGGGGCCCCGCAGCAGCCAGCGCTCGCCGGGTGCGATGCGCAGGTCGGGCACGCGAAGCAGCGTGGCGCCGCCGGGCAGGGCCAGTTGCAGGCCGTGCGTCGCCAGCACGGAGCCGTCCCCGGCTCGCCACTGGATTCCTTCGGACGGCGCGGCAGGCACGGTGGCGAGCACGTCGCGCAACTCGGCCAGCCGGTTCACCGTGGCGCGCCATTCCGCCAGCGTGCCGTAGCTGTTGATGAACCAGGACATCGCTCCGCTCACCGTGTCGAAGGCCCGGCTGATCTGCATCAGGACCCCGAAGCTGTAGGCGCCCGCGAAGTACCGCGGCGCCGCCAGCGCGAGCGGCAGCACCACGGCCACCTGCGCATACAGCGAGTTCACCAGCGTGAGGCGCTTGGTGTAGCGCATCACCATCCGCCAGTTGTCCTGGATGCGGCCGAACAGGGTGGCGGAGTGGGCGGCTTCGGCCCGTGCGCCGTCGTACAGCGCAATGGGCTCCGCGTTTTCGCGTACCCGCACCAGGCCGAAGCGGAAGTGCGCCTCCACCTGCTGCTGGCGGTAGTTCACGGCCACGAGGCGGTGGCCGAAGGCCTGCATGGCGACCGAGCCCACCAGGGCATAGGCCGCAGCGGCCCAGACCATGTAGCCCGGAATGGTGGCGCTGTAGCCCGCCACATGCACCAGCAGCGGCCCGCCCACCGACCAGAGGATCACAACGAACGAACCGAGGGTGACCACCGTGGACAGCAGGTCCAGCGTCAGCGCGAGGGTGGTGGTCGCCAGGCTGCTGAGGTCATCGGCGATGCGCTGGTCCGGGTTGTCGGCCAGCCGGTCGCGCTCGATGCGGTAGAACGCGTTGCCGTGCAGCCACCGCTGCAGGTAGTCGGTCGTGAGCCACCGGCGCCAGCGAAAGCCCAGCATCTGCTTGAAGTACAGCGCATACACGGCCAGGACGATGTAGGCCAGCGCCAGCCCGGTGAACAGCAGCAGCAGGGGCCCGAAACGGGCCGTGTCCCGCGCCTCCAGGGCGTTGAAGAAATCCGCGCTCCAGGCGTTGATGCGCACGTTGATGTACACGATGCCCAGGTTCATCGCCACGATCAGTGCCAGCAGGCCCCGCGCGGGCCAGCGCTCCTGCGAGAACCAGTAGGGGCGGATCAGCGACCAGGCGGACGTCTTGGCAAGCGGGGGATGGGGCATCGAGGGCGCGATCGTTGTGGGGGATGGCCAGTGTGCCGCGCGCGCCGGGCGGCTGGCTTAGCCGGGCCTTAAACGCGCTCCCGTGCATCGCTGCGTGCTTTGTTGCGTGCGAGGTGCCGGCACCTGTCCACCGCCTGACATTCGCCGCGGGCCACAGGCCCTAAGATTCCGCCCGGGCCGGCCGCCAGCGTGCGAGCGGGCCTTTCAGACCGTGAACCGATTGAAAAAAGGAACAGCGATGACGGAGACGACGACGGCAGCGGCCGCAGAGGTTTTGGCCCAAGTGCGCGGGCAGGTGGGGTTCATCACCCTCAACCGCCCCCGGGCACTGAATGCGCTGTCGCTGGGCATGGTGCGCGCGCTCATGGAGACCCTGCTGGCATGGCAGGACGACGAGCGCATCCTGGCGGTGGCCATTCGCGGCAGCAACAAGGAAGGCCCGTTCGGCGCCTTCTGCGCGGGCGGCGACATCCGCTTTCTGCACCAGGCGGGCAGCCAGGGCGATCCGAGGCTGGAGGACTTCTTCACCGAGGAATACGCGCTCAACCACCTGATCCACCACTACGGCAAGCCCTATATCGCGTTCATGGACGGCATCGTGATGGGCGGCGGTATGGGCATCAGCCAGGGGGCCAGCCTGCGCATCGTGACCGAGCGCACGAAGATGGCCATGCCCGAGACGGCCATCGGCCTGTTTCCGGACGTGGGGGGCGGCTACTTCCTGTCGCGTTGCCCGGGACACGCCGGCGAATGGCTGGGCCTGACGGGCGACACCATCGGCGCAGGCGATGCGGTGGCGCTGGGCCTGGCCGACGGATGCCTGCCGTCCGATCGGCAGGCGGCGGTCTGGGATGCGCTGGGCACGGAGTCCTTCACCGACGCAGCGGCGGTGCAGGCGTCGATTGCTACTAAATTTGTAGCAAAAGAGGCAATGAATACTAAGGCATCGGCCGAAATCGATCGATATTTCGCGTTGGACAGCGTCCAGGCCATCGTGGCCGCGCTGGAGGCCGCCGGCACCGACTGGGCCCTCACCACGGCAGCCACCTTGCGCAAGCGCTCGCCGCTCATGCTGCACGTGGTGCTGGAGCAGATCCGCCGCGCCCGCGGCATGGACCTGGCCGCCGATCTGCGCATGGAGCGCGACATGGTGCGCCACTGCTTTTTCTTGCGCCCCGGCCAGAGCGAAACGGTCGAAGGCATCCGGGCCCTGGCGGTGGACAAGGACCACACCCCGCGCTGGAGCCCGGCGCGCATCGAGGACGTGACGCCGGAGATGGTGGCTCCGTTCTTCGAGAGCCCGTGGCCGGCCCATGCCCACCCGCTGGCCGCGCTGCGCTGAGCGCGGCCATCACAACTGCGGATGCACCGCCGTCGCCAGCCCCAGCAGGGCGGCGCGCGGCAGGGCGCCGCTGAGCGCGTAGCCGAAGCCGCCATCCGTCCAGTAAAAGCAGGGCACCGGGCCGTCCGCATCGAAGCGGAAGGCCGTGTCGGCCGCACCGGGCTGGCCCGCCGCCAAGGCGCCGAGGTACAGGGTGACGCGCTCTCCGGCGGCGTTCTGGTACATGAACTGGGCCCGTGCGCCCGTGTCACCCGGCAGCAGCCGCCCGCCCACCAGCTCGTACCCCTGGGCCGCCAGCACGGGAATCCTGAGCGGCCGCCCGAGCCGCTTGGACAGCCACTGCACCAGATGCTCCTGCTGGGCGGCGGCCACCTCCACGGGGTGACGCTGCTCCGGCTGGTACACCGCGTGCGCCACGGCGGCCTGTTGGGCGAATCGGCGGGCGACGGCAGGTGCGGCATCGGCCATGCGGCCGGCGGCCTGGGCGCGGTGGTCGGTGGGCCATTGCCCGTGCACGGTCCAGCCCAGACCGAAGGCGAGGAGCAGCGAGGCGGCCATTCCGCCCAGGCGCCACCAGCGGGCCTCTCGCTCCCGCACGGCCTCCAGGCGGCCGGCCGCGCGCTGCAGGCTGTCTGGCACCGGGGCCGCGTCCCAGGCGGCGTGCAGGGCCTGCAATTGCGCGCGCTGGGCCTGCCAGGCCGCTGCGGTGGCCTGGGTCTCGGCATCGCGGGCGAGGCGGGCGCGCAGGGCCTCGGCCTGCGCGGCCGAAAGCCGTCCGTCGGTCAGGGCGTGCAATGCGTCCTCGGAAATGGGGGGGTCGTCGTGGGAGGCCATGGGGTCCTCACTTCATGCGGCGCAGCGCGGGCGGGGCGTCACCGGGCGCCGGGCGCGCCGTGGCGGGCGCGTGCATCAGCTCGCGCAGCCGTGCCCGGGCGCGGGACAGGCGCGACATCACCGTGCCGACGGGGATCTGCAGCACGCGGGCTGTCTGCGCGTAGTCCATGTCTTCGAGCGTGACCAGCAGCAGCACCGCGCGCTGGTCGGGGGGCAGGCGCTGCAGGCAGCGATCGAGGTCGATGGCGTCGTCCGATGCGGGTGCGGGGGCCTGAAGGCTGTCCTGCACGGCCTCGATGTCCAGCAGCGGCAGGGCCGAAGCCGAGCGCTGCTGGTTCAGGTACAGGTGGTGCATCAGGGTGAAGAGCCAGGCCCGCAGATCGCTGCCCGACCGCCAGAGCAGCCACTTGCGGCACGCGCGCTCCAGCGTGTCCTGCACCAGATCGTCCGCGGCCCATGCATTGCCGGTCAGGGCCCGCGCATAGCGGCGCAGGCTGGGCAGGTGCTCGACGATCCGGTCCATGGGGGCGGGCGCTGGGCCGGTCCCGGATCAGGGCTTGGCGGTGTGCCAGACCTGGTTGACGCCGTCGCCGGTGCGATCGCCTGGCTTGGCGTCCTTGGCCCAGTAGTACAGCGGCTTGCCCTTGTAGGCCAGCTGGCTGCTGCCGTCATCGCGGCGCACCACGCTGTAGTCGCCGGTCGGGGTGGCGTTGCCGGCCATCAGCGGTGGCCAGTTGGTGGCGCAGGGGCCGTTGCAGACCGATTTGCCGCTGCCCGTCGCATCGCGGTCGAAGGTGTAGAGGGTCATGCCGTTGGGGCCGGTCAGTGCGCCGTCCTTGGCCTGGACGCCAGCCGGCGCCGTCATCATGGAAGAGCAGCCGGCCAGCGCCAGTGCAAAGGCGGCGGTGGCCACGGAGGAAGCGATGCGGATCATGGGTGTCTCCAGTCGATCGGGTGCGGGCGACGCGAAATGCGGCCCTGCACCTGGATGAACACCGAAGGATGCGCTTTTATTCCCTGCGCCACCGAAAAAATTACCGGTGGCGGCTTTTCATCGCGCGCTCGACCTCGCGCTTGCCTTCGCGGTCCTTGATGGTGTCGCGCTTGTCGTGCTCCGCCTTGCCCTTGGCCAGCGCGAAATCGCACTTCACCAGGCCATCCTTCCAGTGCAGGTTGAGCGGCACCAGCGTGTACCCCTTTTGCTCGACATTGTTGATCAGGCGGTCGATCTCCTGCCGGTGCAGCAGCAGTTTCTTGGTGCGCGCCGCCTCGGGGCTGACGTGGGTCGAGGCGGTCTTCAGGGCGTTGATCTGGCAGCCGATCAGGAACAGCTCGCCTTCGCGGATCACCACGTAGCCGTCGGTCAGTTGCACCTTGCCTTCGCGCAGTGCCTTGACCTCCCAGCCGTGCAGCACCATGCCGGCTTCGTAGCGTTCCTCGAAGAAGTAGTTGTAGGCTGCCTTTTTGTTGTCGGCGATGCGGGACTGTGTTTCGGGTTTTTTGGCCATGGGTTATAGGTGCGGCGCAAACCGGGAGATGAAAGCCCTCCCTACAATCGTTGTCGTCTCGCTTCCAAGATTTTAGGCCCACGCGCTCCAGGCCCTCCGTAGGGCATCCGGCCCTTTGCCCATGGCGCCTTGCTTCATCCATGAAAAACGTCAACAAGTCCGTCCTGATCTGGTACAGCCCCGAGGAAATGTTCGCCCTCGTCACCGATGTGGCCAAGTACCCGGAGTTCCTGCCCTGGTGTGACCATGCGGCCGTGCTGGACCAGGACGCGCAAGGCATGACGGCCGAGGTCGGCATCGCGCTGGGCGGGCTGCGCAAGACATTCGTCACGCGCAACACGCAGGAGGCCGGGCGCCGCGTTCAGATGCGCCTGGTCAAAGGGCCGTTCTCCCAGCTGGACGGCGACTGGATCTTTCACCCGGTGGGAGATGGCTCGCAACGCGCCTGCAAGGTCGAGCTCACGTTGAACTACGGTTTCGACAGCGTGGCGCTGGCGGCCTTGGTCGGGCCCGTTTTCGATCGCATTGCCGGCACGATGGTGGACGCGTTCATCCAGCGCGCCGAGCAGGTGTATGGCTGAAAAGCCGGACGCATCCGCTGCTGGGGCGGCGGTGGAGTGCCTGACGGTCACCGTGGTGCACTCCTCGGCACCCCGATCGACCGTGGAGCGGGTCTTGCCGTTGCCCAGGGGCTCCACCCTGGCCGATGCATTGAAGGCCTGCGGGCTGAATGCGGGCGGCAGCGCCTGCGGCGTATGGGGCAGGGTGGTGGCGCCCGACCAGGTTTTGCAGGACGGTGACCGGGTGGAGCTGTACCGGCCTTTGGTGGTGGACCCCAAGGTGGCGCGGCGCGAGCGTTTCGCCCGCCAGGGGGCCCGGTCCACCGGCCTGTTCGCGCAGCGCAGGCCGGGTGCGAAGGCCGGCTACTGAGGGGTGGCGGGCACGGGGGTGTTAGAGATGCCCGCGCGGGCGGTCATCCAGTAAACGAGCCGGGTTTTGAGCTCAGCGCGGCGCGCACTCGGACGCGATCACGCTGTCGGCGCGGCGGGCCTCCGCGGCCTTGGCGGACTCGTCCATGAACACGCGCTCTCCCTGTGCATTGGTCTGGCTGAACAATTGGCCGGATGTCATCGCTGCCTTGGATTGCCGTGCCCGCTCGCAGTTTTCGGCCCGCAGCTTGGCCTGGCGCTCCTCTTCGGCCTTCTTCTTCGCGGCCTCCGCCGCGTCGGCCTGGGCCTTGCGCTCTTCCAGTTCCCTGTCTTTCCCGGTGGGGCGTGGCGCACTGGCTGCCGCCATGGCGGCAGACGCCCCATCCGCCGCAGGCGGCACCGCAACCGGGCGGGCCGAGATCGCATTGCCGCCGGGCTGCTTGAGAATGCTCTTTTGCGGAATCTCCGCTGGCGGCGGCCGGTCGCTGTACACCTTGCGGCCGTCCTTGTCGATCCACTGCCATTGCGCCGCAGCGCCCATGGCCCACGTGCAGGCGAGGGCGGCCAAAAGAAGCTGGGAGGTTTTCATGCGACGCAAGTTTAGCGGTCGAAGCCCCTTGGCGCCATGGTTGCCAAGCCACAACGCGAGCGCACGCACGGCCCGCAGGTACAATCCTTTTTTTGGAGCTTTCTCATGCGCCTTCTTGGAAAAGCGCTCACCTTCGACGATGTGTTGCTGGTGCCAGCGTACTCCCAGGTCCTCCCCAAGGACACGTCCCTCGCGACGCGACTCTCCCGCAATATTTCCCTGAACCTGCCGCTGGTGTCCGCCGCCATGGACACGGTTACCGAAGCGCGTCTGGCCATTGCCATCGCGCAAGAGGGTGGGATGGGGATCGTGCACAAAAACCTCACGCCGCAGGAGCAGGCCGCCCACGTGGCCAAGGTCAAGCGGTACGAGTCCGGTGTCGTTCGCGACCCCGTCGTCATCACGCCCGAGCACACCGTGCTGCAGGTGTCGCAACTGTCGGAGCAACTGGGCATCTCGGGTTTTCCGGTGTGCGACGGTGGCAAGGTCGTCGGCATTGTGACGGGGCGCGACCTGCGCTTTGAAACGCGCTACGACGTCAAGGTGCATGAAATCATGACGCCGCGCGACAAGCTCATCACGGTCAACGAGAAGGAAGGCACTTCTCCCGCGGCGGCCAAGGCCTTGCTCAACAAGCACAAGCTCGAGCGGCTGTTGGTGGTCAATGACGCGTTCGAGCTCAAGGGCTTGATCACGGTCAAGGACATCACCAAGCAGACCAGCTTTCCCAATGCCGCGCGGGATGCCGCTGGCCGCCTGCGCGTCGGCGCGGCTGTCGGCGTGGGCGAGGGCACGGAAGAGCGCGTCGAAGCGCTGGTGAAGGCCGGTGTCGATGCCATCGTGGTGGACACGGCCCACGGCCACAGCAAGGGCGTGATCGACCGGGTGCGCTGGGTCAAGCAGAACTACCCGCAGATCGACGTGATCGGCGGCAACATTGCCACGGGCGCTGCCGCGTTAGCCTTGGTGGAAGCCGGCGCCGATGGTGTCAAGGTCGGTATCGGCCCAGGCTCCATCTGTACGACCCGCATCGTGGCGGGTGTGGGCGTGCCGCAGATCATGGCCATCGACAACGTGGCCACGGCGCTCCGGGGCACGGGCGTTCCTCTCATCGCCGATGGCGGCATCCGTTATTCCGGCGATATCGCCAAGGCCTTGGCGGCCGGCGCCAGCGCCGTGATGATGGGCGGCATGTTCGCCGGCACGGAAGAAGCGCCGGGCGAGGTCATCCTGTTCCAGGGCCGCAGCTATAAAAGCTACCGCGGGATGGGCAGCATCGGCGCCATGCAGCAGGGCAGTGCGGACCGTTACTTCCAGGAATCCAGCACGGGCAACCCCAATGCGGACAAACTGGTGCCGGAAGGCATTGAAGGCCGTGTGCCCTACAAGGGGTCGATGGTCTCCATCGTGTTCCAGATGGCGGGCGGTGTGCGCGCCGCCATGGGTTACTGTGGTTGCGCCACGATCGAAGAAATGAACAACAAGGCCGAGTTCGTCGAGATCACCACCGCAGGCATCCGCGAAAGCCATGTCCACGATGTGCAGATCACGAAGGAAGCGCCCAACTACCGCGCCGACTGATCTTGTCGCCACCACAGGCCCGAACCCTTCTTGCGGTGTTCGGGCCTTTGTTTTTTCCTCCCCCCGACGCCTGCCATGCAACACCAGAAAATCCTCATCCTCGATTTTGGCTCCCAGGTCACCCAACTCATCGCGCGTCGTGTGCGCGAGGCGCATGTGCTCAGCGAAGTGCACCCCTGCGATGTCACGGATGAATGGATCCGCGAATATGCCAAGGACGGTTCGCTCAAAGGGGTGATCCTCTCCGGCAGCCATGCCAGCGTGTACGAGGACACCACCGACAAGGCCCCGCAAGCCGTGTTCGAACTGGGCGTTCCCGTCCTGGGCATCTGCTACGGCATGCAGGCCATGGCCCATCAACTGGGCGGCAAGGTCGAGGGCGGGCACAAGCGCGAGTTCGGTTTCGCGGCGGTGCGTGCACGGGGCCACACGGAGCTGCTGCGCGACATTGCCGACTTCACCACGGAAGAAGGCCACGGCATGCTCAACGTGTGGATGAGCCATGGCGACAAGGTCACGGAACTGCCCCCGGGCTTCAAGCTCATGGCCAGCACCGAGAGCTGCCCCATCGCCGGGATGGCGGATGAAGAGCGCAAGTTCTATGCGGTGCAGTTTCATCCTGAAGTCACGCACACCGTGCAGGGCAAGGCGCTGCTGGAGCGTTTCGTGCTCGGCATCTGCGGCGTGCGTCCCGACTGGATCATGGGGGACTACATCTCCGAAGCGGTCCAGAAAATCCGAGACCAAGTGGGCGACGAAGAAGTCATCCTGGGGCTGTCCGGTGGGGTCGATTCGTCGGTGGCCGCCGCGCTGATTCACCGCGCCATCGGCGATCAGCTGACCTGCGTTTTCGTGGACCACGGCCTGCTGCGTTTGAACGAAGGCGACTTGGTCATGGAGATGTTCCAGGGCAAGCTGCATGCGAATGTCATTCGCGTCGATGCGAGCGATCTGTTCCTGGGCAAGCTGGCAGGCGTGAACGACCCGGAAGCCAAGCGCAAGATCATCGGCGGCGAGTTCGTGACGGTGTTCAAGCAAGAGGCCGCCAAACTGAAGGCGGGAGACAAGGGCCACAAAGGTGCCACCTTCCTCGCGCAAGGCACGATCTATCCCGATGTGATCGAGTCGGGTGGCGCCAAGAGCAAGAAGGCCGTCACCATCAAGAGCCACCACAACGTCGGCGGTCTACCTGAGCAGCTCGGCTTGAAGCTGCTGGAGCCGCTGCGCGATCTGTTCAAGGATGAGGTGCGCGAACTGGGCGTCGCCCTCGGGCTGCCGCCCGAAATGGTGTACCGCCATCCATTCCCCGGGCCGGGCCTGGGCGTGCGCATTCTCGGCGAAGTGAAGAAGGAATACGCCGATCTACTGCGGCGCGCCGACGACATCTTCATCCAGGAACTGCGCAATTTCATCGATCCAGGCACTGGCAAGAGCTGGTACGAGCTGACGAGCCAGGCCTTCACCGTATTTCTGTCCGTGAAAAGCGTGGGTGTCATGGGCGATGGGCGCACGTATGACTACGTGGTGGCCCTGCGCGCCGTGCAAACCAGTGACTTCATGACTGCGGATTGGGCAGAGCTGCCTTACGCGTTGCTCAAGAAAGTGTCCGGACGGATCATCAATGAGGTGCGCGGGATCAATCGAGTGACCTACGACGTCTCCAGCAAGCCGCCAGCGACGATTGAGTGGGAGTGAAATCAGGTCCTTCGGGGACTATCGCCACCAATCGAAAATCCGCCGTAACGTGTTGATTTAAAAAGAAATATGTCACGGCAGCTATCGGGGACTATCGCCTGGCAGCGCAGCGGATTGACGGTAGAGGTGACGGTCAGAACCGGAGGCCGGATTGAGACCTCCTTGTTTACTATCGAGACCAAATCGGTCTTTGACGGTAAATCACTCCTCTGGAAAGCTTGTTTCATGCGGCTTTCCGGGCATCAGCAGGTCTCCTGACCCCTGACGGTAAAAGCCGTCATGAACAGGAGGAAAAACCTCGATGCTTACCGACACCGCACTACGCAACCTCAAGCCTAAGTCTTTGACTTATAATGCATCCGACCGTGACGGCATGTACGTGACGGTATCGACCGCCGGTACCGTCACCTTCCGCTACGATTACCGTCTCAACGGCCGGCGGGAAACGCTGACCATCGGCCGTTACGGGCCGGCCGGCATTTCGCTGGCGATGGCCCGCGAAAAGCTGCTCGACGCTAAGAAAGCCGTTGCCGAGGGCAAGTCCCCGGCGCACGAGAAGCAGCGCGAGAAGCGCCGGCTGACCGCTGCCAAGAATTTTGGCGACATGACTGCCCGATGGCTTGCCGACGCCAAGATGGCCGACAGCACGCGCGCGATGCGCAAGAGCATCGTTGATCGGGACATCCTGCCGTCGTTCAAGAACCGGCTACTCAACGAAATCAGCTCCGACGACCTGCGCGCTTTATGCAACAAGGTGAAGGCCCGCGGCGCGCCCGCCACAGCCGTCCACGTTCGCGACATCGTGAAGCAGGTGTATGCCTTCGCCATCCTGCACGGCGAGAAGGTGGACAACCCAGCCGACGGCGTGGGCGCGGCTTCGATCGCGACCTTCGTGCCCAAGGATCGGGCGCTGTCACCGATGGAGATCCGCCTGATGAATCGACAGATGGAATCGGTGGCCACGTATCCGACCATTCGCCTGGCGCTGCGCATGATTCTGCTGACGCTGGTACGAAAGAGCGAATTGATCGAGGCGACATGGGCCGAGGTTGATTTCGAGAATGCGACCTGGACGATTCCGAAGGCTCGGATGAAAGGCCGCAATCCGCACGTCGTTTATCTGTCGCGCCAGGCCATGGACATCTTCGTTGCGCTCCACACCTGCGCGGCAGGGTCCAAGTTCGTCCTGCCGTCGCGGTACGACGCCGACCGCTGTATGTCCAAGGCGACGCTCAACCGCGTGACTCAGATCGTGTCCGAGCGCGCGAAGGCCGCCGGTCTACCGCTGGAGCCTTTCACAGTGCATGACCTACGGCGCACCGGCTCTACGCTGCTCAACGAGGTCGGCTTCAACGGCGACTGGATCGAGAAGTGCCTTGCGCATGAGGACGGCCGTTCATCTCGCTCGATCTACAACAAAGCCGAGTACGCCGAGCCGCGGCGCCACATGCTGCAGGAGTGGGCCAATATGGTCGATGCCTGGGTCGATGGGGGTAGCTACGCGCCCACGCTGTTGCCGAGCAATACGGTCGTGCCCGTGCTGAGTGCATCGGTCTAAGTCACTTCGCGTCGGGTTGTCAGTTGACAACCAGCCGATTCATCCCCATACTAGAGATCATGAATGGCCCGTCCCTCGCATCCGAAGAAGGAAGTCGAAGAAGCGCTCAAGCATGCGGAAACGCAGGGCTGGCGCGTCACGGTCGGCGGCAGTCACGCCTGGGGCAGGATCTACTGCCCCTACAACGACGATGAGTGCCGCTGCGGCGAGTTCTGCATCACCAGCGTGTGGAGCACGCCGAAGAACCCTGGCAACCATGCCCGAGCGTTGCAGCGCGTCGTTGACAACTGCACGACGCACAAGCAACGAAACGAAGTTGACCCTTCATCCGAGGAATGACGTATGGAATACACCTTCACCTTGAAGTACCAGCTTGCCGAGCACGACAGCGATACCGATGCGCTGGTGGAGCGTTTGGGTGAAGCCGGCTGCGACGATGCCTTGGTAGGCATTGGGCAGCCGGGCCGAATGGCGTTGGAGTTCACCCGCGAAGCCGAGAGCGCGCAAGCCGCAGTGCGAAGTGCGCTGGCCGATGTGAAGCGTGCCGTCCCTCTGGCGAAGTTGGTGGAGGCCGTACCAGATTTCGTTGGCCTGACCGATGTCGCCGAACTGGTGGGCGTATCGCGTCAGGCGATGCGCAAGCTGATGCTCTCTCATGCCGCTACCTTTCCTGCACCGGTGCACGAGGGCAGCGCCTCGATCTGGCACCTGGCCGAAGTGCTGGGCTGGCTGGAAGAGAAGGGCGGCTATGCCCTTGAACGGAAGATGCTGGAAACCGCGCGTGCGGCGTTGGAAGTGAATCTGGCCAAGGAGGTTCATCGACTCCCTGTGGCAGCGGCGCAAAAGCTGAAGCTGTTGATCGCCTGATCCCGGTTTCTACCGAGTGGTTGCCTCGCGCACGGGGCGGCGCTTGCGCTGTCTGACGTCAGGTCCGGTCGACCTAGCGACACCACCGGACCGAGAGGCTTGCTTGCGAGCCTCAATCCAGGCTTCGACTTCCTCCAGATCCCATACAACGCAGCGTGCGGTCAGGTTGAATCGACGTGGAAACTCGCCGCGCTGCTCCATTTCATAGATCGTCGTTTCAGCCAAAGGAACGATCTGATGCAACTCCTGACGGCGAATGGTGCGACGGAACGGGAGGGGGAATTTGGCCGGAAACTGCGGTAGGTCTTCGTAGCCATCCGTACCTGGATGGGGCATGTGCGCCTTCAGCGGCACAGCGCCATCATCTGCAGCAGTGTGACTAATGCGAGCGAGCATCAACGGTCCTCAAGAAGCTTTGTTCGTATGGCGCCATGGTGGCTATCGGCAGCAATCGGAACAACTCGCTGCAGCGAAGCAGGGAGGGTGACATCCAAGCTACCTCTCAAAAATTAGCTGTCGATGCTTCCGTAACAGCACGGTCGGCCTAGACTGCTCAACGACGTCAAAACCGCGAGGCAGCCTGCACTGTGATGGAACAACCAATCGATGCGCCAACCAACGGGGTTTCCGTGAAGTTCGGCTACTACCCAGCGCCTTTTGACGCGGAAACCGATCGGTTCTCGGTCCAGACGCTTCCCGGCCATGTTGGTACCGTGGCCGATATTGCGAGTGAGCCAAAGGTCCTCAAGGATTGGATCTATCCGGGCGCGCAGCAGCAGAAGGACTTCATGAGCGGTGAAATTCGCTCGATGCCCTATAGCGCTCGCGTCTTCGGGCTTCCCAAGACCCATGTCCTGACACTTCACAAAAGCGAAAGCCGAGACGAAATCGATTTCGTCGTTTGGTGCTTGTCCTTTTTTACCGGCATGCGCCTGACGACGACAGAGGCAGGCTTTCTCGATGCGACGCCCATTAGACCGGGAGAACTCGTTGATTTCGTCCTCAGCCGCTGCACACTTGCCGATTCCATCCACTTGGCACTGAACTACCTGGAACTGGAGCGCAGCGAGCCACGTGCGCCTAAGCGGGTAGCAGCAGTTATCCATGCCTTGTTCTTGGCGCAATACCCACAGAACCTCCCCTTCGAGCAGTTCCAGTACCTTTACATGGCGCTGGACGCTTGTTTCAGCCTGGTCCTCGCCAAGGAGGCGAAGAAACCAAAGGTTCCGCATGCTCAACGCGTCCAATGGATGTGCGAGAAATTTGGCTTGCACGTGCCCGAGTGGGCGGACAGCACGATGACAGCGGCAGCAGTCTTGTTGATCGTCCGCAATGACGCCTTCCACGAGGCGCTGTTCTTTGACCAACCACTGGGATTCGCAATTTACGGAGGTAACCAGCCCGCAGCGGACCAAGGGAAAGTCACCCTGCAAATGCAAGCGCTGGTTTGTCGGTTGCTGGTTGCCATTCTTGGGAAGCCTGGGACCAGCTACGTCAAAAGTCCTGTCGATACCCGGCAGCGTCACACGCTTGAACTAGGTGCTTGAGACGGGATGTTTTCTGAACCCCCGATCCCGCGCTATGAACGCTTCCAGCATGTGCGGGATAAGCGTCGCCGCATCGACCGCTTCGCCATAGGCCTGCGCATGCAGTGCTGCATAGCGATCCAGATCGGCCTTCAGCCTGGCCGAACACGCGAAGGTGAGCTTGACGGTCTCCGTCTTGGGTAGCGGCCCCAGGCGCAGCTTGTTCGCGCTCATCGCGGTACCCCTTTGATGAAGAACAGTGGCTGATACGGCCTCAGCACCAGATCCCGATTGACGATGATGCGCACCGGCAAACCGGGCCGGCTGGTCAAGGTCGGCTGGATGTTCATATTGCGCCGAGTCATCTCTTGACCAACTTGGTTCACGGTGTCCTGCAGGCCATCGCGCCCCGCAATGATGACGCGATCGCCATCTTGGCGATTCTCCGGTGCGGCCAGTTCGGCGCCGATGCTCAGCAGCGTGGTCATGGCGGCGCCAGCAAGGATGCGATCCCAATGCCAATCGACCCCATCCTCCAGCCCGGCATAGCCGGCTGGATCGGCACCCACCAGGTTATCGAGCTGGAAGGAGGACGTGTCCGGCAGGATGGCCCGATTCCACACGACCTGCACGCGGCTTTGCCCGTAACTGACCTGACTGTTGTACTTGCCCATGAGGCGCGCGCCCTGCGGTATCAGCAGGAACTTGCCGGTGGCCGTGTCGTAGACCGGCTCTGTCACTGTGGCGATCACATCGCCCGGTAGATCGGACTTGATGCCTGTCACCAGCGCAGCCGCGATCACCGCGCCGGCCATCACCTGGTAAGGAGATGCAGGCATTTGAAGGTTTCCGGAATTGCGTGTTTGCGTGGAACCGGCTTTGCTCAAAAACGCTTCCTTCTGATCCTGTCGGTTCTGCACGGCCGTAGGGTCGGCGGGTTGCGCGGCTGTGGAGGCCGGGCCAGCAGCCATCGGATCGAACGCGGCATTCGCGGCCGGGCTGGTAGCAGACGTACCCTGCGCCGATGCCGCACCGGCCACCTTCGCTCCACCCGAGCGGAAGAACACCGATGAAGCCGCCGCTTCCTCAGCCTCTTTCAGGCGAGCCAGGCGTTCGGCCTCGGCGGAATCATGCCCCGTCTGCTGATAGCCGTATCCCTGCGCCTGTTGCTCGGCTTTGTGGATCGGGCCTCCGAGGTCACCCGGCAGCGGCGCACCCAACTGCGGCACCGCCGGCGGCAGCTTGGAATAGTCCGCGGGCAATCGGTCGAGTCCTTCGGAGCGCGACACACGATCGACGTTGTACAACTCGGTCGTTTCCGAGCCGCCGCGACGTTGCGGTTGCAACGACCACATCAGCGCACCCAGCACGGCAACCGAAAGGCCGCCCGCAAGCATCGCCAGCATGCGGCGGTTCAGCCGCGTGACCGGGCGTGGCTGGGCGCGCAGCGTCACGTTCTCCGGAGGAACCTTGGGCGGCACATCCGGCACCGGAATATCGGCATCGTCGTGGCTCATGGTCATTTCCTCTGTCCATCGGTGCGCTCGATGCGCACCACGTCGCCCTTGTCCGCGCCGAGGCGCAGTTCGGCTGCGCCGAACAGCCGGTCCACGATGTAGTACGGCGAGCGGAAGCGGTAGTTGACCAACTGCCCGTCGCCCTGTGCGCCGATCACGAACAGCGGTGGCAGTTCGCCCTGCGCGATGCCACCTGGAAACTGGATGTAGACCTTCTCGCCGTCGTCAAAGGCGCGCAGCGGCTTCCATGGTGGATTGCTGCCGCTGATCGCATAGCGGAAGCGAATCTTCTCCAATGACAGGCCGGCATCAACCGGCGCGGCAACCTGTGCCGCCTGCGCCTGGCGCTGCAAGGCCAGCATGCGGTCCTTCGGATAGTCCCAGGACACCGACGCCATCCATGCCTTCTCGGTCGAGGTCAGTTCGATCAGGTAGGTACGGCGACTGGTCGTGATAACCAGGTTGGTCTTCAGGCCGCTGCGCGTGGGCTTCACCAACACGCTCACACGCAAGTCGGCCCCGGCGCCGCTGGACGTGTCGCCGACGATCCAGCGCACGGTGTCGCCCGCAGCGACCGTCACCAGTTCCTCGCCCGGTTGCAGCGATACCACCGTCACCCGGCCTGGACTCGCGTAGACCTGATACAGCGCGCCATCGGTGAACGGCCACACCTGGATCGCATTGACGTATCCCTCGCGGGTTGGTGCCATGCGCGCCTCCGCATTGGCGCGGGACACGCGCACCTTCTCGTCAGTCGGCTCTGGGGAGGCGATGGCTTCCGGCTCCAGCGGCAGGGGCTTGAGCTGCGCGGGCAACGCCAGCGGTTGCGGGACGGCCACCACCTCAATCGGCTTGGGCGATTCCGGTAGCGCCTGCGCCGCAACTGGCTCGTCCAGCGTGATGACCGGCGGCGGCTTGCCCTGCGTGGCGCAGCCCGCAAGGCCACCCAACAGGGACAGAAAAACGTAAATGCGTAAAGACGCTTTCATGGCTTTGCTCCTTCGATTGAGTCGAGTTCACGGCTCCACGACAAGCCGTTGACATAAATGCCCAGTGGGTTGCGGCGCAGGCGTTCTTCGGTGCGCGGCGTTTGCAGCACGATGGACACGACAGCCGTCCACCGTTCCAGCCCAGCTGCCGCACCGTTCACGTAGCGACGTTCCGTCCAGCGCACGTTGAACGACGCATCGCTGGCGCGCACGACGCTGGTGACCTGCACCGTCACCGATTCCTTGCCCACTCGTACGAAGGGATCGTTGGTGCGCGCGTAGTCGTTGAGTACGGCCGCGCCGCGGTCAGTGGTGTAGTCGTAGGCATCCAGCCAGTTCTGCCGCACAACGATGGGGTCGATGGACAGCGAGCGCACCAGGGTGACGAAGCGAGCCAGATGGTGCGCTGTCTGTGCGTCGTTGGGCTTGTAGGGCGTGATGGCTTCACCGACAGCGCGCACCTGCCCGCCGTTGTCCACCTCCACCACGAAGGGCGTCACGATGGACTGCGCCGAGCGCCAGACCAGGCCGCCCGCCATCAGCAACGCCAGCGCCAGGCAACCGAAAGCCATCAGCCGCCAGTTCTTTGCCTGCACACGGGAAGAGCCGATGCGGTCGTCCCAGACCTGTTCGGCTGATTGATACGGGGTGGCAGGTTGCGGCGTATCGGCGTATCGCACCTGCGGTCGTTTGAATCGCATGAGCTGTTCTCCTTAGGAAGTCGAGTCGTCGCGCAAGCTGGGACCGCTGCCCGAGCCACCGCCGTCGCCACCGCGCAGCGTGTGGGCGACGGTCGTGGCGGCGTGACTCAGTTGCTGCTTGCGTTGCAGGCGCTTGGCCCAAGTGGGTTGTTGCGTATTGGCGGATGCGGCATCGGCACCGCCTTGAGCGGCCGGGCCGCTGCTGGCGCTGGCTGCGCCCGAACCGGAAGCGGGGGCGTCAGGCTTGATGGCAGCGGCGGCCCGCGCTTTCATCGACTGGGCGCCAGCGGCCACCTTCTGCCCGAACGACTGCGCGCCGGTCTTGGCGACATTGCCCAAACCTGCCGCCGCGCCCTTGAGTCCGCCGCCGGCACCTGCGGCACCGGCTTGAAAGGCGGACTTCGCGCTGCCGGCGGTCGAAGCCATCGAGCGGGCACCGCTCGCGGCCATCTTTGCTGCGGCTGGTGCCATGCGTGCGCCCGCCGCGACAGCGCCACCAACACCGGTGGCGGCCGCACCCACGGCTGCCGCTGTCCCCGCAACGCCCAAGGCCGTACCGGCTACCGCACCCGCGCCCAACTGCGGCGCTCCAGACACCAGCCCCGTGGCGATACCCGGCCCAAAGATTCCCAGTCCCAGCAGCGACAACGAGGCCAGCATCACCACCAGCGCGTGATCGATCGAAGGTTCGTCCGGCACGGTCTGGAACTCGGAGAACAGTCCGGTGCCGATGCCGACGATCACCGCCAGCACCAGCACCTTGATCCCGGAGGACACCACGTTGCCCAGCACCTTCTCGGCCAGGAACGAAGTCTTGTTCCACAGCGCGAAGGGCACCAGCACGAAGCCGGCAAGCGTGGTCAGCTTGAACTCGATCAGCGTGATGAAAAGCTGGATCGCCAGCACGAAGAACGTCAGGATCACCACCAGCCATGCAAGGAACAGCACGGTGATGACGTTGAGGTTCACGAACACCTCGGGGAAGCCCATCAGCTCGTCGATCTGCAGAAAGATCGGCCCGCCGGCATCCAGACCCACCTTGGCCAGGCGCCCAGGTTGCAGGAAGTTCTCCATGCTCAACATCGAGCCGGTGGCTGTCAGGCCCAGGCCGGCGAAGGAGCGGAACACGATGCCCGCCAGCAGGTTGAAGTTGCCGATGATGTAGGCGAAGGCACCGACGTACAGCACCTTCTTGATCAGTTTGGCCATCACATCGTCGCCATTGCCGCTGGCGTGGCTCATCGCCCAGAAGAGACCTGCCAGCGTCATGTCGATGACCACCAACGTCGCGGTCAGGAACGCGACTTCACCGCGCAACAGGCCGAAGCCCGAGTCGATGTAGGTGGAGAAAACGAGAAGGAAACGGTCGATGATCGCGACGTCGTTCATGGCAACTCCCCCGCGACGGGTTCGTCGAAGCTCGGCGGAATCGGCGGCAGGTCCGCCAACGTGCGGTACTCGTCCGGCCCGCCCGTCCCCGCGAAGAAGCGCCTGCGGAACGCCTCGGCGGCGGCATGGCACACCGCTCCGTCCGCTTTCGCGTGATTGGACTTGCAGTGCTGGCGCACGACCTTGAGACGCACCGGGTCGTTCGCCAGCGCATCCACAGACGCGTTCGGTGCCGGTTCGCCGCAGGCGGCGAGCAGCAGCGCCGCGACGATCGCGAGGGCGGTGTTCATGGCATCGCCCTCAGTCGTTGTAGAAGTGCACGGGCTGGGGCGTGTACGGCGTGCCCTCACCGATGAAGCGCCGCCGCACTTCGCGAGCACGTTCGTTGGCGGCCGCCTGTCGCGCTTGTTCCACGGCCGCGGCCCGGTCCTGGGTGATCTGCAGTTGCTGTGCCTGGATGGACTGCCGCGCTTGCAGGGCCAGCAGCTGGTTGGTGGCCTGCGTGGCCTGCAATGCGCCGACGGCCGACTGGCTCCGATTCACCAGATCGGTCAGCGTCCGCTCGTCGGAGGCGAAGTTCTGCACCGCTTGCGCTTGCATCTTGGTAGCGGTGCGCAGCGCCTCCAGCGAATTCTTCCAGCGCTCGCGCGCATCCAGCGCCATCTGCGTGCCCGAGATGGCCGCCGTGTACGACTCGGGATAGAGACGCCGAAACTCCGTGTCCATCCGCGACACCTCGAAGGCCAGGCCCTGCGCCTCCTGGATCAGGCGATTGGTGTTGGCCAGCGCGGCGCGTAGTTCGTTCAACGCGCTGAAGTCCAAACTGGTGAGATTCCTCGCTTGGTTCATCAGCATCTGCGCTTCGTTCTGCAGTTGCCGTATCTGGTTGTTGATCTGCTCCAGCGTGCGTGCGGCGGTCATGATGTTCTGCGTGAGATTGGTCGGGTCGATCACGACCCACTGCGCGTGCGCTACGGGCAGGCAACCGATCAACGCAGCGGCGGCAATGGCAAGCAAGGTCTTCTTCATGGCGTGTGCTCCTGTGGTGGGATGGATGGAAATGACGGAACAAGATCGGCCGCCCAGTGGAGGCCGCGATGCCGCAGCCAGGCGGATGCGAAGTCGGAAGAAACAGATGACGACACGTCATCGATGTCGCGCTGGTCCTGCGGCGACGAAGTGCCGGCAAAGGCCAGCGCCACCGGCCCGAGATCCAGGTCGAACAGCCGGTTGCCCAGCCGCGACTGGTAGTAGTAATCGCGCTTCGGAATCGCCTCGGCCACGATGTCGATCTGGCGACGGTTCAGACCGAAGCCCTCGTAGATCACCTTGATCTGCGGTTCGGTCGCCTGCGGGTTCGGCAGGAAGATGCGGCTCGCGCAGCTCTCCACGATGGCTGGAGCGATGGACGAGTTCTGGATGTCGGCCAGCGACTGCGTGGCGAAGATCACGCTGACGTTCTTCTTGCGCAGCGTCTTCAACCACTGGCGGATGCGCGCGGCGAATACCGGGTCATTCAGGAACAACCAGGCTTCGTCGAGGATCAACAGCGTGGGCGCACCGTCGAAGCGTTCATCGAAGCGCGCGAACAGATAGCCCAGCACGGCCAGCACCGCAGCCTTGCTGTGCATCAGCTCTTCCATCTCGAAGCACTGGACGGAGCCAGTGCCCAGGCGATCCGAATCCGCGTCCAGCAATTTGCCGTGCGCACCGCCCAGTACATAGGGCTGCAGGGCCTGGCGCAGCGCATTGCTCTGCAGGAGCACCGACAAGCCTGTCAGCGTGCGCTGCTCCACTGGCGCACCGGACAGGCTGCCGAGCGCCGACCAGATCGCAACCTTCTCATCCGGGCCAACGACAACACCCTCATGCAGCAATCGGCCTTCCAGCCATTCCGCGGCCCAGGTGCGGTAGCGTTCCTGATCGATGCGTGCCAGCGGCTGGAACGCAATATCGCCATCGGTCCCGAGGTCGTATTGCTCACCGCCGAGTCCCAGGATGGTGGCGCGCATCGAACGCCCCATGTCGAAGACGAAGATGCGCGAGCCGGCATAGCGGCGGAACTGCATCGCCAGCGTCGCCAACAACACCGACTTGCCCATGCCGGTCGGCCCGACCACCAGCGTGTGGCCCACGTCGCCGATGTGCGTCACCAGCCGGAACGGCGTCGCGCCATCGGTGCGCGTGACGATCAGTGGCGGCCCATCGAAATGCGCGTTCTTCTCCGGCCCGGCCCACACCGCCGATACCGGCATCAGGTGCGCCAGGTTCAGCGTCGAGATGATGGGCTGGCGGACGTTGGCGTAGGCGTTGCCGGGAGTCGAAGACAGCCACGCATCCACGGCGTTGAGCGTTTCCGGAATCGTGACGAAGCCACGTCCCTGGATGGCGCGCTCCACCATGCGCAATTTCTCGTCGGCTCCGGCAGCGTCCGCATCCAACACCGTCACCGTGGCAGTGACGTAGCCAAAGGCGACTTGATCGCTGCCCAGTTCCTGCAGGGCCGCATCCGCATCTGATGCCTTGTTCGAGGCGTCGGTATCGACCAGTGGGCTTTCCTGCTGGAAAATCGTCTCGCGCAGCAACGCGACGACGTTCTTGCGTTTGGCGAACCATTGGCGACGCAGGCGGCCCAACTCCTTCTCGGCTTCGGACTTGTCCATGCACAGGAAGCGCGTGGACCAGCGGTAGGCGAAGCCGAGTCGGTTCAGATCGTCGAGCAGTCCCGGCCAGGTCGAGGTCGGGAATCCGCGCACGGACACCACGCGAAGATGCTGGTCACCCAGCATGGGCGCCAGCCCGCCGACCAGGGCAGAGTCGGCCAGCAAGGCATCCAGATGAAACGGATGCTCCGGCATCGCGACCCGATAGCGGCGGGTCGAAACAGTGGCATGCAGATAGGTCAACGTCTCGCTGTCATCGAGCCAGTCGATCTCCGGCATCACGCCATCGAGCAGATCGAAGAAGCGATCCGTCTCCGCGATGAAGGCGGTCAACCGTTCCCGCCAGTCCACGCCACCCTGCGGCGTGTTCTCGTACAGCAGCTTGGCCGCGCGGGCGCGCGACTCCTCGGCCGGCAAATACACCAGCGTCAGGTGGTAACTGCTCTCGAAGTGGCTATGGTCTTCTTCGAACGATGCCCGGCGTTCTTCGTCCACCAGCCAGGACAGCGGTTCGGGAAAGTCGGACTGCGGGTAGTGCTCAGCCGTGCGTCGCTCGGCTTCCACGAACAAGGCCCAGCCGGAACCGAGTCGGCGCAGTGCGTTGTTCAACCGCGCGGACGTGGCGATCAACTCGCCCTGTGTCGCGCTGTCCAGGTCCGGCCCACGAAAGCGGGCCGTGCGCTGGAACGCTCCATCCTTGTTGAGCAGGACGCCTGGCGCAATCAAACCGACCCAGGGCAACCAGTCGGCCAGCAGGGCGGGCCGCTGGCGGTATTCGGCGAGATTCATCATGGGTGCGTCCTCACACGTCCAGCAGCGGGCGGTGTTTGATATGCCGCGCGAACACGGCCATGAATTGCGGATCGAGCCGTGCGCCCCAGACCGCCAGCGAGTGGCCGACGATCCACAGCACTAAACCGGGAATCCACAGTTGCAGGCCCAGCCCGACGGCGGCAGCCAGCGTGCCGTTCGCAATGGCGACCGTGCGCGGCGCACCGCCCAGCAGGATCGGTTCGGTCAGTGACCGATGCAGCGGCACCTCGAAGCCCGGTGCGAACTCGGCCTGCACGCTCATACGAGGGCTCCGCCGGAGAAGCTGAAGAACGACAGGAAGAAGCTCGATGCGGCGAACGCGATGGACAGGCCGAAGACGATCTGAATCAGCTTGCGAAAGCCGCCGCTGGTGTCGCCGAACGCCAGCGCCAGTCCGGTGGAAATGATGATGATCACCGCCACGATGCGGGCCACCGGCCCCTGGATCGATTCCAGAATCGAGGTCAGCGGCCCTTCCCAGGGCATGCTGGAACCTGCCGCCTGCGCTGTCGTCGCCAGGCACAGCATCAGGATGCCCAGCAGCAGCCCTTGTTGTGCTGGACGCAGAAGCGGATGGAGTCGCGAGTGGAGTCGCGGATGCGGATTTACGGAAGTACGGAAGGCAGGGATATGGGCGTGCGTCATGGCAATTCTCCAGGGGTGGTTGAGGAAGGAAACGACAGGGATGGAAGCGGCGGCTGCAGGGCATCCGCCAGGTGATAGCCCACGCCGTCGAAGCCGACCACGCGGGCAATGCTCTCGATGTGGCGCGAGCGGCCTCGGCCAGCGATGTAGATCACGACGTTGACCGCCTCTGCGATCAGCGCGCGCGGCGGGTTCACAGCCACTTCGAGAATCAGTTGCTCCACGCGCAGCAGCGCGCCCAGCGCGGAACTGGCGTGGATCGTGGCGATGCCGCCCGGATGGCCGGTGCCCCAGACCTTGATGAGATCCAGCGCCTCGCCACCGCGTACCTCGCCGACGATCACGCGATCCGGGCGCAGGCGCATCGTGGCGCGCACCAGCTCCTGCATGGACACCACGCCCGCGCGGGTGCGCAGCGGCACGTGGTCACGGGCCGCGCATTGCAGCTCGATGGTGTCTTCAAGCACCAGCACGCGGTCGCCGGTCAGGGCGATCTCGGCCAACAACGCATTGGCGAGCGTGGTCTTGCCGGTGCTGGTGCCACCGGCGATCAGGATGTTCTGCCGTTCGCGCACGGCGCGGCGCAGAAAGCCGGCCTGCTCGGCGGAAAGGATGCCGTCAGCCACATAGCGGTCCAGGCCGATGATGCTGATGGCACGCTTGCGCAACGCGAAGGCTGGGCCGGGCGCTGCGGACGGCAGGATGCCCTCGAAGCGTTCGCCGGTTTCGGGAAGCTCGGCGGTCAGCAGCGGCTGGCCGCGGTGCACCTCCGTGCCGACATGGGCGGCGACCAGCCGGATGATGCGTTCACCATCCGCCTCGGACATCTCTATGCCCATCGGCGCACGGCCGGTGGAAAGCCGGTCGATCCACAACGTCCGGTCGGGGTTGAGCATGATCTCCACCACGTCCGGGTCGTCCAGCGCGGCGGCAATCAGCGGTCCCATTGCCGTGCGCAGCATGCGGATGCGGCGATCCTGGGAAGTCGCTGCGGATGAAGGTTCGGGCTTCGGAACGGCGCTCATGAGACACGCTCGCGCGTTTCAGTCATGACCGCCGCGTCGTCCAACCGCGCCCCCAATGGATGATCCTGCGGCTGCAGCTCGTCCACCACGTCGCGTACCAGGCTGCGCCCCCGCAGCAGGTGACGGCCAAGTTGTTCAACGAACTGCTCGAACCTCGCCTTGCCCTGGGCCTTGGCCGCGTCCTGATGCGCTTCGGGCACCGGCGTGCTGACTGTCAGGAAGTAGCGGACGAACAGCGCTAGCGTCTCTATCTGGATGTTCTGGTCGCGCTCCAGCCGCTCGAACTGGCGCGAGAGGCGATCCAGCCGTTTGGCGATGGCCGCCTCGCGCTGGTCGCCCGCGTCCGGCGACAGCCAAGATGCCAGTGCCGCCGCGACGATGGAGGACTTGGACACGCCTTTCTTGGCGGCCAGTTCGTCCAGGCGCTTGGCGTGGTCGGGTCGGATAAAGAGATTGAGGCGCGCTTGGCTCATAGCTGGATTCCGTCGTCAGGGTAGAGGGATGCCAGCCGGGCCGTGCGCTGCATGGCCGGATCAAGCTGGCTTGGGAGGGGAAGCGGAAAGTCGTCGTCATCGAGTAGCGACAAGTCGCTGGCCGGGCTCTCCGCCTCGGGGGCGTAGGCGGCGATCTCGGACAACTCCGGCTGCTGGCGCGGGCCGCCTTCATCGGCGTGCTCACCGAAACCGGAAAGCCCCGGGACAGCGGATGGCATCAATGGCCAAGCCACTCCAGTCGTCAGAACGAGCAGGCGGGATGTCTGCGTATCCGCCTACCGCGAGCACGGGCGGTGGCAGCACGCGGCGCTTGAAGTTGGCGTCGGCGTAGTAGCGCAGCTTCCTGGCCTTGATCGGTGCATGGCCCGAAACCATCACCACGGACTCTTCCGGCGGAAGCTGCATCACCTCGCCGGGCGTGAGCAGCGGGCGCGCCGTCTCCTGGCGCGACACCATCAAGTGCCCAAGCCACGGTGCCAGCCGATGACCGGCATAGTTGCGCTGCGCGCGCAGTTCGGTGGCCGTGCCCAGTGTTTCGGAAATGCGTTTGGCCGTGCGTTCGTCATTGGTGGCGAAGGTCACGCGCACATGGCAGTTGTCCAGGATCGAATGGTTCTGGCCGTAGGCTTTGTCGATCTGGTTGAGCGACTGCGAGATCAGGAAGGCGCGCAGGCCATAGCCCGCCATGAAGGCCAGGGCGCTCTCAAAGAAGTCCAGCCGACCCAGCGCGGGGAACTCGTCGAGCATCAGTAGCAGCTTGTGGCGGCGCTCCACGCCATCGGACCCATCGAGCGACTCGGTCAGGCGGCGACCGATCTGGTTGAGGATCAGCCGGATCAGCGGCTTGGTGCGGCTGATGTCGGACGGCGGCACGACCAGGTATAGCGACACCGGATGCTCGGCGGAGATCAGGTCGGCAATACGCCAGTCGCAACGTGACGTGACTTCGGCGACGGTTGGATCGCGGTACAGACCGAGGAAACTCATCGCGGTGGACAGCACGCCAGAGCGTTCGTTGTCGCTCTTGTTGAGCACCTCGCGTGCAGCTGAGGCGACGACGGGATGTGCAACATCGCCGAGATGACGCGTCGTCATCATCCGGTGCAAGGTCAGCTCGAACGGGCACGCCGGATCAGAGAGAAAGTTGGCGACGCCGCGCAGCGTCTTGTCTTCGCCCGCATACAGCACATGCAGAATCGCGCCGACCAGCAGCGCATGCGAAGTCTTCTCCCAATGGTTGCGCTTCTCTAACGCGCCTTCGGGGTCCACCAGAATGTCCGCGATGTTCTGCACGTCACGCACTTCATGTGCGCCGCGTCGTACCTCCAGCAGCGGGTTGTACGCAGCAGACTTGGGATCGGTCGGGTTGAACAGCAGGCAATGCGAGAAGCGCGAGCGCCAGCCGGCCGTGATGTTCCAGTTCTCGCCCTTGATGTCGTGGATGACTGCGGATGCGGGCCACGACAACAAGGTCGGCACGACCAGGCCGACACCCTTGCCGGAGCGCGTCGGCGCAAAGGTCAGGACGTGTTCCGGCCCTTCGTGGCGCAGGTACTGATCGTCATGCAGGCCGAGAAAAACACCTGCTGGACTGGTCAGTCCGGCCTTGCGAATCTCAGCGGCATCGGCCCATCGTGCGGAGCCATAGGTCGTGACCAGCTTCGATTGTCGAGAGCGCCAGATCGACATGCCGATGGCGACGACCACCGCAACGAGGCCACTGCCGCCCGCGATGGCGCCACCGATGTCGAAGGTCTTTGGCGCATAGGCATCGAAGAAAAACCACCACTCGAACAGCCGCCACGGGTGGTAGATCGGCGTGCCGAAGAAGTCGAACCAGGGCGAGCCAAGGCGCAGCTGATAACCCAGGGCTGCGGCCGTCCACTGCGTGGCACCCCACACGCCGGCGATGACGATGCCGAACACCGTCATCACCTGACCGAACAGCACACTGGTTCCCTGCACCCCGACCTCCGAATTGCTCTTGCACATCGCAAGCACGAAGACGTGCCGCAGACGTGAGGTTCGGTGTCGTGTCAGTGCCGGTCAAAGACCGTTATCAGGACAAAGGTCGAGGCGAAAGCAAGATTTATGGTCGGGGCGCGGACAAAGAAGACGCCGCAAGCGGCGTCGCATTGCAGCGTGTTGTGAAGACCAGTCAAAGATCTTTGGCCGGCCATCAATAGTCAGAACTTCGGTGGCTCTTTGGGTGGCGTATGCGGCACCTTGCCATCGCCAATGAAACGGCGGCGCGTGGCCTCGGCCACTGCATTGCATAGCGCATCGCCGAGCTTGGCGCGATCAGCCTTGCACTGCGAACGCAGTTCTTTCAGACGTTCCGGATTAGCCGCGAGCGATTCGACGGTGTCGGTCGGCTCGGGCGTAGTGACTGTTTGGGACGGCTCGCGTTTACCGCAGGCCACTAGCACCATGGCAAGCAGGAGCGGAATGCTTATCTTCATGGCTCAATATCCTGAGTGGTAGGGGCATCAGCGGAAGTCTGTTTTTCGTCTTCCCGCACGTCAATACTGCCAACCCGCTTAATGAATCGCCCCAGCGACTCGGATGCTTCGGAATCCAGGCGAAGAAGGTAGGTTGTCAACTTCGGTGATCGTCCGGCGAGCGGCCGGGCGACGACGCCAGATTCGCGGCTGGCAGCAATCTGCGCTGCGCCCGCCAAGCCCAATGCATAACCTGCCGAGACAAGGGTCATCATCAAGTCGAACGAAGCGGCCTGTTCGGCAACCAGCGGTTCTCGGTCCACTGTTCGCAATACTCTAGCAATCTGCCGGGCGAGACCTTCACACGCCTGCGGGTCAACTATGACTATGGGATAGCGTAGAACCTCGTCTAACGGGATGCGCTTGTAGGCCAGCAATGGGTGTCGCGCTGGGACGGCGACCATTAGCGGGTCATGCCAGACTGGCTCAGCCACGAGTCCGTCACCCACATCGCAAGCCTGGGCGAATCCAACGTCGTAGAGATCGTCATGCAATCCTTTGATCTGTTGCGCCAGTGGCACCTCAAATAGCCGAATATCAACTTCGGGATCTTCTTGCCGGCATAGCGCCAGCAGAGTTGGAAGGCGCGAGGGAGTAATGCCATCCGACAGCGCGACGCGCAACTGACCGTGATAGCCTTTGGCTGCCGCCGTTACGCTGTCTCGCGCCTGCTGTAACGCGACAAAGACTCGAGGAACATGCTCGAGAAACAGTTTTCCGGCACGGGTCAATCTAGTGTTTCGAGTTGTTCTCGCAAACAGCGGCGCGCCAAGGTCCTCTTCCAGTTCCTTGATCGCCCGCGAAAGCGGAGACTGCTCGATGTGCAGTCGTTCAGCAGCCCGAGCGAAGTGAAGTTCTTCGGCAACGGCCATAAAGCATCGAAGATGGCGCAAATCCATCTACTTCCTCCTGCGATTGAGCCAGTTGATCAACGCAACATTGCGTTGATCAACTGGTTGGTCACGAGGCCATTTCAAAACATCGTGTTCTGATTCGCTGTTGTTTCGGGCACGTTCTGAATCACATCCCAGTGTTCGACGATCTTCCCGTCCTTGACGCGAAAAATGTCCACCACAGCCTGGCCCCTGTCGCCTGCGCCGTTGGTAGAGTGAACGTGCAGATAAACGAGGTCTCCATCTGTCGCGCTGCGCAAGATGCGCGCTTTCGATTGGGGGTTGCTCTTGAAGAGCTCAGTGAAGTACCCAACGAACGGGGCTTTGCCGTCGGGGACTTCTGGGTTGTGTTGCCGGTATCCGTCAGCAACCACCTTCGCAGCCGTGACCGTATCGTGTCGATTGAAGAATTGATCGTAGAACGCCAAAACCAGTTTTCGATTGGCTTCTTCGGTGGCGATGTCGCGCGACTGTGCGAAGGCGGTACTGCTCACGGCTATGGCCAGCCCTGCAATCGCGAGTTTGACGAAATTAATCATGGCTTCTCCTAATCTCGGTGATGTTGAAACGACTGCTTTCTGAACGGTGATGAGCCACTGGCTAGTGGTGCGCTGAGGCGGAGAAGATATTGATCGTAAGGACCCCGGCAAGGATCAGTCCTATCCCGACAATCGCCGGTATATCCAGTTTCTGTCCAAAAGCGACCAGACCGATGAGCGCCATTAATACGATGCCCAAGCCCGCCCATATCGCATAAGCAATGCCCACGGGAATGGTGCGAAGCGTCAAAGACAGAAAGTAGAAGGCGACGCCATATCCCAGAAACGACAATAGCGACGGCCACAACTTAGTGAACCCATCTGACGCCTTGAGCGCGCTGGTTGCCCCAACTTCTCCGAGGATCGCAACAATCAAAAACAGGTAGGTTTTCACGATGTTTGCTCCCCTCCCGCCAATGCGATTTCCACTGCCGTAGCAAGCGAGGTCGTGGGCCGGCCAATCAGGTTGCTCAGATCTTTGCTCTCGCTGTACACGTCGCCATTGGCCGCGCCGGTGTCGGCAAGGGCCAAGGTGCTCGACAGCCCGTTGGAAAGCCCATAGCTCTCCAGCAGCGCCCGATAGTCCTCTTCCGGTAGGTCGACGTATTCGACGGAACGACCTGACTGTCGGGAGATCTCGGCTGCAACTTCCGAGAGCGTGAAGCTCTCGTCGCCGGCCAACTCGTAGACGGGCCTGATCTGCCCCACAGCGGTAAGAACCGTCGCTGCTGCCTCGGCATAGTCGATCCGACTGGCACCCGAAATACGGCCGCTCTTTGCGCAGCCGTAGAGCTTGCCCTCATGTACGGCATAGCCGGCGTTCATCGTGTAATTCTCCGTATACCAACCGTGCCGCAGGAAGACATAGGGCACGCGGCTTTCCCGGATCAGGCGCTCGGTCTCGCGGTCTTCGCTCGCATACGGAACTTCGGTCGTGTCAGCGCGAAGCATGCTCGTGTAGGCCATTAGCCAGACCGATCCGCTCGCTGCGGCGGCCTCAACGACGGTCCTATGATGGCGGATTCTGGTGCCGACCTCGGGCCCCGAGATGAGCAGCACCTTCCTGACACCCTGCAGTGCGGCTGGCCAATCCTCGGGGTGATCGTAATCTGCGCGACGAACCACGACGCCTCTTGCAGCAAGATCGGCGACCTTCTCGGGATGCCGGACGGCCGCTACGATCCGATGCGCGGGAACGCGCGCCAGCAAATGTTCCACGACCGATCTGCCCAATTGTCCCGCTGCGCCAGTTACTAGAATCATGAGAATCTCCAATCAATAGTTGCTACTTAGTTAATTCCGATCAGCCATTGCTGCCGTGAAAGAATGTCGCGTGGCCAGCCTATCGGAGCCGTCCCTCATCGCCTCCGAGGGCCTTGTAGAGTCCAATGCGGCTGCCCTGAAGTGCTGACCAGGTATCGAGCAACGCCAGACGGTTCGAGAAATCCTGTCGCTTGGCATCCAGATAGCGCAGGTGGCTATCCACACCGCCACGGTAACGAAGCTCCGCCAGCCTGAGCGTTTGTTCGCTGCTGGCAACAAGCCGGCTCTGTGAGGCCATCTGCTGCTGCAACGTCGAGCGCGCCACCAGAGCATCTGCGACCTCCGTGAAAGCGATCTGGATCGTTTTCTCGAACTCGACGATCGATGACTCCTTGCGAATCTGCGCCAGGTCCAGGTTCGCCCGGTTGCGGCCGGCAGCGAAGATGGGGAGCGTGATCTGAGGAAGAAACTGCCAGGCGCGGGTGCCGGACGAGAACAGGTCGGACAGTTCCGGGCTGGCGCTGCCGAGCGATCCGGTCAGCGTGATGCGCGGAAAGAACGCGGCACGTGCGGCGCCGATGTCGGCATTGCGCGCCCGGATACGATGTTCCGCTGCCACGACGTCCGGGCGTCGCGTCAGAAGTTCGGACGGCAGGCCCGCAGGAACGTTCTGAAACAGCGCGCCCTGGATTGATGCTGGGGTCAGGGTCGCACCGAGTGCGTTTTCGCCAACCAGCAGTTGCAGAGCGTTTCGCGCCTGTTCGCTTTCCCGTTGTGTGCGCAGCAGTTCAGTTGTGGCTTGCTCGACCAAGCTGATGGACTCCTGCAAGTCCACCTCGCCAGCAGTGCCCACCCCTAGCCGCAATCGGATGAGTTCCAACGATGTCTCGCGCGCCTCAAGGGTCTGACTTGTCAGTGCGATACGCGTCTGTGCTGCGGTGTAGCGCACGTAAGCCTCGCTGACGTTGGCGATCAGGCTGATACGTACGCCACGCGCAGCCTGCTCGGTGGCCAGATACTCTTGCAGCGCCGCTTGTGACAAGTTGCGCGTGCGGCCGAACAAGTCAAGCTCGAACGCACTCAGGCCAATGTCGGCGCGATACGTCGATTGCACACCACCTTGCCCGCTCTGGCTCAGGGCATCGGGAATGCGTTGCCGGTCCAACGCGCCATTTGCATTGACGGTAGGCAGCCTGTCGGCACGCTGAATCCGATACTGCGCTTGGGCGGCCTCAATGTTGAGTAAGGCTTGGCGAAGATCACGGTTGTGAATCAGTGCGGACCGGATGAGTAGCCGCAGGTGCGGTTCCTGGATGAAATCCTCCCAATCCGGCATCGCCGCGCCCGTGGCTGCGGTCTCATCGGCAGGCAACGGATATGCAGCAGGAACCGGGGTGGCCGGCTGCTTATGGATCGGCGCGAGCGAACATGCGCTCAATGCCAGCGAGAATGCTGCTAGCACCAGACAGATCTTTGCATTACGCATTTCTCTTAGCCTCCGGCGCTGCATCCACGCGAGCGCGTGCGCGCCGCTTGATGACGGACAGCACCCATACGAAGAACACCGGAACGAACAGCACCCCAAGCACGGTGGCGCTAAGCATTCCGCCAATCACTCCCGTGCCGATGGCACGCTGGCTCTCGGCGCCAGCGCCAGTGGCGATCGCTAAAGGCACGACACCCAGAATGAAGGCCAGCGAAGTCATCACGATGGGGCGGAAACGCAGGCGCGCTGCCTCCATTGCCGAATCCGTCAGCGATTTGCCCTGCGCGTGCAAGTCCTTGGCAAACTCAATGATCAGGATGGCGTTCTTTGCGGCCAGGCCGATGATCGTTACGAGCCCCACCTTGAAGTAGACATCGTTGGGCATACCGAGCAGCGTGGCTGCAGCGACCGAACCGAGAGCGCCAATCGGCACGATCAGTAGCACCGACATGGGAATCTTCCAGCTCTCATACAGCGCCACCAGCACCAGGAACACGACCAGCAACGCAAGCGCCAGGAGCATCGGTGCCTGCGAACCCGCTGCCTTTTCCTGGTAGGAAAGTCCCGTCCATTCGTAGCCGATGCCTTTGGGCAGCTCGGCTACGATCCGCTCAATCTCCTTCATGCCATCGCCGCTGCTGAGGCCAGGTACGACGCTGCCAGTGAACTTGATGCTGGGATAGCCGTTGTAGCGGACGATCTGCATCGGTCCGGTCTTCCAGCCGATTTCGCTGAACGCCTCCAATGCGACCAGCTTGCCGGAACGATTGGTGACGTAGAGCTTGCCCAGCGCCTCCGGGGTGGCCCGGCTTCCGGGATCGGCCTGGACGATGACGCGCTGCATGCGCCCCTGATTGGGAAATTCATTGATCTGCGCAGAACCGAAAGCGGTAGACAGCGACGCATTGATGACATCGAAGGACACACCCAGCGCCTCGGCCTTTTCGCGGTCGATCTTGAGGTCCAACTGAGGGGCGTCCTTGAGCCCTTCGATCATGATGTAGGTGAACATGCCCGACTGGTACACCTTACCCATGAGTTCTGCGCCGGCGGCGAACAGAGCCTCTCGGCCAAGGCCAGCACGGTCCTGCAAGCGCAGCGAGAAACCGGCAGAGGTACCCATGCCCTCGATAGACGGCGGCGCAACGGCAAACAACGTCCCGTCCTGAATTCCCTGATAAGCACCATTGGCGTTGTTCACTTCGATCATGGCGGACTCCTCGCTGGAGCGCTCAGACCAGTCCTTGAAGATGGTGAAGGCCAAGCCAGCGTTCTGGCCCATGCCGGCGAAGCTGAAGCCAAGTACCGAGATCACGTCTTTCACCGCAGGGCGCGAGGACTGGTACTGCTCCATTTGCTCGGCTGTGGCCAGCGTGCGCGGCAAAGTCGCACCCGGCGCCAGCTGGATGTCGGTAATCATGTACCCCTGGTCTTCGGTCGGCAGGAACGCTGACGGCATGCGCCAATAGGAGAATGCCAGCACGCCGACGATTGCTAAGTACACCAGCATGACGCGCCCACTGCGCGTCACTAGGCGCGAGGTGGTAGCTGCATAGCCGTGAGTGATGCGACCAAAACTCCGGTTGAACCAGCCGAAGACGCCTTTCTTCTCGTCGTGGTGTCCTTTGTGAATCGGCTTGATTAGGGTGGCGCACAGCGCCGGCGTCAGGGTCAGCGCCAAGAAGCCCGAGAACAGGATGGAGATAGCCAGGGAGACCGAGAACTGCCGGTAGATCACGCCCACCGACCCGCTCATGAAGGCCAGCGGCAGGAACACCGCCGTCAGAACCAGCGTGATGCCGACGATGGCACCGCTGATCTGCTTCATGGCCTTGATCGTGGCGTCTTTAGGAGACAGGCCCTCTTCAGACATGATGCGCTCGACGTTCTCGACCACTACGATGGCGTCGTCCACCAAGATGCCGATCGCGAGCACCATGCCGAACATCGTCATCATGTTCACCGAAAATCCCAGGGGCAACATCATTGCTAGCGTGCCCAGCAGCGATACCGGCACAACAATGGCGGGGATCAGCGTGTAGCGGATGTTCTGCAGGAACAACCACATCACCAGAAAGACGAGGATGATCGCCTCGGCCAGCGTCTGTATCACCTTCTTGATCGCCACCTCGACAAAGCGTGAGGTGTCATAGGGCACGCTGTATCCGATGTCGCTCGGGAATGTGGTGGATAGTTCCTGCAGCCGCGCCTTGACACCCTCGGCCGTCTGTAGCGCGTTGGCACCCGGTGACAATTGCACCGCAATGGCCGCCGCCGGGCGACCGTTCAAACGCGACGAGAACCGATAGTCCTGACTGCCCAGCTCCACGCGTGCAACATCACCCAGCTTGACGGTCGAGCCGTCCGTAGTGGCGCGCAGCACGATGCGCGAGAACTCGTCAACCGACGCCAATTGTCCTCGCACCATTATGGTGGCGGAAATTTCCTGGTCCTTTTGGCCGGGTTGGTCGCCGATGCTGCCGCCCGGCACTTGGGCATTCTGTGCCGCGATCGCACGATCAACGTCGGCGACAGAAAGGCCGTAGCCAACCAGCTTGGCCGGGTCCACCCATATACGCAGCGCCCGCTCGGCTGCAAACATCTGCACGCGACCCACGCCCGGGACGCGCCGGATTTCGTTGTTCACGTTGCGCGCGGCGTAGTCGGCCAGGCCAACAGGATCCTTATCGCCCTCCTTGTACGTCAAGGCGTAGATCATCAGGAAGTTGGCACTGGCCTGTTCCACCTGCAGGCCTTGTTGCGTGACGGCTCGCGGCAGGCGGGGCTCCACACGCTTGATGCGGTTCTGGACATCCACCTGCGCCAGGGCCGGATTGGTGCCCGGCTGGAAGGTGACGTAGGTTTCTGCAACACCGGCCCCGTTGCTCTGCGACTCGTAGTACAGCAGCCCCTTGGCACCGTTGAGTTCCTCTTCGATTAAGCTCGTGACGCTGGTGTTGATGCTTTCTGCGGACGCGCCTGGATACGTGGACGTGATCAGAATCTGCGGAGGCGCCACGCTGGGGTACTGAGCGACAGGTAGAGATGGCAGAGCGAGTACGCCCGCCAATGCAATGAAGATTGCGATGACCCAAGCGAAGTTGGGTCGATGTATGAAGAAGTTGGGCATTGAGATTTCCGTCGGTCAGCGCGTATGCGGATGTGGGCCACGCTGTGGCGTGGCATCCAAGGGCTTACTTCTTCCTCTCGCCCTGTTCGGCGGGCTTCTTGACAGTCACCGGCGTACCGGGTGTCAGCTTCTCCGCGCCATCGACGACTACCTTGTCACCCGCTTTCAAGCCATCGGTGATCTGCCATTCCGAACCTTGCATGACGCCGGTTTGCACGGGGCGCTCTTGCGCCGTGCCTTCGGCTGAGACCGTCATCACCTTGGCGACACCATCCGGGCCGCGCAGAACTGCTCGCTGCGGCAGGAAAATGGCCCTCTCGTCAACTCCCTGTTCTGTGCTGACGCGTACGTACATCCCAGGCAGCAGGGCACCCTGTGGATTGGGAAACATGCCGCGCAGCATCACTTGCCCCGTGCCGGGATCGACCGTCACATCGGAGAACATCAGGTGGCCCTGCGCCTTGTAGCGTGTGCCTTCGACGCTGATGCTGACCCTGGGTTGGCCTTTGCTGTCGGCGGACAACGTGCCGTCAGCAATCGCTTCGCGCAGCCGCAGCAGCGCATTAGCCGGTTGGGTGAAGTCCGCATAGATCGGGTCCATCTGCTGGATCAGCGCCATGGGGGTGGTTTCACCCTGTCCGACCAGAGCGCCTTCGCTGACCAGACTGCGGCCAACGCGACCTGAGATTGGGGCTCGCACCGTTGCGTAGTTCAGGTCGAGCTGTGCGGTCCTGACCTCCGCCTGCGCAGAAGCATGTCCTGCCTGTGCCGTTTGCAGAGCTGCAATCGCATCGTCGTACTCCTGCTGGCTCACGGCGTTTGCCTTTGCGAGCGGCTCATAGCGCCGCGCGACGGACTGTGCCTGCTTGAGCTGAGCCTCCGCCCGTGCAACAGCAGCTCGAGAGCGCGCCAGCGCTGCCTCGAACGGGGCCGAGTCAATGGTGAATAGCAGGTCACCCGCCTTGACTGAGGCGCCCTCGACGAAGTGACGTTTGTGCACGATGCCGGCGACGCGGGCTCGTACTTCGGCCACCCGGACAGGCGAGATCCGTCCTGGCAGTTCGCTGGTGAACGCGCGCGCCGCGGTCGCCACCGTACGCACGTCGACCTCGACAGGCTGCGCCCCTGTCTGCTTCCCAGGGTCGGATTGGCCGCCATCGCAGCCAGAAAGGAACAACGCGATGCTCAACCCAAGCGCTTTGAAACCGGCCGTGTATTTCGCCATGAGGGGCCTTTTGGAGTTCACATTACACCTTCTTGAGGCTATTCAGACACGTAGTGTACCATAAAGATGTAAATGAGTCTAACTAGATTCATTGGGGGCCTGGGTCGACCTGATCTAGAGGCTGGTGTATCCTCCAGGTTTTAGAAGAATCGACTTAAATGGACCCATCTCGATTCAAATGGGTTGATTGAGGCAGAGGGCGACGCAGAAATGACCATCGAACTAGATGACAAATTGGCAGGCGCGCTCGCGCTTGCGGTATCCCAGCACCCAAGAGCGAACCTCCAGCAGCTCGCGCGGGCGGCTGGAACCAGCAAGGGCACGCTCTACCGCATCTGCACGACCCGTGAGGGCGTGATTGAAATACTGATGGAGCGTGCCAAGCGCCATATGCGCGAAGCGCTAGACAAAGCCCACTTAATGCAACCGCCGTTCGTGGATGCGCTCCATCGGCTGACAGAGCATCTGATGACGAGGCGCGAGTTCTATTTGTTTTGGAACGCCGCCATGTGGGTGAACCTTGGCGATGCCAAGGACCACGACGTGAAGGGGTACGTCGCCTCGTTCTTCAGCGATGCGCTTGAAGACTTCTTTCTGCGCGGGCAAAAGGCCGGCATCTTCAGGATCGACATGCCGGCCAGGTGGCTGGCTAAGTCCTACGACTTTCTGCTTTATGCGGCGATCGAATCGGCCCTGCGGGGGGAAATTGCCTCCCTCGGCATGCCGATGATGGTGGACAAAATGTTCCTGCACGGCGCGAGTGCCGACGCTGCGCCAGAGACGCCGCGGGCGACAGCATAGTGGCAGATAGGTGCCTCAAGGTAACGGCTGAAACTTGGGGCGCCAGCCGAACTAGGCAGGCTTTTGTCAGCTGTTTGATCGAAGGACTGACGGTATCCCGTCCGCTTCGGTAGGTCTCAAGCTATCCCACGGCGCCCCAACGCTACCACTTGGTACGAGCGCCAATCACCTCGTCAGGCCCCTTCGACGGTCCGTGGCACGGAGGTGTACAGCCCGATCTCGCCTAGTTCAGTGACTATCGGCCGTTGCTCGCATCGAGCGTCAAGAGTTGATCGGTATCGGTGAAAAGCCGGCAGATCAGCCAGTACACCGAGGCCGTGGGGCATGTTCGCCATGGCCACGAACGTCACCTTGTCATCGAGTTGGAACGTTGAGTAGTCCAAGTTCCCTGGCTTTCGCTGCTGCAACTCTTCGTACACAGCGGCCAGCAGTTCGAGCTCCCGTTCCACTTGGTCGGGCTTGATCTTCCATCGGATCATTGCGTGCATAACCGTATCCTTCGCATCAACAAGTAGGGTAGGGGATTGGCGGGGGCGTTTCCCCTCAAGTCTTCGAGGCTTGTGATTCGCGGGCAGTCTTAGTGGCAGATCCCCACCAAACCAGTTCATCCAACATCTTCTTGGCGCTGGGCAGAAGAACTTGTTCGATTCCGGCGATGGGCTCGCGCTGATGTACTGTGCGCAGATACTCTCCTCCACCGATGTTCACGGATGTCTTTACCGGCACCATCTGCAGTTCGATGGAGATCGAGTGTGCATGCTCGATGGCGCAAGCCGCGCCCAAGCCACCATAGCCGAGAAAAGCGATCGGCTTCCTGCTCCATTCGACGTAGGCTTGATCGAAGGCGTTCTTAAGCGACGCGGTGATGGAACGGTTGTACTCCGCCGTGACCACGATGTATCCGTCGAATTCGCCAATCTTTTTTTGCCAGGCGACCGCGCGTGCATCCTCGCTCGGCGCCCACGCGTTGGACATCTTCTCGTTGAAGAACGGGAGATCAAAGGTTTTTACATCCACCAACTCCACGGACAAGTCCTCGCGCTGCTGCGCCAGCTTGAAGATCCACTGGGCGGGGATGGGGGCGAACCGGGCATCTCGCGTGCTGCCGATGATGACGGCGATCTTCAATTTAGACATGGATGTATGGCTCCGATGGCCTGCCCATGGGGCAGTAGATTGAGGGAAGTCACGAGCTTAGATATACTAAATCTATGCGCATGCATGTACTATATCCATGCGCATGCATACTTGCAACCCTATTGGTAAAAAAATAGCGCAACGGAGCATGGATCGAGGATGAAGCACGCTAGTGAGACTGAGGGCGAGAACCCTCCATACGCCAACTGCACACGGGCCTTTGGCGCCTTGGCACTCGCACATGCGCTGGTCGCAGCCGAACTCGAGACCGTGTTGGGGGAAAGCGTTGGCCTCAGCATTAATGAATTCGACGTGCTCGCTGGCCTTGACGCCGCACCTGGCAAGTCATTGCCCCTCTCAGATCTCGATGGCTTGGTGCGGCTCAGTCAACCGGCGATTAGCAGAATGGTGGCGCGCCTGATGGATCGGGAACTTGTCACGCGCTCCGGCAGCCCGAATGACCGCCGCCGCTACAGCCTTCACCTCACGAAAACGGGAGCCGAACTCCTCGTCCGCGCGGTGCCGATTCATTCGGCTTGCATACAACGCAGGCTGTTGGCACGGCTCAGTCCAAACGAAAGAGACGTGCTGCGTGACGCCCTTCTGAAAATCATCGACACTGCCGCTCCTGCGCCTAACACGCTTTAGGCGTTGACTGCACAGGCCAATGCGGCCAGCTACGTCGGCAAGCAGGTCATGACATCAACCAATGGACGGACCGCGGGCCCGTCCGAATGTCCAGGACACGCTGCTGCCTTTTACGGTCGCGGCGAGTTGCTGCCCAAGGCGCCGTTCGATTACGGGCTTCCAAGGCACTAGGCTGAAACCCACTCCGTCATCAAGCACCGCGTAGCGTCCACTGACGAGCATGAGCCGACGCCGATAAATGCCGGCCACGCGCTGGCCGTCGATCACTGGCTGATGTTTTAGGCCGGTATGTGCCGCGATTTCCCGCGCGGCCTCCGCCAGCTCGCGACCGCGCAATGTCGCCAGCAAGTTGGGCGCGAGGATCGCGCGTTGCCCGTGCCGCTCGGCCAGCCCCTGTTCGGCAAGAAAGTCGATGCGCTGCTTTAGCGCGCCTCTGACTTCGCCGCCAAAGCCCAGGTCGCACAGTCCCTTGCCGCCGCCTATCAGCTGTTGATCCAACCAGGTAGCGCCGATCACACGGGCCTGCTGCTCGATGGGCAGATGTGACTTCAGCTCCACAGTTACACCGCCGTCCACGCGCTGAGCGTCGTATCGCCGGCCCTGTTCGGGTAAGTCGCCTGGCACGCGCCAGACGCCTTCAGCGACGCGCTCCACAATGCCTGCGCGGCGCAATGCTTCGAGCCGGCGCACATGGGCACTGATCACGTCGCGTGGATCGCGGTCGGCATCCGGCCGAGCCTGAGCGATCTCCAAATGATGATCGGTGCGGTATACGCCATCCGCCGCCAACGCGGCGATGGTCTTGTCCGCCGCGCGCACGGTGGTCGAGCCTTTGACATCCACCACCGCGCCGGTCGGGTATTGATCCAGTTCCGTCCCCGGCGGCAGCGCGACATAGTGCGCCTTGCCGTCGGCGCCATCGACGATCAGATAGCCCTTGTCATACAGCTCGTTGGCCAGCCCCTTGCCGGCCACGCGGCCGATGATGGAGCGACCATCCGCGCCAGCCTGAAACACCGCCAGTTCGCGCTGCTGGCCGCTCATCGCCCGCTGCATCGTGCGGATGATGTCGCCGCGTTCGCCCATCGCCCGCAAGGTTAATTCGGCATCGGCATGAACGGTCCACACGCTGGGCTGAACTTCGGTCGCCAGCCCCATGCGCTGCAAGCGTTGGAGGCGGCCGACGAGCAGCAGGCGCTGACGTTGCAACCGGGGTTCGCTGAGGCGTTCGACTCGCACCAGACCATCCACAGCCTCGCGCTTCAACGTCCAATCCAATCCAGTCCAGCGCTCCTGCTCTACTTCGCGCTGCATGGTGCGCTGGATATCCAGTTCGGTGCGCAGTCCCAACCATTCGGTGGCGAGTTCGGCGGCGCGTTCGCGCATGCTCTGCGTGATGTATTGCTGCGAGATGATGAGGTCTTTTCCGGTGTCGTCCTTGCCGCGCAGCACGACATGGGTGTGCGGGTTGTCGGTGTTCCAGTGGTCCACTGCCACCCAGTCCAGGCGCGTGCCCAGGTCGGCTTCCATGCGGCTCATCAGGTGGCGGGTGTATGTGCGCAAGTCGTCGAGCTGTTCGGCATCCTCGGGCGAGACGATCAGGCGGAATTGATGGCGGTCTTTGCGCCCGCGTTCCTCGAAGGCAGTGGTATCAGCCTCGTCCGTCATCGGACCATACGCCTTACCGGAGTCCTGCTCACGGCCCACACCTTCGCGCTCGATGTAGCTCAGGTGCGTGATGGTCGAGCGCGCGCCGGCCTGCTTGAGATACACCAAACGCACCTTGACCATGACACGCCGGGATGACGCGGATAGCGACTGACCGGTAAAGCGCGCCGCCACATGGCCACGCCCCAGGCGTGAGCCAGGCGTCTTGCCACGCTTCCCGCCCGTAGCGTTGGCCGCTTTGGCGGCCTGACGCAACACCTGCGAAACAAAGGCATCGCCGCGCTGCTTCGGCTTACCCGGTCGGATGCGGAAACGGTCTTCATCGTCCGAACTGCCGCGCTTGCTCATCACGTGGTTCCAGCGCAGGCCATCGGGCCATGGCGTGGTGCGCACGTGGTTTCGTCAAGGCCGACAAGGCTTTGCGCCAACTCGCGGCACGGTGCCGCGATAGAGCGCGTGCCGCGCCAACCCCACGTGCAGACTGGCTTTGTGCGCACCTTGGTGCCGCACCCTTCAATCTTGCCCTGCATCTTTCCCCGGCCTGACGGCACGGGGATGCGATGCCCCGGCTGCGCTGCGCAAAGCGCAGCCGGCCAGCCGGCGAACACCAGCCATGCCGCAGGCATGGCGCGTTCGGGGCAAGCGGTCTGCACAGGGGAGTGCACGGCGCAATGCAGCAGTCGATGCCGTGCAAAGCGCGGCGCGGATGCGCTCGCGCTGCACGCACGCCGACACGGCGAGCCCATGCGCAGCGACACGCCTGATAGCACGTCAATGGCGTGCGCCAGCGCGCCGGACGTGAGGCAGGCGGAGCTGCGGCCAATGTGCCAGCGAGACCGGAAGTCGGGCAAAGTCATGGTCGCTTCTCCAGGTAGATCGGCTGCGCGGTTCCGATCACGGCGGATGCAGCAATCGGCCCGAAGTAACGACTGTCGAACGATGCCGGATTGGTCGTGCTCAACAGGAACAGTTCGGCCGGATGAAGATGCCGGCATTGCGGCCAGGATGGCAGCGGCCGGCCCATGCGATCAGCAGGCAGCGCGGCGGCCGCAGGCACGCCGTCGATGCGCACGACACCCTCCACGATGCAGACGTGTTGCGGCGCGACCGCGCCCACACGTTTGAGCAACGGGATGTGCGATGGTAGGTAGCCGCGCTGCGCAGCGAGCGCGGCCACGTCAGCCGGAAGTGGGGTGAGCACGATGCTGTCCACGGATAAAGGACGTGGCGGCGAGTCAGCAGGTTTGATGCGATACCAACCGACCGGAACACTGTCGGATAGGTTGTAGACGACCTGCGCCGCAGGCCGCACGAAGGATGCCCAAGCCAGCGCAGCAAGGCCGCAGGCGGACAAGACGGTCAGCACGATGCGAGCGCGCAGGCGCGAGCGAGGTTCTGGCGTGATTCCAGACGCGGTGCCGGTTGTGGTGGCCGTCATTGCAGCCCCCTCCCGGACAGCCAGGCGGCGTGCCGCTCGGCGGTGTAGTCCGGCAGCGACAGGCGAGCCGCCAGACGGTTGCTCAACGTGCGCCAGTACGCGGGCGATACGTCGATGGCGGCAATGCCTATCGCCTCAATGGCATCGATATTCACCAGCACCGCGCGCACCTTCTGTTCGCCCTCGGCGTGCAGCAGCAGGCGCGCGCCAGGCTGCACGCCGGGAATGCGCTGCACGGCATCCAGCGGCGTGCAAGCCTGCATCACCATGATGCTGCCAGCGGATCGTTCCGTAGTCGTTGGATTCCCAGCGGATGCGGCAGAAAATGGACGCCGGCAGAAACACTGCGCTGCGCCGCCAGCGGTCGAGCTGGAGGGTGCGCGCCGCGTTGCCAAAGCGCAGATAGAGGTTGATGCGCTGCTCCACGAAGGCCAGCGCCACGCGAGTCAACGGCACATTGCCGGCCTGGCCGGCGAGTGCATGCAGCGACGGCGCCGCCGTGATTGTTGTGGCAGCCGTAGCCGCCAGATTGGGGGCATTCATGGTGTGTTCTCCGGGAACTCGCGTTCCAACAAGACGCGCAGCAACTCGGCGACCGTCGTGTTCTGCGTGAAGGCGGAAACCTTGATGCGGGCGCGCAGTGCGGGCGTCACGTCGAGGGTTAAGCGAGCCGTGTAAAGGTCGCTCTTGTTGAGGTCGACGCCGTCGCCCTGGCGAATCCACGCCTCGGCGTGCGGATTCGCGGGCGGACGCGCGCCAATGGCGATGCGTTTGCCCGTGCGTTTGTCTGATCCGCTGCTCATGATGGCCACCGCAGCAGTTCATCGACCAATGCAGTGATTTCGCGTGCGGCGGCGCCGTCCGGTGTCAGCTCACGCGCCAGCCGACCCGCGGCCACGCTGTCGGCGAAGACGATGCGTTGGCGTATCTCGGCGCGCAGCGCGGGCAAGGGCTGATCGGCGAGCGCGCTGCGCGCCTCGCGTCCGATCACGGTGGTGCTGACGCGCCGATTGATCACGAAGGCCGCGCGCAGCGCAGGCCTGAACACCTGGGCTTCGCGGATCAGTGCCACCATCTCGGCGCTGGCCCACAGGTCGTAGGGACTGGGTTGTACCGGGATCAGCACGCAATCCGCAGCCAGCAGCGCTGAGCGCGCCAAGGCGGCGATCCGGGGCGGTCCGTCAATCACGACGTGATCGGCCCGCCTGGCAAGTTCTGGCGCTTCCTGGTGCAGGGTTTCTCGTGCCAAGCCTACGGCGCTGAACAATCGGGGCAGTCCTTGTTGGCTGCGCCGTTGCGTCCAGTCCAGTGACGAGCCCTGCGGATCGGCATCCAGCAGGATCACTGATTGCCCTCGCATCGCCAGTTCGCCAGCGATGTGGGTGGCGAGCGTGGTCTTGCCGACGCCGCCTTTCTGATTGAGCAAGGCGACGATCATGGCGCGGCCCTCCCTAATGGGAAACTGGCCCGTTTCTGCTTTGCAGAACGTCTTTGGTTTTGGCTTCGGGTTTGCCGTTGCTTTCGGCTTTCAGCAGTTGTCCACCGAAACGTCGCGGCTCTACTAAAAGTTAGTGAATTTAAGTTAGGGAAGTTAGAAGGGCGGCAAACCCGCGCCGTTATTGGCTTTCCGACGATTTCGCACGCCTGATAGCACGATAGGGACACGCCCGATAGCACGATATCCCGCACGTCTGATAGCACGACGCCATTCACAGGCTGTACCGGAGTTATCCCCGTGTCGTTCGCGGCACGCGCCTGAAGGTCAGCAACTCCGCTCCGTCGTCCGGCATGCGCTCGATGCCCAGGATGTAGCCGGGCAGCGACTGGCGTGCTACCAGAGCGCGAAGATCGCAAGCGAAGTCGTATGGCTTGGCCGTGCTGCCCGACTTGCGGTGCAGATGCCGAAAGTCGAACTGCCATCCGCCCGGCTGCATGCCGCCGTGCTTGCGCACCAGGCGGTACAGCCAACGCTCGATGCCACCCGTGAGTTTGAAATACGCAGGGTCGATGGTGAGCACCAGTGCCGCATCCAGCACGCCCGCATAGAACCAGTCCGGCAGGATCAACTCGATTCCCAGCGGCACGCCATTGGCGTCGGCCAGTTCTTTCCATTCGTTGATCCACGAGAAGCGATGCAGACGCCTGCCGGTCGTCTCGCGGATCGACGTGGCAATCGTGGTCGATTGCAGGCGATCCAGCGCGGCCTTGAGGCGCTGGTAGTCGCGCAGCGACTTGCCGCGCCCGATGAAGCGCAGGATCTCGTAGGGCGTCGCCTGCATCAGCCGCGAAGTGCGCAGCCCCGCGTCCTTGGCTTCGACGATCTGGCTGGCCGCCCAGATCAGGATGTCGGCATCCCAGATCGTGGCGATGCCGTGCTCGACCGTTCCCTCCACGCGGATCGTGACGTTGCCGCTGCGGAAGTCGATCGGCGCCACGCGCCGCGATTTCGCCAGCGAGAAGAACGGATAGGCCATCAAGTCCTGGCTGTCGCGCGGTGCCATGTCGCCCGGCAATGCGCGGAACAGGTCGAGCTGTTCGCGGGGCCGCAAGGCTTGCCCTGGCGAGCTGGGCATGGCGATGGCTACCGGCACGCCGCCGATCAGCGCGCACGGCTGTCGGCCGAATGATGCTCGGCGTACTCGGGGTCGGAAGTGGCCTCGAAGCTGCGGCTATCGGCCCAGGCGTCGAGGTCGGCGATGGCGTACATGACGCGGCGGCCGAACTTGCGGAAGCGCGGACCACCTCCGATCACGCGCTGCTTCTCCAGCGTGCGTGGCGACAGCCGCAGGTAGTCGGCGGCTTCGTCGTTGGTCAGATAGCGTTGGGGCTGCGCAGGCGCAGCGACAGCAGCGGCTGCAGGTCGCAAGGGGGCAGGTCGCATGGTGAGAACCTCCATCGGTCGGAAACGCCCGGCCACACAGCGCGACCGGATGGAGCCAGTCTCAAGAAGGCAGCGCGTCCTGCTCAGGGTCGTTTTGCAGGGAATGCAGAACGACCCTTCCCAGGTGGTTCGAGCTGTGCCAGGCGGCGGTAGCCGCCGCGCATCAGCGCCTTGCCACGCTGTACCAAACGGCGAACCTTGGAGCGCAGGCCGCCATCGGTGTACCAGCCATCGGCCACTGCATCGGCACCGAACAGCCCTTCGGCTGCCTCGCGCAACGACGCCCCCGCCAGGGCGGCATCGAGCGCCTGCAAGGTGTGCAATTCCAACAGTGCGGCTGGAGAGGGTCGTGGTCGGGCCGTCGCTGGCACGGCACTGGCGGCCAGCTTCTCCAGCTCGGCGGCAAGCGCGCGATAGCGGGCGCAAGGCGTGGCGCAGGCACGGATGGCATAGGCGTAGGCCATGCCATCGTCCAGCCCAGGCGCGAAGGCCAGGCGCAGGCAGCAGCCTGGCCAGCGCGTGATCAGCACCAAGCGCCGACCATCGTGGATCAGGTGCTTGTGCCCAGGGATGCGCCAGAATTCGAACGCCACCGCATCGGGCGGTGGGTCGGCATCCGGATAGAGCTGCACCACTGCATCGTGATCGGGGAACCAGGCCGGGTGCGCGTCGCGCGCATCCAGACCGGGATCTTCCAGCAGACGCAGGCCCCAGCACTGCGCCGCATCCGGGTGTCGGCGACGGCGCAGCCAGTCGCGCCGGTAGTCGGGATGACGGCGCAGGTATTCCCAGGCCAAGGCCGAGCCATCAAGGTGCAACGCGTACAGATACGCGGCGGTCGGGTACCAGTGTTCGGTGCTTCGATCTGCCATGACGCAACCTCCCTGTTGAATTGCAGGAACGTCGCCACGGGAATCGAAATGCGGAGCTACGGAATTGTTGCCATCACGTCATGGGTAATGCGGCACACTGGCAGTGTCAAGATTGATGGGCTCCGAAGCGTTGCTGGAATCGTCCGAATGCGACGGCTGCGCAATACGAAAATGGTGCGCGGCAAGGGCACGGTGCCGCAGCCCGAACGAAAGATCATGACTGTTTGCGTCCGACACGCACCGCTCAGGTGCACGAGTGTCGATTGAGACCGGCACGGTCTTGAGTAAGGCCGAAAAAGACACAATGCGCCGCAGCCGCCTGTGTCTGGATAGCCCGCTGCGGCGGGCCGTGCGGATCGATCAGTCGATGATCGAGCCGTTGATGCGTGCCAGCCGCGCGTAGTCTGACAGTGTGCGCGTCGCCGTGAAATACAGGTCACGCTCGATGGGCCGCTTGAGTGGTCCGACGATGGATGCCAGCTCGGACAGCTTCACGGTGCCAAGGTCCGGCATGCCCAGCCCCAAGTCGATGAGGCCGTAGGCCGTATCGCCATCGGCGGGATCGAGCGAAGCCAGCAGCCAGGTGGCATGCGCATCAAGCGCGAACAGCCGCACCACGGGCAGTGGGTCGATGTTCTGGCCGGCGGCGCGGGCCTGGCCGTGCGCCAGCAATTGCGCGCGCTGGTCGGTGCCAAGGAGCGGCTGAGTCATGGCTGATATCCCCACGAAACCGACGATGCATGGATGCGCTTGTACGCCCAAACACAGAACCGCCAACCCGGCTGCGTGCTTTCATGCGGAAACACGAAAGCACAAACCCACGAATCCGCAGAGGCATGGAAGCGCGAATGAGGTTTTGTGGAAGTTAGGAAAGGCACGGATGCGACTCCCCGGCTTTGGAATTATCCGCACATGCGGATTTCCTTAAAAGCACGAAAGCGGACTGCTCAATCAGGAATGAATACTATAGATTGTAGCCCTATAGAGCGCAATCGATTGTCATCTATGGTTTCAAGGAAACCATTTGGATGGCGGCGAAGAACTCATTGGCAACGGCATTGAAGACGGTCAGGAAAGCGCGTGGCTTGAGCCAGGAAGCGTTCTCCGACGTATCCAGCCGCACCTACATGAGTTCGCTGGAGCGCGACCTGAAAAGCCCGACACTGAACAAGCTGGCCGAGCTGTGCGAGGTCATGGATATCCATCCGCTCACGCTGTTGACGCTGGCATATGCCGGCGGCGGCTCACTCAAGGCCGACGAGCTCCTGGCGCAGGTGCGGCAGGAACTGAAAGCCTTATCCGATAAGAGCTGAGAGCGGATGACCCATATCTCTGCCACGGACGACACCCTTGATGCGCTCGTAAAGCAGTTCTGCGCGCCACTGTTCGCAACCAGGTTGCTGCTGAAAGGGGGACATGACGAATCGGCGACGAGCGCGACGGTGACGTTCGTGCAATACGAGTCGCGCGTGTACGCCGTCACTTGCCACCATGTCATCTCGGCGTTCTTTAGTGAAGCGGTCAGAACAGGGCACCGCATTGTTCCCACCATTCACTCGGGCATGGCGATCCACCAATTCGGTGGCTTCGATGCACAGGGCCAATACATTTGGAGCTTTCATAGCTGCCGCGCCTTTCCCGCCGCCACTGCCATCGACGACGAAGCCGCGCTGGCTGACTTGGACCGGGCGAACGCCAGTAAGCCGGATATTGCCATCGCCGACCTGACCGAGGTATGGCCTGTGTTTCGCGCAGTGCGTGGTGCGGAAGCAATCAACCTTGACGAGTGGACCGAGCCGGATTGGTCAACCGCTCAACCCGTGTGGATGGCCTACGGCTTTCCTGATGAGCACAAGCATCGGACTGGCGACAAGGTGGCTGCGTCGATGCCGCGGGTGGCGGCGAGACTGGAGTCGTCCCTCCCGTCTGTCGAGAAGCCGACATACATTCTCTCTTCTCTGTTGGACGCTGACCATGGCTGGGGCTTCAGCGGAATGAGCGGTGGCCCTGTTCTCGTGGCGCATGCCACCGATGACAGGTTCGCGTTCGTGGGTATCACATTCGAGGGCGCGCCCAGCTCGAAAGAGTTGCAGGAAAACGCCGAAGCCTTCGTCGGCAAGAGCGACATCGTCCTGATGGGCTATCACCTCACGCCGCAACAGTTCGCGGCCTGGCTCGCGCAGCGAAAGTACAGCGTCGAGCTGCCGCCGGTGCCGTGATGCGCCATGCGCCGAAGGCGCTGACTTGATGAGCCTGGCCAGCAAGCCAGCGCCCCGCCGCAATGGGCGGGACGCCGGGGCGGCCGTCAGGCCGCCTGTGGCTTGTTGCGCGACCAGATCAGGTCGTGCGAGCCGTCCTCGCCTTCGATCAGGCGGGCGTAGACCGTCGCCGGGAACGAAGGATCGTCCAAGCTCACGGACAGGTACTCGCGCCCGGCTTCGCTGGTTTTCTTCCACGCCGCGCCGATGTCGTGGCTGGCCGCCTGAAGGCGGAAGTCGGGGGCGTTGTCGTTGCTGCCCTTGTCGTTGGGAACCAGCTTGACCTTGACGTTGAGCGTCAGGGTGCGAAGCGTGCCGGTGAAGCCGTCTTTGTCTGCGGTGAAGGTGCCGATGTTGGCCATGATGAAGTTTCCTTTCGGGTTAACCAAGGTCGCGCCCATCGCGTCCTTGTTGTGATCCGGCCGGCGGGGGATGGGCTGGCTGCACCGCGCAGCGGCCGCAACAACGTGAAGGGCCTGAAAGCGCAAAGAATTTGTCCTGCGAGGAAGCCGCGCAGCGGCGGGGAAATTGTTTGCGCTGGAAGGTTGCGGCCATGAAGCCCAAGGCGCAGCCGCGCCCCCGCCAGGATTCACGACAAGCCAAGGACGCACATGCCGCCTGTCCCGAAGGGAGGCATGGCCAACTCGGCATCCCCGCATGACGGTTTCTCCGGCTTGTGCCCTGACACGGGCAAGGCCAACACCCCAACGACAGGCAAGAACGCCCCTTACCGCAGATCGCGGCGACGTGCTTGAAGCGTGGAGTGGAAGTTCCATAAGCGAGGCGGGGACGGCGTGTCGGTGATCCATCCTTCGTGACGTACAGGCGATGAATTGCCAGCGTCGAGGACAGCACGCTTTCGCACAACCTGCCGCAGCAAGCCGGGGCGTAGCTCCACAAGCCCCGCCCATTGCGGCGGGGTGCCATCGAAACCTCGCCCGCGTCAGCGGGCACCGATCGCCGTACCGCGCGCAAGGCACTTGTGCGCTCGCCACGTCGCCGCCTGGTCAAAGGCGGCGACGTGGCGATTTTGCTTTGGGCGGTGAAACCGGGTGCGGCAGACCTGCCGCGCCCGGTTGAGGTTAAGCCCCGGCGCTGTGCGCCGGGGCTATGCTGCTATGTCACGCGGCGAGCGCGTGGCCCTCCACTTCGTTGGCGGCATCTTCCTGCGCATCCGCATCGTCCGCCGCTGCCTCCGCTGCCTCCGCGCTTTCCTGCGGCTCCGTGTCGTGTCCGCTCTTGAACACGGCGGGCATCCAGCCCGTACCATCGGCCAGCCGGTCCGCCTCACTGGCAATGTCGGCCTTCTTCAACTTCGCCAGCCGGGTAGCGTGCGACGGCGCGAACTCGCCCACGGCTTCCAGAATCGCGGCCTTCGGCACATGCTGGAAATACCCGTCTGCGGTGGGCTTCCACCATGCGGCCATATCCAGCCCCACGGCCTGCGCCAGTTCCGCGCCCGGTTGGTGCGCCGTGGTGCGGGGCGTCACAACGTCCACGGTCGCCGCCACGCATACCGCCAGCAACCGCACCAGTTCGCCTTGCTCCATCGCCAGCAGCGCGGTGAACAGTTCGGCGCTGTCCTGCGGCAAGGCTTCGCCCGCGACGTGCTGCAGCTTGCGCAGGGCCACGGCGGCGGGCGAATCGGGCCAGTCCGGGGCCATGCCTTCCAGCCGGTCTTGCACGGTCAAACGCACGCCCAGCGGCAAATCGTGGCCGTAGTGGTTGTCCTGCAAGATGGTCTGCACCATGCCATGCACCAGCGCAGCCAGCGCGACGTGCGGATGCCGGGCGACTTCGATTTGCAGCGCGGCGGTGCGGTGCACGCTCAATCGCTGCGCTAGCCGGTCGGACAGGCTCGAGGCCTTGGGCTGCTCGGCGTTCTCGCTGTCGTCGTTCCCGGCTTCGCCTTCTGCGCTGCTGAAGCCCTGCCGCAAACGTTCCAGCATGCGCAGCGCCTTGGCTTCGGCTTCGCGCAGCAGCCCGCGATGAATCACGGCTTCGCCCTCGCGGTCGAGGGTGACGATGGCCCCGGCGACGGCGCGCACGTCCGGGACGTAGCCCTGCAAGGCTTCCTCCACGGCTTGCAGTTCGCCGGCGACCTGTTCGCGACGCGGTTCCAGCGCCTCGGTCTTGTCCTCGTCTTCGGCGTCGTAGGCTTCTTCCAGTTCGGCGTCGATCTTCTCGAGGCGGTTTTGAAGCGAGGCAATGCGGCGGGCTTCGCGGGCGCTCGGTTCGCGGCGCTGGCGCGGCGCGTTCTGGAACGCCTGCCGCTCGGCGTAGCTCATGTGCGGCACGGCTTCCACCCATGCCCAACCCTCGGCACGCACGTCCTCGGCCTGCGCGTCCAGCTTGCCGCGCACCAGCGTTTCCAGCAGCGCGGCGTCGGTCAGGTAGGTTCCGGCATCGCCTTCCGCGAACAGGTCGCGGCGGATGCCGCCGCCTGCCGTGGTGTAGGCGTCAAGCCCGGCGAAGCGCACCAGCGGATGCGTGGCGTCGATTTCACGCTCCGTCAGGCGTTCGCGCAGCGCGGATGCGCCGCGTTGCCATTCCGGCGCACCGTAGAACGCGGCTTCCTGCGCGGCGTGGTCGTCGGTGATGGTTAGGGCCATCAACTGTTCCAGGGTCACGCCACCGGCCCGATAGTCAGCCATCAGGCGCGGCGAGACATTGGCCAACTTCAAGCGGCGCTGCACCACCAGCGGGGACACGCCGAAGTCTGCGGCAATGTCTTCGATGGGGCGACCCTCCTTGACCAACGCGGCGAACGCCTCGAACTGGTCGGCGGGGTGCATCTGCTCGCGCAGCAGGTTTTCGGCAAGGCTCACGGTGCGCGCCGAGGCATCGGGCACCAGCAAGCACGGCACCTCGTAGTCGGCGGCAATGCGCTTTTTCTTCGCCAGCAGCTTCAACGCGGTAAGACGGCGATCACCTGCCACCACTTCGTATTGCTCGCCGTCAGCGGCGAGGATGACAACGAGGTTTTGCAGCAGGCCGATGCGGGAAATGCTCGCGGCCAGTTCGGGAATGGACAGGCGCGGCGTCGTGCGTGCATTGCGCTTGGAACGGCGCGCAAGCAACTGCGAGAGCGGAACCGGAATCAAGTTCTTAGTCGGGTCGGCCACTTCCAGCGGGGCGGCAGTTTCGATGGCGCGGATTTCGGTTTTGGTAACGGCGTTCATGGTGATAACTCCTTGCGATTGGGGATGCAGCAACGAAAGAAGCGACAAGGGCTGCTGCCTGCCCCTGCCGCGTGGGGATTCAGGCTTTCAACTGGCGCATGCCATCGGCTAGCAGCCAAAGCGCGCGATTCAGTCGGATGTTTTGGTCGATGCCCTGCACCGGGCGGGTCTGCTGGCGGCGTCCGTTGGCGCTGCGCCCGGACAAGCCGCCTTGCGTCAGGTTTTCTTGCGTGCGGTTGAATACGCTCCACAAGTCCGGAAGGCGGTCGTCGAAGCGGCGCGGCATCAGGATTTGCGATTCCGTGATGGGCGCTGGCTTGTTGGGGTCGTCGTACTTGAGGGCCAGCGCGGCACGGGCGAACACTTCGGATTCGCCATCGTTCAAGGTGATGGCGTGCATGGCATCGCGGGATTCCTTCACCCGGTCGAAGCCGCTCAACACTTCGTAAGCGCCTTCAATGACGTGTCCGGCCACGTCGCCTTTATGCGGCACGCGCACGTCCGCCACCGTGTCGCCGCAGACAAGGCCATTGCTGCAAACGAACCGAAACATCCCGGCCAGCATCTGATAGCTGCTCGTGCCGTCATGCGAATTCAGCAGCACGATTTCATTGGCTTCCGCGCCGTTGATCTGGCTGGCATGGCGCAGGCGCAGCATGTGTTTGGTGTGCTCGCGCTTGCCTTCGTCGCGCACGCGGGTTTGCTTCACCATGAAGGGCTGAAACCCTTCCTTGCGCAGTTCCACCAGCACGGCGGCGGTGGGGATGTAGGCGTACCGTTCGGAGCGGCTTTGGTGCGGGGCGTCCGCGAAGATGGACGGGGCCACCCTGCGAATCTGGTCATCGGACAGCGGGTAATCGCTGCGCAGTGACGGGGAGCGGGAAGCGAAACGGGATGCGAGTTGCATGATCTTTCTCCTGACAAAGTTGGCTGTTGAAGAAACCGCACACCGGATTCCTAGATTCGGAGCCCAGCCTTTCGGCTGTGCGGTGCGGTCGGCACGAAGAACCCGGTTGGCCTCGTTGCCACCGTCTTTCCTGAGTTCATCGCCCGCGACGAAAGGGAGACCGTGGACGGGGGCCGTCAAGGAGACAAGCGTAGGGTTGGTGCGGCCCGCAGGCGCAGCCGAGGACACGGCCCTGCGCGCCTTGACGGCACACGGCCGCGGGCTACAGTCGCGTCAAGTTGATGAGTTCAGGGAAGACGGCTGGACAGGCAACGGCCATCCCTTTGTGCCGACCGCACGCAAGCGAAGCGCGCAGGCCCGAAGCTGGAAGCCGGGCCGGAGGCGTCAGCCGAGCGGCGCGAGGGAACGATGGAAGCCCGAAGGGGGCGAGACTCGCGCAGCGAGGCTCGATGCGCAGCACGACAGCGCGACCGGCCGTGCTTTTTGGCCGGGGACGCCCAGACCTGAATTGGCATTCGGGTACCTGAGCACCCGTTCGATGGCGGGCTCCGGGGTCCCGACAGAACTGGCTTGGTCAAATACGCTACCAGGCATCTTCACCATCAAAGACAGGCCATTAGTGCACCCCAATCCGATAACCCGAAGCAGATCTGCGAAAACATCCTCATCGAGGGGAAGCGCTACAACATCGAGCACCGCATCCTGCCCAGCACGCTGTTGCCGATCGGCTGCTCGCTCGCGGCATTGAGCTGACCGAGGCCTATGATGAACTGCACGGCAAGCTCCACGCGCATCCGCACGCGCTGCAGGTCTTTCTAGGGCTTGTCCTCAGCACCGCCGCGTTCTGGAACCCGGAGAAGATCGCGCAAGCGCGTACCGCACGCGGCGATCTCGGCAACGTCAACCAGCAGATTGCGAGGAGGGCGGCAGAGTTGGCTGGTCTGCTGCAGCAACGCTCCGATCTGCACAACACCTCGGGCTTCAGCACCGACACCCACTACCACGTATGCGATGTGATCGAGGCGGCGGCCGAGAGCAATTACCTTTTCACGTCGTACGTCAAGGAGCGCCTCGATGCCCTTCACGGGCAGTTCGATCTGAAGTATTGGCCATCGTTGAGCGACTTCCTGCAAGAACTGGCCTCCGATGCCGAGGACGCAGTCATGGAAGCCATAGACCCCCTGACCGCGGCTGCAACCATGGCTTCGCGTCCGTCCCGCGCCGATTTCATCAAGGCGCTGCTCGCAGCCATCGACGAGAACAGTGGGCGCAACTACGGCCAACTGCCAAGCGACTTCAAAGCCACCGACAGCACTCTCGCTTCCTTGGCGAACTGCGTGTTGGACCTGTCCGCTGAAGACCTGGTCGATGGCCCTTACGTGAAGCGGCTCCGTCAGCGTGAACGCGATGGAGCCAAGTAGCTTCCGACGAGCCCTTCGGTGACTTCGTTTCGGGCCGATCAGGCGTAGCGTGTTCGGTGGCTTTTCAGGGGCGCCAAGCAAAGTGCGACGGGGATGGGCTGCTAGCCGATCCCCTGGAGGCAAGCGCAGCGCGCAGGCCCGCCAGGGCCGAAGGCGTCAGGGATCAAAACGTGATGGCCGCGATTCGGCACGAAGCACGGGGCAGCGCCCGCGAGCCCGATGGCGGTATGCCGGGACGCTTACCCACCGAACCGAGGACCAGACAGCGCGGTGCATCAGCTGTTGCGGGCATCGGCGCTCTTCCTTCAACCCACTGCCTTCACAACCTGATAAAAACGCTATACAATATGTTCGTCCACTTGAAGTATGAAAAGAAACGTTGAAAATCAATGAGTTATGTGAATGTTGGACGAAATGAACGAATCACAGTCTGATTTAGCCCAAGTAGTTCGGCTGGCACTCGCCGAGCAAACCGAGGACGTGCGTCTGTTTGTGGCGAGACTCGTTCGGAAGTACCGCAACACCGACCCCGAGCTGGCGGAGCAGATGGACCTTTATCTGCGCGCGAAGATGCCTCGAACGAGCGCGCCCATGCGCAAGGTCACGCCGCCTGCGACGCCCGCGCATGCTTTGCCGGTGGACGACGAATCGCGACTGTCCCTGCTGAAGGTTTTCAAGGACACGCCCGATCGAGAGCAGCCCTTGCTGTCGGTTGACCTTGAGGAGACGTTGAGCCAATTGATCCAGGAGCGACGCCAGACGGAACGCCTGGCGTCGATGGGATTGAGCCCGACGCGCTCCGCCATCTTTGTGGGGCCACCCGGCGTCGGTAAGACATTGACTGCGCGCTGGCTCGCCTCACAACTGGGTATGCCGCTTTACGTGCTGGATCTGACCGCTGTCATGAGCAGCCTGCTGGGCCGGAGCGGGACCAATCTGCGCGCCGCACTCGACTTCGCGAAACGTAGTCCGTGCGTGTTGCTGCTGGATGAGATCGATGCCATCGCCAAGCGCCGCAGTGACGATACCGATATCGGCGAACTGAAGCGCCTGGTCACCGTCATCCTGCAAGAAGTCGACGAATGGCCAGCCACCGGACTGTTGCTTGCCGCCACCAACCACTCTGAACTCATCGACCCTGCATTGTGGCGTCGCTTCGATTTGGTGATTACGTTCAAGGCGCCGGAGATGTCGGCTGTCAAGGCAGCGATCAAGCGCTTTCTCGGTCCGGACTACGCGCTGTTCGGTCGCTGGATCGACATCCTGACTTTTGCATTCAACGGCGAGTCGTTCAGCGACATCGAACGGGACCTTCAGCGTTTCCGCCGTGCGGTGGCGCTGGGCACGGCCTCAGATGCCGATCTCATTGAAGAATTCATCAAATCGCGTGCGCTTGTCCTGGATCGACAGGCCCGCATCGATCTGGCGGTGCTGCTGGCGAAGCAGACCCGTCTGTCGCAGCACACCGTCTCCGATATCACCGGAGTGAGCCGCGACACCATTCGGAAGTACACGAACGAGCAACCGTCCGCAGCGAAAAAGACCTCGAAGGGGAAACCTGACGCATGAGCCAAACCAATTTCCTTATCGGGCGCGGCGAGCTGCTGACCCACGATATCAAGGGACCAAAGCGCAAGCCCGGCAAGGCTGAGGTTTACTCCTTCCAAGAAGCCGCGGGACGCCTCACGCCGCAGTTCTCCGCAACCGCGACAGCACTGGACGCCTTGCCACCAGAGGCTTGTCCTGGCGACTTCGGCGTTGCGCGGCTGACGATGAATCCGAGCTACATCGCGCGGTCTTTTTTCCCGGTTGCAATGCTGCGCACCGTGGGTCTGGAGTCGGTCGGCAGTCGAACGGTGAAGGTGACCCCTGACGGGTGGACCAAGAAGGGGGTGCCACAGGAATGCACAACCACCGAACTGTTCGTCGCCGGCAAGCGTCAGGCCTTCCGCAACCTCAAGGGCTGGACGCGCGAGATAGAAGTTGAATCTGATGAGGCGTTGGACCTTGCGCATATCGAGAAGTTTTCTGTGTTCGCGCCTGAAGAGCGTATCGCCAACTACGGCAGCAAGAAAGATCGCTTTTTCGAGGTGGGCATCCATTTGCTGCCCGATGAAGATCGCTTGTTCGTCCAGCGGGCCTTCGTGCGTTACGCCAAGGACGTGGATGTCAAAGTTTATAGCGATCTCGGCTTCACGGCCGGCAACCTCTGGTTTGTCCCGGTCGAAGGCACGCATGGTGATGTCGAGAGACTCGCCGAGTTCGTGTTCGTGCGCGTCATCCGACCCGTGCCTAAGCTCCGCGGCATGCGGCCGGTGCATCGCACCGGAGGGGTTTCGGTCGGCTGCAGCCTCCCGACGGAGCAACCACTGTCCTCAGAACCGAAGGTCGCCATTCTCGATGGCGGTTTGCCGAAGCAGCATGCGATCAGCCCGTGGCTTCGCTCGTACCGCGTTCTCGACGAAGACGCGGGCGACGATCCCGAAGGTCTCGAGCATGGCTTGGCGGTCACTTCGGCATTCTTGTTCGGCCCGATCCAGCCGAATGGTGCCGCTGCCCGCCCGTTCGCCTACGTCGACCATCTGCGCGTGCTCGACAAGGATGCCGAGACGGAAGATCCGTTGGAACTGTATCGAACGCTGGGCTTCGTCGAGCAAGTCTTGCTGTCGCGTCAGTACCAATTCGTGAATCTCAGCCTCGGCCCGGACTTGCCGATCGAGGACACCGATGTTCATGCCTGGACTTCGGTCATCGACGATCTGCTGAGCGACGGCGACACGTTGATGACAGTTGCGATCGGCAACAACGGCGAAAGAGACCGACTGTCAGGAAACGCCCGTGTGCAGGTGCCTGCGGACTGCGTTAATGCCTTAGCTGTCGGCGCCTCGAACGATACAGAAGCGGGCTGGACCCGTGCCCCCTATAGCGCGATCGGTCCGGGTCGCAGCCCTGGCGTTGTCAAGCCGGATTTGATGGCCTTCGGTGGCGATGCGGCCAAGTATTTCCATGTGCTGGCATCAGGCAAGAAGCCCGCGCTTGTGCCGCAACTCGGGACCAGCTTCGCATCACCGTACCTGCTGCGCAGCGCAGTCGGCATTCGCGCCATCCTGGGCACGGAGCTGACCCCGCTGGCGATCAAGGCGCTCTTGGTCCATGCCGCCGAGCCCCTGGAGCACGACAAGCTGGAGGTGGGTTGGGGCAAGGTGCCTGAAGACCTGATGAGCATCATCACCTGTCCGGAAGGGGTAGCGCGCGTGGTCTATCAAGGGGAGCTGAAGCCCGGCAAATACCTGCGCGCCTCGCTGCCGCTGCCGGCTGGCGGTCTCAACGGCAACATCCGCCTCAAGGCGACCTTTTGCTACGCCTCGCCGACCGATCCGCAGGATGCTGCCGCTTACACCCGCGCCGGGTTGGAGACGGTGTTTCGTCCCAACGACGAGAAGATCAAGGACGGCAAGGCCAACGCCGACACGAAAGGCTTCTTCGACATGAAGAAGTACGCGACCGAGGAAGAACGGCGTTCCGACATGGGCAAGTGGGAAACCGTGTTGCACGGCGCAAAAAGCATGCGTGGCAGCAGTCTCAAGAATCCGGTCTTCGACATCCACTACAACGCCCGTGAAGCAGGTGGTCGCGCCACGGGCGCCGAGAAGATTCGCTACGCGCTGATCATCACCGTTGAAGCGCCGAAGCATGTCGACCTCTACAACGAAATCTTGCGTGCCTACGCGAAAACGCTGGTGCCGATCCAGCCGCAGGTATCGCTGCCGATCCGCGTCTAGCCTCCAAGCCAGGCAACGTCGAAGCGCAATCACTCAGTAACTTGTGAGCTTGGAAGCCGGAGAAGAAAATGTCCCTGAACAACACGGAAATTCGATACTACGACAGCAACGTTCTGCGTTTGCCTGCCGACAAACGCAAGGAGTACCACGAGCAGGTAGACAGGCTCGTGACCGAACTCAGCAAGCGCCTGAAGGATCAGAGCGAGATCAAGATCACGAAGGTGGTCAAGGCTGGTTCGTTCGCGAAGTACACGATCTTGCGCAAGACCTCAGAAGATCCGGTGGACGTCGACGTGGTGTTCTATATCTCCGGACGCAGCGTTGACAAGGAAACTTTCGCGAGCCTGAGTCAGCTGATCTACGACGCATTGATCAAGCTGTATCCGAACAAGGCCGTCGAAGACTTTGAGATCCAGCGCAAGGCCGCAACCGTGACCTTCGTTGGTTCGGGGCTGAGTGTGGACATCGTGCCGGTCATCGAAGACCCCGCGCGACCGGGCTACGGCTGGCAGTTCGATATTCACGACAATACCAAGGTACAGACCTGCGCGCCTTGCCAGATCAAGTTCGTTCGCGATCGCAAGGATGTAGACGGCGACTTTCGCACCCTCGTTCGGATTGCCAAGAAGTGGCGCAATCGAGTTGAGCTGAAGCCGCTGAAATCGTTCGCCATCGAGCTGATCATGGCGCATCTCCTGGCCAACAATGGCAAGGACGGATCGATCGAGAAGCGCTTCCGCGATTTCCTGCTGTACATCGCGCAGTCAGGGCTCAAGGAGGTCATCACGTTCCCGGAGAACGGCAAGATTTCTCCTGCGTTCATCGATCCAGTCGTGATCCTCGATCCGGTTTGCAATACCAACAACGTGACCAGCCGCATCTCCGAAGACGAGCGCCTGGAAATCGTCGCGGCTGCCACGGAGGCTTGGGAGACAGCCAACTTTGCTTCGACCGAGGACGACATCGAGATCTGGAAGGAACTTTTTGGACCACGATTCAAAGTCAAGGAGGAAGCATGAGTCAAACCTATAGCGCCACTGAAACCTACTCCGTCGCCGATGTCGAAGTCGTCATGCGTCGCGTGACGGCGGATCTGGTGATGATTGCCAGCAGCTCTGGTGCCGTAACGGAGGACAAGGCGCGTGATTGGGGCCATGACATCGAAGCGTTGGCCAAGAATGGCTACCTGCGGATGGTTGACCTCACGCTGATGAGCAATGGCATCGAGCAAAAGGCCACCCGCTTCGAGGTGAACACGGAGGCGGGCGACTTCACCATGAGTCGTCCTGGTGGGGTGCTGTGGCCGAAGGTACCAAATCCAGACTTGCGAATTGTTCTGTACTACACCGCTGCGTACGACGCGGCGGCAAAAGAGAAGATGGGCAGCAAGCTGCGCATCGGTTGGGTGCCGACCAGTGCTGATACCAGCCACGCCACGCTGACATCCAGCGCCAGCCGTGATTACGTCAGCAATGGCTACGGCATGCAGCGAAGGGACTTCAGCTAATGAGCCAGCAGAATATTTTCGACGGCAAGATTCCACTGCCGGACGCTCGCCTAGCGGCGCGTGAGAAGACGTTGCTGGGTTTCGACGCGCGCTATCAGAAGATTCATGATCAGTTGCGGCTGCTGCTCAATCTCGGCGAGCTCGCGACATGGAGCAAGAAGCACCATCGTCAGAAGCTTGCAATCTGTGATTTGGTGGCCGAGCAGTATCCACTTGTGATCTTTCACGGGGATGTCGGTACCGGCAAGACGGCGACGGCCGAGTGCATCGCCAATCGCCTGGCGAAAGAATCACGCACCGAAGATTCCTTGCTGTTCAAGCTCAGCAACCGTGTGCGCGGCAGTGGCAAAGTCGGAGAAATGGGAACCTTGTTGACCCAAGCGTTCCATGAAGTCACGCAGTCGGCAGGCAAGACGCGTCGCGCTGTCCTTGTGATCGATGAGGGTGACTCACTTGCAGCGTCCCGCTCGCAAGAGCACAGCCACCATGAGGATAAGGTTGCGGTCAACACTTTGATCCAATGCATAGATGACCTACGGCATTTTGGGGGCAGGGTGGTCGTGTTCCTGTGCACCAATCGTCTGTCGGTGCTGGATGCCGCCCTGCAGCGTCGGGCCGCAGTCGTGGAAGAGTTCCAGCGCCCAAGTGACGAAGAGAGGCGCGCATTGTTCAAGATGGACCTGGACGGCCTCGCGCTCACCGAGCGCCAGATCGACGAACTCGTCGCGACCACCGGCGCGCACAGCAAGCGCCCGGGGTGGACCTTCTCGGACATTCGAACCAGGCTTTATCCAGCCGCCATGGCGCAGGCGTTTCCCGATCATCCGCTGACCTTTAAACATCTCCACGACGCGGTAGCGGCACTGCGTCCATCACCTGTTATGTAGGACAAGTAATGGCGCGGTCATCACTGTTTGGGCGTCGTATCCATATCACCGGCAGCATTGCGGCCGACGCCTCAGCGGCGACCACGGAGGAAGTGGCCCGTGCACGTGAGGTTGTGCAAGTGCTAGTCAAAGATCTGCTCCGGAAGGGGGCCAGCTTCGTTATCCCGGTCGATGCCGAGAAGACGCGATCGGATGGCTTGCCCATCTGCTTCGACTGGCTGATCTGGGACACGATTCAAAAGAATCTGCACACACGTCCTGAGGGTGCTCCAAATCCGTTGGTGGTCGCGGTCAAGCACCACAAGAACGAAGATCAGATTCCCGAACAGTTCGCCGGAGTCTGGGGCGCGCTGCGCGGTTCGGCACTGGTCCAGATCGAAAGTGCTGCGCACTGGAACATGAATAGCAAGCGGATGGAAGCGCAGGCTCGGCACGGCGACATCCTCATCGCACTTGGCGGTGGAGAAGGGGTGTTGTTCCTGGCCAATCTCTACCACGACGCCGGCAAGCCAGTGATCCCGTTGAACCTGAAGCTGGGACCCGCGAACACCGGCGCGCTTCGGTTGTTTGAGTACGGCCTCACCGGCAGCAATGCGCAGCGCCTGTTTCAGACGGAAGGTGGTACTTCTGCGCATAGTTGGCTCAATCGTATCGAGATGCCCGCGCGAAAAGATGTGGCAGATAGCGTGCGTGACCTGTCGGATCTGCTCGAGGCGCTGGTTGCGCCCAAGGCATTCGTCGTGCGGTTGCTTAATCCGACGCACGCCGACTACAACGATGTTCAGGAATTCTTCGACACCGTTGTGCAGCCGGTTATGGAGGGCGAGTTGGGGTACAAGCTGACGGTCGTTGACGGAAACCAAGCGTACGACCATGCCCGTATCGATCAGGAGATCTTCACGAAGCTGCATCGCAGTCGCGTCGTGCTTGCTGACATCACCGGCCTACGCCCCAATTGCTTCTTGGAGCTGGGCTATGCGCTGGGCCGAGGGCTGCCGACCATGGTGCTAGCGAAGGCCGGAACGGAACATCCTTTCGACATCTATTCGCTATCGGGTCACCACTGGAAGACAACTGGTAGTGCGGAGGACCGGCGCCGCGAATTTCGTACGCATTGGAATGCTATCAAGAGCCGTCCACCCCTCGTGCCCACGGAGCCCCTTATCCCATGACAAGCAATCGCGAAGTCTTTTTGTCGGTCGATGTTGAAACGTCAGGTCCCATCCCGGGCGAATTCAGTCTCCTCACGATTGGCGCCTGCGATGTCTTCGATCCGCAGCAGACGTTTTCATGCGAGCTGAAGCCAACCACGCGCAATGCCGATCCAAAAGCACTGGAAGTCACGGGCCTGTCTTTGGACAGACTGGAGCGCGATGGACTTGATCCTGCAGCGGGCATGCAGAAGTTCAGAGACTGGGTGATCAGCACCGCAGGACCTGATGCCACGCCGGTCTTCGTTGGATTCAACGCACCGTTTGACTGGTCTTTCGTGAACTACTACTTCCATCGCTACTTGGGCGAAAACCCCTTCGGATTTGCCGCGCTTGACATCAAGTCGATGTACATGGGGGCTGCGCGTAGCAGCTGGGCTCAAACGCGATCCAGTCAAATCGCTGCAGCGTTGCATCCAACACTCAAGGGAGATCACGACGCTCTCCACGATGCACAGTATCAAGCCGAACTGTTTCGGCTGATTCAGCAACGGAAGTAGCGCGTACTCTCGCTTTCAAGCGCCATGCGATAGCTTCTAAGGAAGAAGTGGCGAAGCGCAACCTGGAGTCGTGAATCTGCTCGACCGCACAAAACTAGCGGGAGCACCGTACTTGGCAGTGGCAGGGGAGGGGGTGCGCATGCCGTTGACGGGTGCGCATGGTGGTCATGCTCAGCAGTGACGGAGCCACCCGAGTTCCCGTTCGATCGCTTGCCTATAAAGCGTGTCGATCTGGGTAGGGGCTTGGCGGACATATCGCTCCGCAGGTGCGCGATTGGTGCCATCCAAAGCCCGCAGGAATGCAATGACCTCGGCTTCGCTGGGCATCACCGGCTGACCATTGAACTTGCAGGGTAGGTTTGTCCAGACAACGCCGGCTAGACCAATGGTGGACCCCCAAGTTGTGATCGTGTCGGCTTCCAGCCCCTGCGTCTGGCCGCTGACACAATCGGCAAAGCCGATGTCGGTTTCCCAGTTTTTGGGAATGCCTTCGCGCGTGGCAAGGCATTTTCGTGCAGCTGTGAGATCTGGTACATCAAGCAAGATCCAGTAGGTCCGTACACGCGCGGACTCGGGACAGATGACCAGCGTAATCTTGTCGCCTCGCTGATTCTTTTTCGCGCCGGACTCGCGCGCAAACTCGACCGGCAGTGAGGGGCCGTCGTTGTGCCAGCCTCCACGACAGGGCAAGTCGCGAGGGTCCCAGACGAGGGAGCCCCACCCGAGGCAGGCAATCGCGTTTGTGGCTGAGTCTGTCATGCTCTGATCTGTCTCTGTTCACGAAGCTTCGATGGCCAATGCTGCCCGCCGTCAATACAGGTCGGACGCAGTCGTGGCACCGATCTCCGACATGATGCTCTTGGGAACAGGGCCATCTTTAGGTATCCTTCTACCTGATTGATGATGGCTTTGAAAACGTCGCTTCCTCAAGAATCGCTCCATCTCCCGCGCCAGCAAAAGATATGCGCTTCTGACGGTAAAAACGACGGTAAAGACCTATGTCGATCACAGCCAAGTCCTTTAACCATGCGGGTTTGGATGGCCTGTTGATGATGGAGTGGGAGTGAACTGGCGGCCCCTCGATGACATATGGAGCGAATGTCCCATTGCCAGGGGCATCTAAACCGCTGGCGGTTGGTTCTGATTTGCGTCTTTGACTTTCATTCGGGGCGCAATTTATAACGGTCAGGCGTGTATGGATATAGCCTACGATAAGTTGGGTTCGACTCCGAATAATGGATCGTCGAAGAAAAAAGCAAGCCATAAAAAAAGCCACACGAATGTGGCTTTTTTTGTTGGTCAAGAAGCGTATTAGGCTTCCTTGTTTTCCTTGATGTTGAAGCCCATTTGGCTTTCCGCACCCTTGCCGCCTTGGTTGGTTTGTTCCCAGTACTGGGTCTTGACCTTGGCTGCCTGGAAGGCATAGTTCACCAGGACAGAGTCGCTGCCGTCGGTGCCGCTGACGGTCACGCTGGTCACCATCACATCGGTCAGGGTGATCTTGCCGAATTCGATTTGCGTGCCGCCGGCCTTGCAAAGAGAGATTTCCACTTGGCCCAAGTGCTTGCCGGTGGAGCAGTGCTTGAGCACGGCCGGATAGCACTTGTCGATGGAGGCCACGATATTCAGGTCATGGAAGGTGACCTTGCCGGCGCCGGCACCACCGCCGCTGGCCATGGAGTTCGGCTGGGTGGCACCCCAGGTGAACGAGTTGATGTCAGTCCAGCCCTTGTGGTTGGAGTCTTGCGACTCACCGCTGGCGCCTTCGACCTTCATGAACATATCGACTGACATTATTGCTTCTCCTGTAGTTGCGATGTTTGGTACGCAAAGTCAATGAAAAGTCTGCGGGCCCTTCAACAGACGGGACGCGCTGACCTGAAGAAACAGTCACTGTGTAGAAAGGCAGCAAGAGGAGAAGATAAATGCCTGTGCGGGCGATCTCCCTCTGGACCGCGATTGCGATGCCGATCCGTGATCTGTTTATCTGCCGGCGATCATAAGAGTGCAGCGTGTCATTTCGGTGATACAAGTTCGGACTAATTGGCGCCCCAAAGAAACAGAAGAAACAATTTGTTTTGTGGTTTGAATTGGCTTCAATAGGTAACGGGTTTACCGCATGTGAAGGTAGACTCGCCACTTCCAAAAAATGGGCGTGATGGCAAGGGGTCTTGTTTTGGATGCTGCGATCTGAGGGGTCTACAGCGTCCCGGGCCTATCGCTGTTCTATGATGCTGCGGCAGCACGCCAGGGCTAGACCCGGGTCGTGCGTGCAGGAACCCCGTCCACAATCCCGCTTGGCCTGTTTGGCGGCAAGTGCCCCTGCTTTTCATCTCTGCCTTGGGGCTCGGTGCGCAGGGCACTCAGAGTTGACTTGATTCGTTCTTCAACTTCCACGACATAGATGCGCAAAAGCGTGAAAACATGCACAAGGAAATAAGTGGTTCGGCGAACTGCCTGGCTCCCGGTGTCCAGGTTGGTGAATACCGACTGAGCGATGTCATTGGAGAGGGCGGCTTTGGCATCGTCTACCGGGCCAGAGACTTGAGTCTTGATCGCATCGTGGCGATCAAGGAGTACATGCCATCGACGTTGGCGGGCCGCAAGGAGTCCAATCAGATCCACGTCCGCTCCCAGCACCGCGGTGCTTTCGATGCGGGGCTGCGCAGTTTCATCAACGAAGCGCGTCTGTTGGCGAAGTTCTCGCATCCTGCGCTGGTGCATGTCTATCGCTTCTTTGAGGCGAACGGTACTGCATACATGGTCATGCAGTATTACGAAGGCCAGACTTTCCGGACGTTTTTGAACCAGCAGCCGAAGGCCATGGACGAACAATGGCTGTCGACCATCATCGCCCCCATCCTCGATGTGCTGGAGATGTTGCACGCTGCGGACTGCTATCACCGGGACATCGCGCCGGACAACATCTTCCTGCAATCTTCCGGCATGCCGGTGCTGCTGGATTTCGGTGCAGCGCGTCGAATTATCGGGGACATGACCCAGGCCCTGACCATGGTCTTGAAGCCGGGCTTTGCGCCCATCGAACAGTACGTCGATGACGGCGCCATGCCTCAAGGCGCCTGGACGGATATCTACCAGTTGGGCGCGTTGCTTTATCTCTCGATCACCGGTCGCCCGCCCGCGACGTCGGTGGCTCGGATGATCAACGATCCGGTGTCCACCCTCGTGCCTGAAAACTGTCCAGGTTTCAGTGCCAGATTCCTCAGTGGCGTGCACCACGCTTTGGCGATCAAACCCCAGGACCGCCCGCAGTCCATCGGCGATCTGCGGCACCTCCTGGGTTTGAAGACGGTCACCTTGTCGTGGCCCAGCTCCGGTTTGATGGGTCTCAGTGCGGCCGAGGAAAGTGATCCTTCGATGGATGCGCCCGTGCACGTCCCATCGGCGGTCGCGGCTCCGGCGGCATTTACCGCACCGCAGCTTCCTGCAGAGGCCGTTGCGCCGGTCGCTCATCACGCCGATGCGCGGCATGGCGCCGTCCCTAGCGAGGCACATGCCCCCGTTGTGTCCGGCTTGGATACCACGAACCAGCACCGCCCATCCACCGAAGTTCGGCCCTCCAAGGCTGCCAGTGCGCCGGTGCATGCGCCGCCATCGCCCTCTGCAGAGTCATCTGCCAAAGCGCATTCCCGGAAAACCAAGCCTGCAGCCAGCCAGCAAGGTGCCGGGCACACCCCGCCCACCAAGCGCCCCGTGTGGCTGATTCCTGCATTGGGCTTCGCTGCGTTGGTTGTTGTGGCAGGCGGCGCATGGTGGATCACCAGCGGTGATGACGCCGCAAAGACAGCGGCCGTGGCCCAGGATGCCCAGGAATCGGACCAGTGGCTGCTGGCCGCCCGCATCAATACGCCCGATTCGTTGCGGACCTATTTGAGTCTTTTTCCCAATGGTGCGCACCGTGCTGAAGCCGAAGAGCGAATCGCTGCGCTGACGTCGGCCGTGGCGCCGGCCTCCACTCCCGTGGCGCAGCAGGCCCCGGCTTCGGCGCCCGTGGTCGCCGCATCGGCACCCATGGTGGTGGCGGATGTTGCGCCCGCGAAGGTGCCTCCCGCATCCGTGCCGACGCCGGCTGCTTCGGCCCCGGCAGCGCCGAGTGCTCTGCCCACGCCTGAAGAGGCGGCGCGTGTGCCTGCGCAGGCGACCCGCACGGCAGATGCCGAGAACAAAGGCAAGATTATTTTGCGTGTCATGCCATGGGGGAACGTGTCCGTCGACAGGGTTCCTGCAGGAACGACTCCACCATTGACCCAGTTGACCCTGTCCGAGGGGCTTCACCGCATCGACATCTCCAACCCGGTGGCACCCACCGTGACACAGATGGTGTTGGTGAAAAAGGGCGAGTCGGTCGTTTTAACGCACAAGTTCGAATGATGCATTTCAGGCCATTCATTGCGCTTGGACGCGTTGCTTGTCTGGTGGCGCTGATTCACGCGCCGTTGCTCCACGCCGCTGCAGATTGCGACGAAAAGGCTGCACCAAGCAGGGCTGAAACGGCCCCGGTCAACACCGGGCGGCAATATTTGGGTCAAGGCATTGCGCTGTTTGACGCCAAAGACTTTCAGACCGCCGAGCGAGCTTTTCAATCGGCCCTGTTTGCCGGCCTTCCGGATGGACAGGAGCGCGCGTCAGCGCATAAGTATTTGGCATTCATCTATTGCACGAACGGAGAGGGCAAGCGCTGCGAATCGGAATTCGACGCGGCGTTCGCGGTACGCCCTTCCTTCAAGATCGATGGTTATGAACTCAACAACACGCCCTGGCGCAGCGCTTATTTCCGTTCGCAGGCACGATGGGCCACCCGCTGCGGTAAACCGGTGCTGGATGCCTCTGCAGACCCTGGGACAACACCGGGCACTGCCCGTGCCGCGGATGCGGTCGCCGCAGCCGCGGTTCCCGCATCCCGGGTGACTGCCGCTCAGACATCGAATTCCGTGCCGGTCAGCTCGCTGTTCAAGACCGCAGAGAAAGACGCCGCATTCAATGTCCGCATTCGGCTGTCGCCCTGGGGCCAAGTGCAAGTCGATGGCAAGGCGATGGGGGTGAGTCCTCCGTTGACACAGTTGAAGTTGCCGGCTGGCTCCCATTCGCTGGAGTTGTCTAATCCAGGCTTTGAAACCGTTAAGAAAGTGATCACGGTCATCGATGGTGAAACGTTCACCATCGAACATGATTTTGATGCGAGGTAGCATGAAATATAGATTTCCTTTGATTGTTGGCCAGTGCATGCTCGGCCTGTTGCTGACTGCCTGCCAGACGCCCCCTCAGGGCGCGGCGACGCCGGGAGCGGATGCCGCAACCCAGCAGCCTGCAGTGCCTGAACCTGCCAAGCAAGATCCGGTGGCAGCCAAGGAACAAGCGCTGGCGCGTGCTTTGGATGTGTACGCAGATGGTCGTTACGACGATGCGATTGCTGCGTTGACCCCTTTGATCGGCGCTCCTGAACTGCCACTGGCCTCCCAGGTGAAAGTACTCAAGTTCATCGCTTTCAGCCACTGTGCGATGGGCAGGCTCAGGCAATGCCGCCAGCATTTCGATCTGGCGCTCGAACAAGATCCCACCTTTCAACTGACCGAGGCGGAAAAGGGGCACCCCGTTTGGGGCCGGGAGTTCAATGCGGCGCGCGCTGCGGCAGCCCGTGCAAAGCAGCGCAGCAATCGAAAAGCCCCTTAAGCAAAGCGGATCAGTCAGGCACCGTCCATGGATAAAGTCGAACTCAGAGTCGTTCAACAGGCCGATCTTGCAGTAGATCGGACTTGGTCTGCAGTTTTCGGCGTTGCCGGAGGCACCATCGGCCGAGGAGGGCAGAACAAGTTGGTGCTGCCCGACTCCGATGCCAGTGTGGCCCGCGTGCATGCGATGGTCCGCATGGAGTCCGAGGCGGCTTTCATCGCCAACCTGTGCGAGCGCCGCTCCATCACTGTGGCTGGACAAGAGGTACGCTCTGGTGAAGAGGTGCCGCTGGCAATCGGTGATGAAGTGGTCATTGGCCCTTATCGCTTGTACGCGTTGCTGCCAGGGCAAGCCTTGCCTGCACCAGCGGCGCAAGCTCTCGCGCCAACCGTCAAAGCAGACGTTGCGCCGGTCGCACCACTGCAGGCCCCCGCTGCCGCTCCGCAGGCGCCTGCAAGCGGCCTGCTGGAGGAGTTGCAAGCCCCGGCGGATGCGGGCGACAGCAATCCTTTTGCCATCCTGGGCCTGGTTTCAAATCCCATAGATGCATCCGCCGATGCAGAACGGCCGGCCGTGCCTGCGTTCATGGCGATGCCGCAAGAAGAGGCGGCCACTGCCGAGCTGCCTTCAGGTGTGGAAGCCGAGCCTCTGGTCTCCGATGCGTCTCGGGATGCCGGTTTGCAAGTGCCTCTAGTGCCGGCAGACCTATCTCCGACCGCCGGGGTTGCCACTGCGCCGCTGCCTTCCGGATGGGACGACACCCCATTGCCTCGGAGCGCGCCAGCAGTTGCGCATCGTGCACTGGTCATCCCGGACGATTTCGATCTGTTTGCACAGGACCCGAAGAAGCAGGCGCAAAAGGGCGACCCTTGGGCCGGAGGCTTGCAGACGAAGAGTCTGACGGACGTCGCCAATCTTCGCCATGACGAGTTGCTGAAAGCGTTGCCGGTCTCCGGACGCTTCGAGCATCAGATGGACAATCCTGCCCATACAGGCCTGCCCAAGGCGCTTGAACCCCGCAACGAGTTGGACCCGTTGCGTCTGTTCCAGCAGGACCGCGAAACGCCAGCCCTTCAAGACAATTCACTCGCAGTGCCTGGATGTGATCTATCGCAGGCTTTCAGCATGCCGAAGAGCGCGATTGCTGGAAGCGGTATGGACGAGCGTCTTCCTGTGGGGGCGTTGGGAATCGAGGCCATCAGCGTCGATGCGGCGGTGTCCTCCACGAAGGCCAAGGTCGCGCCTGTCGATCTGGCGATACCGGTACCGAACGAGCCTGTGGTAGCGCCTTTGCCAGGCCTTCGCAAGGTGGAAGGGCTGAACCTGGACAGCTTCGGAGGCGGAGTGCTTGCAGCGGATTCCGATTGGCTGCCTCCCATCGAGCCGTTGTCGCCAGTCTTGGAAAAAGGTTCAGTCCCGCCGGCCTTCTTGGAAGATCGGCCACGGCAATACCGGGAAGAAATCATGTCCTTTGCGGCACCTGTGGAGCCGCTTCCGCCATCCAATTTGCCTGCACCTGCACCTGCACCTGCACCTGCACCTGCACCTGCACTCTCGCCTTCGCCTTCGCCTTCTTCCGACTTTCCTGCACCGGCTACCTTGCCAGGACTGGCGGCCATGCCTCCCGCGGAGTTGAGCGCGTTGGTCACCGCTTTTCTGGATGGCGCCGGGGTGTTGCCGAAGAAACTGGAGCCCACGCTCACGCCGGAGTTCATGCGATCTTTTGGCGAGGCGTTCCGTGTCGCAGTGCAGGGAACCATTGACTTGCTGGCAGCCCGCTCCGAGATCAAGCGGGAGTTTCGCGCGGGCGTCACGGTGATCGCCTCCGGTGCCAACAACCCCTTGAAGTTCTTGCCCACGCCGGATGGCGTCATCATGCAGATGATTGGACAGAATTTTCCGGGGTTCATGCAGCCAGTTCCGGCCATGAAGGACGCCTACCAGGACCTGTGTGTGCACCAGTTGGCATTGATGGCCGGTATTCGGGCGGCCTATGCCGAGGCGCTGGCGCGCTTTGATCCGGTCGAGCTGGAAAAGCAGGCTGCTTCCATCGGCGGGGTGCTTGGAAAGGTTTCCTCCATCGGCCGCAAGGCGGCTTTGTGGGACGAATACAAGAAAAACTTTGATGCCATCCGCCGGGATGCGGAGGACGATCTCACCGCCTTTTCTGGCCAGGCTTTCCTGGAAGCCTATGAGAACGCGGAAGCCGCTGCAAAGGCCAAGTTGTGATTGCACATGTTGTTGGCGATCAGTATCGGTTCCGTCTCACCGCAGCGTCGCTCTCGGACAGGGGCTCGCGCGCGACCAATGACGATTTCCTGGGAATGGTGGATGTGGGAGGCCGCGGGTTTTGCTGCGCATTGGCCGATGGGGCTGGCGGCCACGGCCACGGCGGATTGGCTGCGCGGCTGACGGTCAACGCGGTTCTGGATGGCTTTCGCCACAACCCGCTGTTCGCGCCCGCAGGCCTGGCCTCGTTGATTTCGCTGGCCGAGCATACGGTCGCGGTGGAGCAACCGTTGTCGGTTTCTCGCCGACACATGAGTGCCACGGTGGTCCTGCTGTGCCTGGACTTGGCCAAAGGCCGTGCGCTCTGGGCGCATTGGGGCGATTCACGCCTGTATTGGTTCAGGGACCAGCGAGTGCATCGCATGACGGAAGACCACAGCGTGGTGCAGCAGCTGCTGCACGCGGGGGTCTATCGCAACGAGGACCCTCGGGATCTTCCGAACCGAAGCGTTCTTGCGGGCGCCATCGGGGCCGAGTCGCAGATTCCTCCCACAGTGCTTTCCAAGGCCGTCGATCTGGTTGCAGGAGATGCCTTCCTGCTGTGCTCGGATGGGCTTTGGGAAGGCATTCATGAAGACGATATGGAAGAGGCATTGCGGCTCAGCCAGAACCCGGAAGATTGGCTGGAGCACATGGAGGCCACGCTGCGTGCGCAGGGGAAGCCGCATCAGGACAACTTCAGCGCATTCGCCATTTGGGTGTCACCCAGTGAAGACGGGCTGTGAAAACAGTTCTACCAACAAAGGAATCGACGATGCTTGATCGGGTTTATGGATTGCGCCGTGCTTTGCTCGGAGGGGCCGTGGGTGTCGGTGTACTGGGCCTTGCCGGATGCGGTGTCATCAGTTCGATGAATCGCCCCCAGGAAGCCCCTACTGCCGTTCCGCCGGCCATTTTCGAAGTGGTCGCCGATGCCAAGCTCAATCCCGATGTGCATGGCGCTCCCAAGCCTATCTTGCTTCGGATGTACGAATTGCGTGCCACCGCGGCGTTCGACAAGGCCAGTTTTCTAGACCTGCAAGAAAAGGACGAAGCGCAACTGGCAAGCGACTTCGTGCGACGCGAAGAGTTTCTGGTGGTGCCCGGAGAGCGGCGCGTCTTCGAGCGCAAGGGAAGTGCCGAGGTCCGTGCCTTTGCATTTTTCGCGGGCTACCGTGACCTGGAGAAAAGCACTTGGCGCGCCACTGCGCCGGCACCCAATTCGGTGGAGATGCGCCGGCGCTGGTGGGGGCTGGGTGAGACCGAACGCCTGAAGCCCGTGCGATATCTGGTCACCGTCTCCCAGGACGCCGTCAAAGTTCAAATCCAAGAAAAAACGCAGTAACTATCATGGTCTGGCAGCGCAAGGTCGTATGGGCGGAGGGCATGTTCTTGCGCCCTCAGCATTTTCAGCAGCAAGATCGATTCACCGATTTTCTGGTGCAGGCACGCACGCTGCCCACGCAGTTCTTCTTCTGGGGGTTTTCGAGCCTCGTCCTGGATACGGAGCTTCTCGCGCTGGGCAAGATCGGCTTGATCTCTGCCGAAGGGGTGTTGCCGGACGGCACGCCTTTCAGCTTTCCCCATCACGACGAGCCTCCGCCCGCATTGAGCATCGGCAAAGACGTCAAAGACACGGTCATTCACCTGGCTTTGCCGATGCGCCGGCGCATGGCTGCTGAGGTGTCCCTGGGGTCAGAGCCGAGCGCGCTCGTGCGCTATGCCGCAGAAGTGATCGAAGTGGCGGATTCCAACGACGTCGGCGCGCAGGCGGCCGAGGTGCAGGTCGGACAGATCAAGCTCGCACTGCGTGCATCGCAGGACATTGCCGATGGCTGGGTCAGCCTGCCGTTGGTGCAGGTGGTGGAGCGCCGCGCAGATGGCTCGCTGCTGTTGGACCCCACCTTCATACCCACGGTCGTCACCAATGCCGACATGTCCAACCTCGCAGTGTTCTGCCGTGAGCTGTTTGGCCTGCTGCGCCAGCGTGGCGCAGCGTTGGAAGAGCGCTTGACCCAGCCGGGTCGTGGCGGCGTGGGGGAGGTCGGCGACTTCCTGATGCTCCAGTTCCTGAACCGCTGGGAGCCGGCGGTGGAACACTGGGTTCGGATCCGCGCCATCCATCCGGAGCGGCTGTTCGATGACCTTCTCAAAATGGCGGGCGAACTGGCCACTTTCACGCGCGACCAGCGGCGTCCTGCGCCCATGCCTGCCTATGACCATGACGATTTGCGAAGCTCTTTCCTGCCATTGATGCTGGAGCTGCGGCGTGGCCTGTCTTCGGTGCTGGAGCAAAACGCCATCCAGATCGAACTGCAGGAACGCCAGTATGGCGTGCATGTTGCACTGATCCCGAGCACCGAGCTCTTGACCAGTTGCGACTTCGTGTTGGCGGTGCATTCGCAGGCGACGGTGGAGTTTCTGCGGGCGCACTTTCCGACCCAGATCAAACTGGGCCCGGTGGAGCGCATTCGGGACTTGGTCAATCTGCATTTGCCTGGCGTCACTCTGCGGTCCCTGCCGGTCGCTCCCCGCGAAATTCCCTACCACGCCGGTTACTCGTATTTCGAGTTGGATACGGCGCACGACCTGTGGCGCCAACTTCAAAACTCCGGCGGCCTGGCCTTGCACGTCTCCGGCGAGTTTCCTGAACTGCAGCTTGAGATGTGGGCCATTCGCCGTTAAGAACCGATATGTCCATTCAAACCTCTGGCAATGTATTTGCCTTCGATACCGGCACCGGAACTGCCGCGCCTCGGGCTGGGGCCTCGGCACCCCAAGCCTCTGGCGGCGCGGTGCGCGAAACAGCGCTTCCAGATGTGGTCAGCGGCGGTAATCCGCTGGTGGCTGCCTCCAACACGCTGCTCAATCTGATCCCGCAGATCCGGGCCATGGCCACCAATGGCGACCCTGGTGGATTTCAGCAGTTTCTGCTGGAAAACATCCGGCAATTCGAAAGCCGGGCCGGCAACACCGGCGTGCCAATGGAGACCATCATCGGTGCCCGGTACTGCATCTGCACGGCGATCGACGAAGCGGCGGCGCAGACCCCTTGGGGTGGCTCGGGTGTCTGGCCCAAATACAGCCTGCTGGTCGCGTTGCACAACGAAACCTGGGGAGGCGAGAAGTTTTTCCAGTTGCTCTCCAAGCTGGTGCAGACGCCCAACCAGCACATCGACCTCATCGAGTTGATGTATTTCTGCCTGATGCTGGGTTTCGAAGGCCGGTACCACGTCGTCGAAAACGGCAAGAGCCAGTTGGAGAGCCTCAAGGCCCGTCTGCTTCAAGTCATCGAAGGGGCGAGGGGGGACCGCAGCGGCGCCTTGTCGCTGCATTGGCGTGGCGTTCAGCGCGCGGCGGTGCCGCCGTGGACCTTGATTCCCTTTTGGGTGGCGGCCGCAATGGCCTTGCTGATCGCGTTTCTGATCTTTCTCTGGTTCAACTACCGCCTCGCATCGCGATCCGACGATCTGTTCGCATCAATCAACGGTATCCGGCTTCCGCAGGCCCCTGCCGTCATCGCCGCTGCGCCCAAGCCCAGATTGCGCCAGTTCCTGGAGCCCGAAATTCGAGAGGGTCTGGTGGAGGTGAACGACCTGGCGGATCGAAGCATCATCATCCTGCGCGGCGATGGGTTGTTCGATGCCGGGGCCACGGTGGTCAAGCCTCGGTACGTCGGCGTGATCGAGCGCATTGCGGCTGCGTTGAACGAGGTGTCCGGGAAGGTCGTGGTCAATGGCTACACCGACAACTCTCCCATCCGCACCGCCCGGTTTCCTTCCAACTGGCATTTGTCCCAGGAGCGTGCGCAGGCTGTCACCACGATGCTGATGAAGAGCGTCTCCGACGGGCGCAGGTTGCATGCCGAAGGCCGTGCAGAAAGCGATCCGGTAGCGCCGAACACCACGCCGGAAGGCAGGGCGCTCAACCGCCGCGTGGAGATCGTTTTGCATGTTGCCCCGCAGACCCGTGACAGCGAGCTGCAACTCACCCCGGGTGCAAATCCCCAGGGCGGCGCCACCAATCAAAAATAAGCATGTTCCGCAAGATATTCGATTTCCTGTTCAACCGGTTCACGCTGGTCCTGCTGGGGCTGGTGCTCTTGAGCTTGGTCATCTGGTTCATCGGACCGCTCATCTACATCAAGCCATACCAACCCCTGGAAAGCCCTCAGGTCCGTGGCTGGTTGATCTTTGCGATCTTCGCGTTCTGGTTCTTGAAGCTTTTGGTCCAGTGGTGGCGTGCGAAGCAGATGAACGCTCGCCTGCTGTCCCAACTGGCCCGGTTCGGCACGGGTGACCGGCCGGCTGAAAAAGCCGGTCCAGGGGAAGAAGAAGTCGCCGAACTCGAAACCCGCTTCAAGGAAGCGATCAGCGTTTTGAGCAAGACGCGCTTTGGACAAACGGAACAAGGCTGGTTCGGACGGCTGAATCGCCGCTACATCTACCAGTTGCCCTGGTATCTGATCATCGGCTCGCCCGGCTCCGGCAAGACCACGGCGCTGGTCAATTCCGGTCTGGATTTTCCGCTGGAGGCGCAGTTCGGAAAGGCTTCGATTCGGGGCGTGGGTGGCACTCGCAATTGCGACTGGTGGTTCACCGATCAGGCGGTGCTTCTGGACACCGCAGGACGTTACACGACCCAGGAAAGCGATGAGACGCAAGACAAGGCCGCCTGGGGCGGATTCTTGTCTTTGCTGCGCCGATTCCGGGGGCGGCAGCCTGTCAATGGCGTGCTGGTCACGTTGAGTGTTCAGGAGTTGCTGAGCAGCACCGACGCGGAGCGTGAACGCCTTGCGCGGCTGATTGGTATGCGCCTGGGCGAGCTGTGCGAAGAGCTCGCCATCAAGTTCCCCGTGTATGTGCTGGTCACCAAGACCGACTTGCTGGCGGGGTTCAACGAGTTCTTCGGCAACATGACCCGCGAGGAGCGGGCCCAGGTCTGGGGCTTCACCAGCCCGTACAACGAAGGGGGTGTGCAAGAGGAACCGGCAGCCCGCTTCCGTGCTGAGTTCGACGAACTGGCGGGGCAGATCAACCGCCTCTTGCCGCAGCGCCTGCTTTCCGAGCCTGACTTGTCGCGACGGGGGCTGATCTACGGCCTTCCTCAGCAATTCGTCGGTTTGCGCGATGTGTTGCAGGAAACGCTTTCCACCATCTTCGCATCGTCCCGTTTCAAGGAAAAGCCGCTTTTCCGCGGCGTGTATTTCACCAGCGGAACGCAAGAGGGCATGCCGTTCGACCGGGTGCTTTCAGCACTCTCGCGCCGGTTCGCGGTTCCCTCGCCCGCAGGGGCTTCGGTAGGAGCCAAGAGCGGGAAAAGCTATTTCATTGAAACGCTGCTCAAAGGCGTGATGTTCAATGAAGCGGGTTTGACCGGCCGCAATGCCAAGAAAGAACGTCAGTTGCGCCTTGCCCAGGCCGGAGGGCTGATTGCCCTGGTTCTGGCCCTGGTCGGCGTGACCGTCGCATGGACCGTCAGCCACGACAACAACGTCGCCTACATCGGAGAAGTGAAAGACCGGGTTCCGGCACTCAAGCAGGCGGTCAACGACGCCCGCGACGCCGACCCGGAAGACATGGTGAGCTTGCTGCCGCTGTTGAACAATGCGGAGACCCTGGCCGTGAGCCAGCGCTACGAGGGCGACTCTGCCCCGTTGAGCTGGCGCCAGGGCCTGCTGCAGGTGCCCAAGGTCCAGACGGCTGCGGACGCCACCTACATGCGCCTGCTCGAAGATGCCTGGCTTCCGCGCCTGTCCCGGCATTTGCGCCGGTCACTGCAGCAGACGTCCACCAGCAACCCGGAGGCGAGCTTCGAAGCGCTGAAGGTCTACCTGATGCTGTACGAGCCCGAGCGCTTCAATCCCAAGGCCATCCGCGCATGGATGGTCAACGATTGGGAAACGTCTCTTCCGCCTGGCTTGGTGCAATCTGGCGTGGTCAACCAGTTGGCCCACCACCTCGACAATCTGATGCAGGACCGCGCGCTGGTGGCACCGGTGCCGATGGATCAGCAACTGGTGGCCGAAGTGCGCCAGCGGCTGGCCCAGATGTCACCAGCCCAACGGGCCTACAGCCGGCTCAAGCAACTGCTGCTGACGGGCAATTCCTTGCCGCCTGAATTCACGGTGGTTCGCGCCAGCGGGCCCGAGGCGCCGCAGGTATTCTCCCGCCGCAGTGGCCGTCCGCTGACCCAGGGTATTTCCGGCCTGTTCACCTATGACGGGTACTACGGGGCGTTCGCGCAGGAACTGCCCAAGGTCACGGCCTTGTTGTCCCAGGAGGAGAGCTGGGTGCTGGGCAAGGCCGATGGGCGGCGCAGCACGGCCAACGAAGTGCTGACCGGCCAGCTGGCGCTCGAGGTCAAGCGGCTTTACCTGATGGAGTACGCCAAGCTATGGGAGGACTTCCTGGCCGATGTGCGACCGGTGCGCATCGCCTCCCTCGATCAGGCGGGAGAGCAGGCTCGCCTGTACTCTGCCGCCAATTCCAGCCTGGAGCAGTTCATTCGCGCCGTCGCTAAGGAAACCACCCTTGGCCAGCGTCCGTCTGCAGGGGGAGGAACCAGCAGTTGGCTGGGAGAGAAAATCAACCGCATCAAGGAAGAGCAGGAGCAGTTGAGCCGCCTGACGGGCAAGCAGGTGAATGTGGGGGGGCTCACCTCCAGCGGTACGCTGGAGGCGGATCTGGTCGATTTCCGCTTCCGCGAATATCGGCGGCTGGCCACCTCGAACGGTTCGGGCCCTTCTCCCATGACTGCCAGCCTGCAGGTGCTGAACGAGGCGGCCGCAGTGATCGCATCGGCACGGCAGCAGGTCAGTGCCGGTGGAACGGTGCCGCCTTCGCTGTCCGCCACGCTGGAGCGGGTGCGCACGGAAGCCAAGCGCGTGCCGCCGCCCCTGAACGTCATGTACGAAGATCTGGCGGGAGCCACTTCGGCTTTCGTGGGGCGCGACGTGCGGGCCGCTGTGGGCGGAAATCTCAACGCCACGATCGGCGCCTTTTGCCGGCGCGCGATCCTGGGTCGCTATCCCTTCACGCGCAGCGCAGGCCGCGATGTGACGACGGATGACTTCGCCCGCCTGTTCTCCGTGGGCGGCACCATGGATGAATTTTTCCGGACTACGCTGCAGCCAATGGTCGATATCTCCACCAATCCCTGGAGCTTCAAGCAGGGTGTGGACGGTTCGCCCGTGGGCGGCTCTGCTGCGCTGGCTTCGTTCCAGCGTGCCTCCGTCATTCGGGATGTCTATTTCCGGGCCGGGGGCAAGGCGCCGTCGATCCGGCTGGACATCAAGCCCTTGGAGATGGATGCTGCCATCACGCAAATGGTGCTGGATGTTGATGGCGAAGTCCTGCGCTACCAGCATGGACCTCAGATTCCGAAGTCGGTGAACTGGCCGGGAGCTCGTGGCACGGGGCAGGTCCGGTTGCAATTGACCGGATCGGGGGCTGAAAACACTGGCTTGGTCACCGAGGGGCCCTGGGCATTGCACCGGTTCTTCGACCGGGCGCAGATTCTTCCCGGCAACGCACCCGAGCGCTTCATTGCCGCTTTCAACATCGACGGACGGCGCCTGCGATTCGAAATCACCACAGGCAGTGTGCTGAATCCTTTCCGTCTCAAAGCCATGGAGGAGTTCGAGTGTCCTGGCAACCTGTGAGTCAAGCATCGCCACAAGTGCAGTCCCGCATCTCCTGGTTTGGAAAGCTGCCGGGGCAGGGCGATTTCGTGGGACGCAGGATGCCCCGCGCCATCGGTGACGAATGGGACGCTTGGGTGAGCCGTGGGCTGGACCAACTGCGTGCGCAGGGACCCGGGCAATGGGAGCCTGGCTTTATTCAGTCGCCACTGTGGTTCTTCATTGCCAGCCTGGGCGGGAAGACCTTGCCAGTGTGCGGCGTGCTGGCCCCGAGTGCGGACCGCATCGGGCGGTGCTATCCCATCACGGCGGTGGCCATCGCCACCGATCGGACCAGCGCTTTGGTATCCGACCCGACGCTGGAGCGGTTCTTCTCTGGCACGCGGGACGCCATCATCGAGGCCCGCAGGCTGGCCCTGCCTGCGGAAGAACTGGATGCACGGCTTTCTTTGTTGCCATGGCCGTTTCACGCAGACAAGCCTGCACCAGCGGCTGCGCCTTCGATGGCGGGCATCCTGGCGGACCTGGGGCTGAGCCCATCGTCCGGTGGCGGCACCGTCAATGGCCGGCCCTGGAGCGCCGGGCGCGATATCTTGCGCTCGCAACAGGCGCGCAGCGTCTGGTGGTCCGATGCGGCGGGGGGCAGCGAAATGGTGGAGCACGGAGGTGCCTTCGATGGCCATCTGTTCTCTCGGCTTTTCAAAAAGGCTCCCTAGCCATGTCGGTGCCCTTCTTTCTTCTTTTATTGAGCCCGAGCGATCATCTTCGATGCGAACTGACAGGTATTTGAATGATCGATCTTGACGCCCTGCTGGCGCCCACCAGCGATGCCCCACCTTGCGGTGAGGACCTGACGTACGACGCCGAGTTTCTTGCCCTGGAAAACGCCGCGAATGGCAAGCCGGAGCAGCAGTTCGGCGAGACCGTGATCCCGGCGGAGCCGCCGGACTGGCGTGACGTGGAAAAGCGCTCCACGGCGCTCCTGTCTCGCACCAAAGACATCCGGGTGGTAGCGAAGCTGTCCCAAGCCCTGACCAACACGCAGGGCGTGCGCGGCATGTCCCAGGGTGTACAGCTGATGTCTGCCATGTTCAGCCAGCATTGGGATCACCTCCATCCGCTGCCGGAAGACGGCGATCACTTCATGCGGATGAATGCGGTGGCTTCGCTGAACGACGTCACCGGGCAACTGCGGGATCTTCGCCAACAGGATTTCTTGCGGTCTGCTGCGGGTGCGATCAATGTCCGGGATGCGGAGGCCCTGGCGCGCGGCACGGCAGCCGATGGCACCATCAAGATGTCGCTGGATCAATTGCGTGGTGCCGTGTTCGACGCCTGGCGGCAGGGCAACGAGACGCTCCGCGCATGGGTCGTGGCCAGCGAGGCTTTCGATTCGATGCAAGCCATCTTCCGCGATCGGCTCGACGCGGACCAACGACCCGATCTGGAGCAGATTCGCGGCGTGTTCAGCGTGCTTCGCGATCTGATTCCCAAGGATGCCGATGCTGCCGCGCCGGTGTCGGACACGGTGGAAGAGGCGGGAGCCGTACCTGCTGAAACGCTTGTGGCTGTCGCAGCCAACCAGGGATTTGCGCTGCGCACGCGGTCCGATGCCGTGTCGCGCCTGATGGAGATTGCTGAATTTCTGGAACGCACCGAGCCTACCAATCCTGCTCCCTTGCTGATCCGAAGGGCCGTGCGGCTGATGGGCCTGGATTTTCTGGACATTCTTCGCGAACTGTCTCCAGACAGCGTGGCCCAAGTGGAAAATATCACTGGGGTGAAGAGCCCTCTGTAAACGTTTTGTAGCATTTAGTCGCGAAGGGCTGGAGATACTTGCGGGACGGAGCGCAGTGCGGATACTGCAGCCTGTCCAAAGTTCCATTCATGGGTTTGAGCCTGGATCCGCGGACCCTCTCTGCGGTATGTTCCAGTAGCAGGGTAGTAATCCAGCCGACCAAGAACGGTGAGACGGCGCGCCCAAACAAATGGGTGTTCCATTTTGTTATGAATTTGTAAGTTGGTGTTGTTGCGAAGTCGTTGTAATTGCGATGCCTTCACAAGACCCTACGCTCACGTTTTATAAATCCTAGGAAAAGAGAAGTTACATCATGACACTGAGCAAAACGGGCAAGAGTGGTCAGAAATTCATCGCTCGCAATCGCGCGCCCCGGGTCCAGATCGAATACGACGTGGAAATCTACGGCTCTGAAAAGAAAGTGCAGATCCCGTTTGTGATGGGCGTGATGGCCGACTTGTCCGGCAAGCCTGTCGAAGCGTTGCCGGAGATTGCCGACCGCAAATTCCTGGAAATCGACATCGATAATTTCGATGCGCGGATGAAGTCCATCAAGCCCCGCGTCTCTTTCAACGTGCCCAATACCCTGACCGGCGATGGTCGCCTGCACATCGAACTCACGTTCGACAGCATGGAGGATTTTTCCCCCGCGGCCATCGCCCGCAAGGTCGGTGCGCTCAATTCCATGCTCGAGGCACGCACGCAGTTGCACAACCTGCTGTCGTACATGGACGGCAAGCAAGGGGCCGAAGAATTGATCAGCAAGGTCTTGAAGGATCCGGCATTGCTCAAATCGCTCGCCGCCATGCCCAAGCCGGCCGACAGCGCTGAACCATCGACGGACGTGAAATAAGCGAGGAGTGACCCGACCATGAACGCACGCCAAATGGAAGCGGCACCAGCCGCCCAGACACTCGAAGGCAACGAATTCGCTTCGCTGCTGCAAAAAGAATTCAAGCCCAAGACCGATCAGGCACGCGAGGCCGTCGAAGCCGCGGTACAGACCTTGGCGCAGCAGGCCCTGGCGGCCTCCGCGACGCTGTCAGATGACGCCTATCAAACGGTGCAGGCCATCATTGCGGAAATCGACCGCAAGCTGTCCGAGCAGGTGAACCAGATCATTCACCACAGCGAATTCCAGCAACTGGAAGGCGCATGGCGCGGTCTGCACCATCTGGTCCACAACACCGAAGTGGACGAGATGCTCAAGATCCGCGTGATGAACATCTCCAAGAAGGAACTGCATCGCAACATGCGGCGCTACAAGGGAGTGGGCTGGGATCAGAGCCCCATCTTCAAGAAGGTGTACGAAGAGGAATACGGTCAGTTCGGTGGCGAGCCCTTCGGCTGCCTGGTCGGCGACTACCACTTCGACCACAGCCCGACCGATGTGGAATTGCTGGGCGAACTGGCCAAGGTGTCCGCCGCGGCGCATTGCCCCTTCATTTCCGGCGCCTCGCCCGCCATGATGCAGATGGAATCCTGGCAGGAACTGGCCAATCCCCGCGACCTGACGAAGATCTTCACCAACACCGAGTACGCCGCCTGGCGCAGCCTGCGCGAGTCCGATGATTCGAAGTACATCGGCCTGGCCATGCCGCGTTTCCTGGCGCGCCTTCCCTACGGCGCCAAGACCAACCCGGTGGACGAATTCGATTTCGAAGAGGAAACCGCCAGCGGCGATCACAGCAAGTATTGCTGGGCCAACTCGGCCTATGCGATGGCCGTGAACATCAACCGCTCGTTCAAGTACTACGGCTGGTGCACGTCCATCCGCGGCGTCGAGTCCGGCGGTGCGGTGGACAACCTGCCTGCCCACACCTTCCCGACGGACGATGGTGGCGTGGACATGAAGTGCCCGACCGAAATCGCCATCAGCGACCGCCGCGAAGCGGAGCTCGCCAAGAACGGCTTCATGCCCCTGGTGCACCGCAAGAACTCCGATGTGGCCGCATTCATCGGTGCGCAGTCGCTGAACAAGCCGGCCGAGTACTATGACGCCGACGCCACGGCCAACGCCAATCTGTCCGCGCGCCTGCCTTACATGTTCGCCTGCTGCCGCTTTGCGCACTACCTCAAGTGCATCGTGCGCGACAAGATCGGCTCGTTCAAGGAGCGCTCCGACATGGAGCTGTGGCTGAACGACTGGATCATGAATTACGTCGATGGCGATCCAGCCAACTCGTCGCAGGAAACCAAGGCCCGCAAGCCGCTGGCGGCTGCCGAAGTGCAAGTGGAAGAGGTCGAGGGCAACCCGGGTTACTACACCTCCAAGTTCTTCCTGCGTCCGCACTACCAACTCGAAGGCCTGACTGTTTCGCTGCGCCTGGTTTCGAAGCTGCCGTCGGTCAAGCAAGCCGGCAACTGATCCAGCGCTCTTGCGACAGGCGTCGGGGGTCATGACTCCTACGCCTTTGGATTCACCACAGCGCTGACTTTCGATGGGCGCAGACCACGGGGTGCCTGACATGGCATCGGCCCTGGTCTCGCGCCGGCTTCCCGCCGGGAGGATGCATCGGCGGCGCTGTCTTCATGCCCTTTCGTTCAAGGTCCCATCCGTCCCATGATCTTTGATTCCAAGCTTCCGTTGGATACGCAGCTGACTTCGTTGAAGGAGGCCATTCGCAAGGATCCGGCGGATGCGTCTCTGCGCGTTTACTACTTTCAGATGCTGGTGCTGTTCGGCGAGTGGCAGAAGGCGCTCGACCAGTTGCAGATCTGCGCGCAACTGGACAGCAAGACGGCGCCGATGGCCAAGGCCTACCGCGAGGTGATTCTTTGCGAAGTGGCTCGGCGGGACGTGTTCGCTGGCCGGCGCACGCCGCAGATTCTCGGGGACCCACCGGCCTGGCTGGGCTGGATGGTCGAGGCGCTCCAGTGCGCGGCGGACGGCCAGGCCGAAAAAGCCGCCGAACTGCGCAGCAGTGCCTTCGATGAGGCACCCGCTTCGCCGGGTGAACTGGACGGCAGCCCGTTCGAGTGGCTGGCGGATTCCGATGCACGGCTGGGCCCGGTCTGCGAGTTGTATGCCAACGGCGGGTACTACTGGGTTCCTTTCACCGCGATCCAGCAGATCAACTTCGAAAAACCGCAGGACTTGCGCGATCTGGTCTGGTCGGCCTGCGAGGTGACGCTGGTCAACGGCGGGCAGATGCTCGGATTCATTCCCACCCGGTACCCGGGCTCGGAAAGCGTGGCATCCGATGGCGTGCGCCTGTCGCGCACCACCGAGTGGAGCGATCTGGGGCAGGAGCAGGTGGCTGGCCTCGGTCAGCGCGTGTGGATTTCCGAGCGGGCAGACCATGCACTGCTCGACGTGCGCCGCATCAAGTTCTCGGCCGAATCGACCCAGGGCTGACCCGATCCATGGCGACCACGCGCCCCAATGACAACTTCGGCAACGGAAAGGACCGCCTGCAGCCGGCCCTGCTGGACCGCCTGACGGACCACGAGCCCAGCAAACGCACCGAGCGTGCCGATGCCGTCTATGTCACCGAGGCCCGCCTGCGCCAGGCCCTGTTGCGGGATCTGAACTGGTTGCTCAACGCCTCGGATGCGACCTCGCACATCGATTTCGAAGGCCTTCCCGAAGCCGAACGGTCGGTGATCAACTTCGGCATGACGCCACTGGCAGGCCAGTTGCTGTCCGAGCTGGACTGGAAGGACATCGAGAAAGCCATCCGCAAGTCCATCCTGGCCCACGAGCCCCGCATCCTTCGCGACACGCTGACGGTGGCCCTGGCCCCCTCCAGCAAACTGTTCAGCCACCACAACACGCTGCAGTTCGAAATCCGTTGCCAGTTCTGGTCCGCGCCTTATCCGATGGAATTGCTGCTCAAGACCAGCCTGGACCTGGAAACCGGGCAGGTGGTCGTCTCTGATTTACGGTGAAGTGATCCAGGCCATGCATATTTGCGCCATCCGACCGGTCCTCGATGTGCCGGAGGGCATGTCCCGATGAATCCTCGCCTGGTCGAGTACTACAACCGGGAGCTCAGCTATCTGCGGGAGCTGGGCGCCGAATTCGCGGCCGCCTTTCCCAAGGTGGCCGGCCGCCTGTCGCTGCGCGAGCTGGAGGTGGCCGACCCCTACGTAGAGCGCCTGCTGGAAGGGTTCAGCTTCCTGACCGCCCGCATCCAGATGAAGATGGACGCGGAGTTTCCGCGGCTCTCCCAGCGCATTCTGGAAATGGTCTGTCCGCACTATCTGGCCCCCACGCCGTCGATGGTGGTGGTGCAGATGGACCCCAGCGCTAGCGAAGGCAGCCTGGCCGATGGCTACACGCTGCCGGTGGGCAGCGTGCTGAGGGCGCGCAAGACGGCGGAGGAGCAGACGCCGTGCGATTTCCGCACCGGGCACGAGCTCACGTTGTGGCCGATCGATCTCACGCAGGCCCGTCTTGGCGGCCCGCCGCTGGACCTGCCGCTGTCGCGGCTGCGCCTGCCCGAAGAGCCGGCGGCACACCTGCGCATCGACCTGTCCACCCGTGGAGCGCTGCGGTTTTGCGACCTGCGCATGGACCGGCTGGAGGTGCACATCTCGGCAGGCGATGCGGTGGCATCGCACCTGCAGGAGCTGATCCACGAGTCGCTGATCGGCATCGTGGTGCACGATGCGCAGGACCCCTCGCGGGTCTGGGCCCACCTGCCGGCCGATGCCTTGCAGGCGGAAGGCTACGAGCAGTCACAGGCCCTGCTGCCGTACTCGCACCGCAGCTTCCAGGGGCACCGGCTGCTCCATGAGTATTTCGCGTTCCCGGCGCGCTTCCGGTTCTTCTCGATTCGCGGGCTGCAGACCGCTCTGGCCAAGGCCGAGACCAAGGCCGTTGCGATCACCTTGCTGCTGCGCCGTGCCCAGCCTGCGCTGGAAGCCCAGGTGGATCGGCACAAGTTCCTGCTGCACTGCGTGCCCGCGATCAACCTGTTCGAACGCCCGGCCGACCGCATCCATGTGGCGCTGAACGTCAACGAATACCACGTGGTGCCCGACCGCACCCGCCCTCGGGATTTCGAGGTCTACAGCGTTCTGGGCGTGACGGGCCATCGCGAGGGGCAGCTCAACGACCGCGAGTTCGTGCCGCTGTTTTCTTCCATCCATGGCATCCGGTCCAGCGACCAGGCCTACTTTGCTGCGCGCAGAGAGCCTCGCCTGTTTTCGGAGCATGCGGCGCGTTTCGGCCCCCGCACGCAGTACCTGGGCAGCGAGGTGTTCATCTCCCTCGTGGATCAGCGGGAAGCCCCGTTCTCGGACGATCTCAAACAGCTGAGCGTGCGCACCCTGTGCACCAACCGCGACCTGCCGTTGCTGATGGGCGGGCGCAGCAGCGAGGGCGACTTCACCACGGTGGAATCCGTGCCGGTGGACCGCGTTCGCACCGTGGCGGGCCCCACGCGCCCCACGTCCAGCGTGGCTGAGAACGAGATCACTTGGCGCCTCATCTCGCACCTGTCCTTGAACTACCTGGCGATGACGGACCTGTCGGAAGAAGAGGGCGCGGCCACGCTGCGCGATCTGCTGCGGCTGTACCTCGACCTGGGCGACAAGGACCTGTCCGGCCAGGTCTCCAGCATCAAGGGCGTGGGCATTTCCGCCATCACCCGCCGCCTGCCGCAGCATGGGCAACTGGTCTATGGCCGCGGCGTGGGGGTCTCGGTCGGTGTGGACGAAAGCTCCCTGGCCGGTGTCAGCCCCTGGCCGCTGATGGCCGTGCTGGAGCGCTTCTTCGCGCGGCACGTGGGGATGAACAGCTACACCGAACTGGCCCTCGATTCGCGCCAGCGCGGCCGCATCGCGCAGTGGCGGGTGCGGCCCGGCCAGAGGCCCTGCACATGAGCCGTTTGCCCACGCTCGACGCGGGCGACGCCCGGCAGGCGCGGATTGCACGGCCACCGAGTGATGCCGGGGTGGCGCTCTTTTGGCAAAAGCTGAAGGACAACCCGCACGAATTCGATCTGTTCTTCACGCTGCGGCTGCTGCAGGCCCGCCAGCCTGAGTTTCCCCGGTTCGGCCGGGCCCTGCGGCCCCAGGGCGAGTCCCTTCGCCTGGGCCAGGACCCGTCGCTGGCCTTTGCCCCTGCGACCCTCGCGGAGGTCCTGCCCGCTGTGGCGGGCCAGCCAGAGCGGCTGATGGTGTGGAATTTCGGGCTCTACGGGCCCAACGGGCCGATGCCCACGCACCTCACGGAGTACGTGCGCGAGCGCCTGCGGCAGTACGACGACCCGACGCTGGCGCGCTTTTCGGACATCTTCCACCACCGGCTCTTGCTGCTGTTCTTTCGGGCCTGGTCGGACCCGCAGCCGACCACCTCGCTGGACCGGGCGGGCGACGATTCCTTCGGCCGGCACGTGCGCAGCCTGGTGGGGCTGGGCGAGCCCACACAGCGATCCCGCGACGCGGTGCCGGACCACGCCAAGCAGTACATGGCGGGCCACCTCACCCGCTGGACGCGCAACCCGGAAGGCCTGACGGCGGCCATTCGCCTGTATTTCGGCGTGCCGGTGGAGTTGATCGAATACGCACTGCACTACCTGGAACTCGAACCCCGCCAGCAGACGCGGCTGTCGCGCAATGCCTGCAATTCACAGTTGGGCGTGGATACCGTGGTCGGAAGCCGGGTGCCCGATGCACAGAGCAAGTTCCGGCTGCGGATCGGGCCGCTCACGCTGGCGCAGTACGAACGTTTCCTGCCTTCGGGCGAAGACTTCCAGGCGCTGGTGGACTGGGTGCGCAACTATCTGGGCATCGAGTTCGCGTGGGACTTCGAACTGGTGCTGCGCCGCGAAGACGTGCCCCCCTGCCAGCTCGGCGGCGCCACGAGGCTGGGTTGGACGACCTGGTCCCTGTCGGCGCCCGCCACCCGCGATCCGGACGACTTCCGCCTGGACCCCGAGCACTGGCTGACCCTGCGCAAGGGCGCTGCCCGCCGCGCCACCTCGCCACCCACATCCGCGCACGCCTGATGCGCTCCCTTTTTAAAAACTGACTCACCGAGGTCCCATGTCTGAAATTAGCCGGCAAGCCCTTTTCGGAAAATTGAATCCCCTGCTGTTCAAGTCGCTGGAAAGCGCTACGGTGTTCTGCAAGCTGCGTGGCAATCCTTATGTGGAGCTGGTGCACTGGCTGCACCAGTTGCTGCAGGAAACCGATTCCGATCTGGTGCGCGTGTTCCGGCACTTCGAGATCGATGTCGAAAAGCTCGCGGCCGACGTGCTGCAGAGCCTGGACCGCCTTCCGCGCGGGGCCACTTCGATCAGCGATTTCTCGGCGCAGATCGAGACCGCCATCGAGCGCGGCTGGGTCTATGCCACACTGATGTTCGGCGAGTCCCAGATCCGCAGTGCCTACTGGCTCTCCGGCATGGTGCGCACGCGTGCGCTGGCCAATGAATTGCGGGCCATCTCCAGCGAACTGGGCCGCTTGACGGAGCCGGCCTTGAGCGACGCGTTCGCGCGGCTGCTGCCCGATTCGCCGGAATCGCGCCTGGGCGCGGCAGACGGTTCCGGCCTCTCGGGCGTGCCCGGCGAGGCCAGTGGTGCCACAGGCCCGGCCGGCACGGGGCGTGGCGAGGCGCTGCAGAAATACACGGTCGATCTGACCGAGCGCGCGCGCCAGCAAGAGCTGGACCCCGTCACCGGGCGCGACGAGGAAGTCCGCCAGATGGTCGACATCCTGATGCGCCGCCGCCAGAACAACCCCATCCTCGTCGGCGAGGCTGGCGTGGGCAAGACGGCCGTGGTCGAAGGCCTGGCGCTGCGCATCGCGGCGGGCGACGTGCCGCCGCCACTCAAGGACGTGCAGCTGCGCGTCGTGGACATCGGCCTGCTGCAGGCCGGCGCCAGCATGAAGGGCGAGTTCGAGAACCGCCTGCGGGCCCTGCTGGACGAGGTGCAGGCCAGCACGGCGCCCATCGTGCTCTTCATCGACGAGGTCCATACGCTGATCGGCGCGGGCGGGCAGGCCGGCACGGGCGATGCGGCCAACCTGCTCAAGCCCGCGCTCGCGCGCGGCGTACTGCGCACCATCGGCGCCACCACCTGGGCCGAGTACAAGAAGTACATCGAGAAAGACCCGGCGCTCACCCGGCGCTTCCAGCTCGTGCAGATCCACGAGCCGGACGAAGCCAAGGCCGTGCTCATGCTGCGTGGCGTGGCCGCCAAGCTGGAAGGCCACCACCGCGTGCGCATCGGTGACGATGCGGTGGCTGCTGCCGTCAGTCTGTCGCACCGCTACATCCCCTCGCGGCAACTGCCCGACAAGGCGGTGAGCCTGCTGGACACCGCCTGCTCGCGCGTGGCGATGGGCCTGCATGCCACTCCGGCGCGCCTGGAGGCCGTGATCCGGCAACTGGAGTCGCTGGCGGTCGAAAAGGACATCGTGCAGCGCGAACTGGACCTGGGCGTGGGGGAGACCGAGCGCTTCGACGAAATCAATGCGTCGCTGGCGCGGCTGGAGGCGGAGCATGAGGTGCTCAAGGCCCGCTTCGAAAGCGAAAAGGCCATGGTGCAGCAGATCGTTGACGCGGAGGCAGCCGTGCTGTCCCGCCGCGTGGCCAAGGAAGCCGCGGCCCAAGCTGCGCCGCCCGCCGAAAGCGCCGCGCAGGGCGGCACCGTGGCACCCGCCGATGCGCAGGGCCCGGCCGACTCGGCACCTGCGCCAGCGCAGGGCGATGGTGCGGACCCCGCGGCCGTCCACCAGTTGAGCGGCCTGCGCGGTGAACTGCTGCGCATGCAGGGCGAGGACCCGTTGCTGCAGCCCGTGGTCGATGCCAGCGTGGTGGCCGCCGTGGTGGCGGAGTGGACCGGCATTCCGGTGGGCCGCATGGTGCGCGACGAAGTCAAATCGGTGCTCACGCTGGCGGACACGCTGGAAAAGCGGGTGATCGGTCAGCGGCACGGCCTGGAGGCCATCACGCGGCGCATCCAGACCGCCCGCGCGCAACTGGACAACCCGGGCAAGCCCATCGGCGTGTTCCTGCTGGCGGGCCCGTCGGGCGTAGGCAAGACCGAGACCGCGCTGTCGCTCGCCGAGGCGCTGTACGGTGGCGAACAGAACCTCATCACCATCAACATGAGCGAGTTCCAGGAAGCGCACACGGTCTCGACCCTGAAGGGCGCGCCGCCCGGCTACGTGGGCTACGGCGAAGGCGGTGTGCTGACCGAAGCCGTGCGCCGTCGGCCCTACAGCGTGGTGCTGCTCGATGAGATCGAGAAGGCCCACCCCGACGTGCACGAGCTGTTCTTCCAGGTTTTCGACAAGGGTTGGATGGAAGACGGGGAAGGGCGTTACATCGATTTCAAGAACACGGTGATCATCCTGACCTCCAACGTGGGTTCGGAGCTGATCGCCGGCATGTGCCGCGACCCCGATCTGGTGCCGCCGCCCGAGGCCCTGGCCAAGGCCGTGCGCCAGCCGTTGCTCGAAAAGTTTCCGGCTGCGTTGCTGGGCCGGCTGGTGGTGGTGCCGTATTTCCCCATCTCCGACGCGATGCTGGACCAGATCATCCGCCTGCAGTTGCAGCGCATCCAGACCCGCATCCTGGAGCGGCACAACGCGCAGTTCACGTTCGACGAGGCCGCGGTGCAGCTGATCCGCCAGCGCTGCAGCGAGGTCGAATCCGGCGCGCGCATGGTGGACGGCATCATCACGCAGAACCTGCTGCCGCGCCTGGCCATGCAGTTCCTGCAATCGTCCGTGGACGCGCACGTGATCCGCCAGATCCAGCTCAGCGCATCGGACAGCGATTTCGAGATCGTGTTCGGTTGATGCCGATGCTCCATGGCCCCCGGCGCAGGGGCCATGGAGGCTGGCGCCAGCCCCAGGACGACCAGCAAGGAAGAGGGAATGGTGCTGGCGGCAGGCGCTCGCACGCCGGTGAAGGCCGCGCGGCATTTGCAGTCTGGAAAGGACGCCGTTCATTCGTTCGAACGGATGCATTCATCGCAAAAAAAAGCCTGGCTACGCGAGCACGCCCGTTGGCTGGCAAAAAACGACCCGTCGGACGGAGAGTCCGGGAGTCGCCCCACGATGAAACCGGTTGGGGGCTTACCGGGCTTGGCGGTGGATTCTGAGAAGAAGTCACCGAAGGCCCTGGTCAACGATTGACCAGTGTATCATTAAATGAGAATGGTTATCAATCAAATATGCCGCGATCGCAGCGGCACCTCAGCAGTTCACTGCGGGTCGAGCAGGGGCGCAGCCCGATGCGCCGCGCTGGACATCGGGCTCGTCCCGCATCGGTTTTTGAAAAAGGGAGCGCAGATGACCGACACGCCGTTGGAAGATCTCATCGAGGAACACCGGGTCCTTCTGGACGGGTATGGGCGGGCGCAGATTCGCTGCAGCCGTTTACTGGCCATGCAGGCTGCAGAGATCGAGCGCCTGCAGGCCCAGTCCATCCGCCTGCGGGCACGGGCCATCGTGGCCGAGACGGCGCTGGCATTCGCCCGGGAGGAAGCCGCCGAAGGGAATGCCGCTGCGCTCCAGGGCCCGGCGCGGCGGCGTGCCATGGGCCGGCAGATCGAAGCCCTGGGGCAGCGCATTCATGAGCTGATGCGCGAGGTGCTCCACTGGCAGTGGCGGGCCGCGCGTTCCCATCACACCATGCCATTGCCTGCCATGGCGTTGCGGGCGGTGGCGACCGAGGGCCTGTCGGCCCGGCCAGGACGCATGCGTTCCGTGGTTTGCATTGCGCAGGATGCCGCGGGCAGCCTGATCGCGCAGCCGGTGGGCCGCAAGCCGGAAGCGGCGGTGGAAGAAATCGCCGCCGCATTGCCCGGCGGAAATGCGGCGCTGGAAGCCAGCCTGATCGCCGCCGACTTCGTCATCTGCCAGACCGGCTGCGTCGGCCATGACGACTACTGGCGGGTGCAGGACCACTGCAAGCGCACGGGCAAACCGTGCGTGCTGGTGGATCAGCCCCAGGTCGTTCAGATCATGCGCGGGCTGGCGCATCCCCGGGACGAGCCCGTGCTGCAGCGGTAGGCCAGTAGCCCACGCGCGGGCTTCGGACGGGCGCGACCGGTAGCGGCTGATGATCGGTTGCTATGAAATTTATAGCTATATGCCCTAGTCGATCATGTGCTGGAGGCCATTTTGACTATCAGCCTCTTGTCACGCATCAGTCATCAGGCCATGGTCATCAGGCTGGCGTTGCCGCCGGCCGCTGCGGTGTTCACGCTCAGGGCGCGTTCGATCACCAGCCGCTCCAGCGGCACCACGGTTCCCCCCGCCGCCAACGTGGTGATGCCCACGATGGGACCCGGCCGCTGCGCCATCTGATGGCACAGCACCGCCAGTGCCTCGGCGCTCCCCTGGTGCAGCACGGCGTCCAGCGCCATGGCGGGGCTGCGCCAGTCGTTCGCCAAGGCCACGCGTGCCTGCACGCTGGCGGGCAGCCGGGCATGCAGGGCGCTGGCTTCGGCCACCGGCCACACCGCGCTGCCCCCGACGGCCAGCACCGCCGCCAACTGGGTCAGGCGATCGCTGTCGTTGTCGGCCAGGCAGAGCGTGCGGGCGCGGGGCGCCAGCGTGTACTGGTTGCGCTCGCCCGTGGGGCCCTGCAGGGTGCAGGCCAGGCCGGCCACCGCGGCATCGGCCAAGGCCTTGCAGGTGGCTGCGAGCGTGCCATGGCCTGCGCCCGGTGCCCAGTCGGCCAGGGCCTGCAGCGGGGCCTGCAGCACGGCGCGCGCAGCGGCGTCCGGTGGGGCAGCGGCCGTGCTGTCGATCGCGGCACGCGCGGCGTCGGCCGGATGCCGGGAGAGCAGGCGCAGCAGGTACAGCGGCCCGCCGGCCTTGGGGCCCGTGCCCGACAGGCCCTCGCCACCGAAAGGCTGCACGCCCACGACGGCGCCCACCATGTTGCGGTTCACATAGACATTGCCCGCGTGCGCGCGGCGCACCACGCGCTCCACCGTCTCGTCGATGCGCGTGTGCAGTCCCTGCGTGAGGCCGTAGCCCGTCGCGTTGATCTGGTCGATCAGGGTGTCCAGCCCATCGCTGGCGTAGCGCACCACGTGCAGCACGGGGCCGAACACTTCGCGCTTGAGCTCGCCGATGCTGGACAGCTCGATCAGCGTGGGGGCGACGAAGGTGCCGCGCGCCAGCACTTCGGCATCCACCGTTGGGCGGAACACGGCGCGGCCTTGGGCGCGCAGCGTGACCACGTGCTCTTCGATGCCGGCGCGGGCCTCTTCGTCGATCACCGGGCCTACGTCCACTGCCAGCAGGCCGGGGTCGCCCACGGTCAGCTCGGCCATGGCGCCCTTGAGCATGGTGATCACGCGGTCGGCCGCATCGGCCTGCACGCACAGCACGCGCAGGGCGGAGCAGCGCTGGCCGGCGCTGTCGAAGGCCGAGGCCACCACATCGCCCACCACCTGCTCCACCAGCGCGGAGGAGTCCACGATCATCGCGTTCTGCCCGCCGGTTTCGGCAATCAGCGGAATCGGGCGGCCCTGCGCGTCGAGCCGTCCGGCCACACTACGCTGCAGGATGCGCGCGACTTCGGTGGAGCCGGTGAACATCACGCCCATCACGCGGGCGTCGCCCACCAGGTGGGCGCCGACCGTCTCCCCATGCCCCGGCAGCAGTTGCACCGCACCGTGCGGCACGCCCGCTTCATGCAGCAGGCGCACGGCTTCGGCCGCGATCAGCGGGGTTTGCTCGGCCGGCTTGGCCAGCACGGTGTTGCCGGCGGCCAGGGCGGCGGCCACCTGTCCCATGAAGATGGCGAGCGGAAAATTCCACGGGCTGATGCAGACCACCGGGCCGAGCGGGCGGTGTGTTTCGTTGTCGAAATAGCCCTCGGTCTGCACGGCGTAGTAGCGCAGGAAGTCCACCGCCTCGCGCACTTCGGCCACCGCGTTGGCGCAGGTCTTGCCGGCCTCGCGCATCAGCAGGCTCATCAGCTGGGGCAGGCCCGCCTCCAGCAGGCTGGCGGTGCGCTGCAGCGCAGCAGCCCGTGCGCCGGGCGCCGTGGCGGCCCAGCCGGGGCCGGCACCGCAGGCGGCCTGCAGCGCGCAGTCCACGTCGGCCTCGGTCGCCTCCTGCACATGGCCCACGACATCGGTGGGGTCCGCGGGGTTGCGCACGGCCAGCGTCGTGCCTGCATCGGCCACCGGCCCGTCGATGAGGGGTTCGGCCTGCCAGAACTGTTGCCTTTCAGCGGCCAGTGCATTCGACAGCCGGGCCAGCACGGATTCGTTGGACAGGTCGACTCCCGCCGAATTGGCGCGGCGGGTCCCGTACAGGTCCTTGGGCAGCGGAATGCGGGGATGGGGCAGGGCCGTGGTGCCTTCCGCCGCGGCGGCGGCATCCACCGTGGCGACGGGGTCGCTCACGAGCGATTCCAGCGCCAGCGTGGTGTCGGCCACGCGGTTCACGAACGAGGTGTTGGCACCGTTTTCCAGCAACCGGCGCACCAGGTAGGCGAGCAAGGTTTCGTGCGTGCCCACCGGTGCATAGATGCGGCAGGGGCGGCCCAGCTTGCCGTCCGAGGGTGCGCCCACCACCTGCTCGTACAGCGGCTCGCCCATGCCGTGCAGGCACTGGAACTCGTACTGGCCGGGCTGGTACCCGGAGCCTGCGAGTTGGTAAATGGTGGCCAGCGTCTGCGCGTTGTGCGTGGCGAACTGGGGGTACACCACGTCGGTGGCGGCGAGCAGCTTGCGTGCGCAGGCGATGTAGGAGACGTCGGTGTGCGCCTTGCGGGTGTACACCGGGTAGTCGGACAGGCCGTCCAGCTGAGCGCGCTTGATCTCGCTGTCCCAGTAGGCGCCCTTGACCAGGCGGATCATCAGTCGGTGCCCGGTGTTGCGCGCGAGGTCGATCACCCAGTCGATCACGTGCGGACAGCGCTTCTGGTAGGCCTGGATGACGAAGCCGATGCCGTTCCAGCCCGCCAGCGACGGGGCGCGGCACAGCCGCTCCAGCAGGTCGAGCGACAGCTCCAGCCGGTCGGCCTCTTCGGCGTCGATGTTCAGTCCGATGTCGTACTGGCGGGCCAGCTCGACCAGTTGCAGCACCTTGGGGTACAGCTCGTCCATCACGCGGGCATATTGCGCCCGGCTGTAGCGCGGATGCAGCGCCGACAGCTTGATCGAGATGCCGGGCCCCTCGTACACGCCGCGGCCGGCGGATGCCTTGCCGATGGCATGGATCGCCTCCACATAGGAACGCAGATATCGCGCCGCATCGTCGGCGGTCAGCGCGGCTTCGCCCAGCATGTCATAGGAGTAGCGAAAGCCCTGTGCTTCCATCGCGCGGGCGTTGGACAGCGCCTGTTCGATCGTTTCACCGGTGACGAACTGCTCGCCCATCATGCGCATCGCCATGTCCACGCCCTTGCGGATGAGGGGCTCGCCGCCCTTGGCGGTCAGGCGCCGCAGCGCGGAGGTCAGGCCGCGCTCGCTGTGCGTGGCCACCAGCTTGCCGGTGAGCAGCAACCCCCAGGTGGCGGCGTTCACGAACAGCGAGGGGCTCTTGCCCAGATGGGGCTCCCATTCGCCCGAGCGGATCTTGTCGCGGATCAACGCGTCGCGCGTCGCACTGTCGGGAATGCGCAGCAAGGCCTCGGCCAGGCACATGAGCGCAACCCCTTCCTGGGACGACAGGGCGAACTCCTGCAGCAAGCCCTGCACGATGCCCGCCCGTCCGCCAGCGCTCTTGCGGTGACGCAAGGTATCGGCCAGACGCAGGGCCAGCTTCTGGATGTCTCCGGAGACACTGGCCGGCAGGCGCGCCAGATCCAGCAAGGGGGCCATCGCCTGCGGCTCGGGCCGCCGGTAGGCGGCGGTGATGGCGTGGCGCAACGGATGGCTGTCCACGGGGCGGGGCGCGAAGGCGAAATCGTCGGTTGCGGGTGCGGCAGAGTCGGCGGAGAGGGACATGGCGGCGTAGGAAGACCAGTGAGCTGGAGGTCTGTGCATCATGCAAGCGATTAATTTGAATTACTTTCCAAAAAAACCCGATAGAACAGAATAAAAATCCAAAGATGCAAGACGCCGAACCCTCCCTGGATCGCATCGATCGCCGCATCCTCAAAACGCTGCAGGAAGACGGACGCATCGCGAACCTCAAACTGGCGGAACGCGTAGCGCTGTCGCCCACGGCCGTGCTGTCCAGGGTGCAGCGCCTCACCCGCGACGGATACATCTTGGGTTACGAGGCGCGGCTCAATCCGCTCAAGCTCGGGGCCGGGCTGCTGGTGTTCGTGGAGGTGCTGCTGGACCGCACGACCCCCAATGTGTTCGACCAATTCAAGGCGGCGGTGCAGGTGCACCCCGAGATCCTTGAGTGCCACATGGTGGCGGGCGGGTTCGACTACCTGCTCAAAACCCGCTCGGCCGACATGACGGCCTACCGCGAATTTGCCGGCCATGTGCTCTGGCAACTGCCCGGCGTGCGCGAGACGCGAACCTACGCCGTCATGGAGGAGGTCAAGCACTCCACCCATCTGAATCTGGGCTGAACGGGGCGCCGTCTGTCCCACCGGGGCTCCCATCGCTGATCCGCCGTCGCATGAAGTCCGCAATAATCGGCGCCATTCACCTGTGATAACGCACCGAGGAAGGGATCCCACCATGCCAGCCATCCGCTATGCCGCCGCCGCGCTTCTGGCCGGCTTTTTCTCCCAGGGCGCGTCTGCCGCCTGCTACCTCGTCTATGGCGCCGACCAGCAGGTGCTCTACCGCTCGCAACGGCCTCCAGTGGACCTGGTCCGCCAGGTGCACGAAACGCTTCCCCGCGTGGTTCCCGGAGGCACGCTGGTGTTCACGCTGGACAACTACGGCTGCGAATTGGAGATCAACCGGCTTCCCGTGTCTGCATCCATGGGCGGCGCTTCGGTGCAAGCGTTGCCTACCACCCCGCGCCGCGCACGCGCCGACCGCAGCTGACGCCTCGCGCCGGTAAGGGCGGCCCGGCCTGAGACAATCGGGGGATGAGCGACCCCACAGAAACACCGATCCCCACGAACGAATGGCCGCAAGGCTGGCTGGAAGTCACGTCCATGGACATGGACGCCCAGGGCGTGGCCCGCAAGCCCGACGGCAAGGTCGTCTTCATCGACGGCGCCTTGCCCCTGGAACTCGTCACGGCCAATACCCACCGCAAGAAGAACAACTGGGAGCAGGCCAGCCTCACGGCAATCCACCGCGAATCGTCGCAACGCGTGCGCCCGGGCTGCCCGCATTTCGGCCTGCATGCCGGGGCCTGCGGCGGCTGCAAGATGCAGCACCTGCACGTGGCCGCCCAGGTGGCCGTGAAGCAGCGGGTGCTGGAGGACAACCTCTGGCACCTGGGCAAGGTCAAGGCCGAGACCATCATGCGGCCCATCGAAGGCCCGGCCTGGGGATACCGCTACCGTGCGCGCCTTTCGGTCCGCTACGTGATCAAGAAAGGCCAGGTGCTCGTCGGCTTCCACGAGCGCAAGAGCCGCTACGTCGCCGACATGGAGGTCTGCCCCGTGCTGCCGCCCCATGTGAGCGCCATGCTGGTGCCGTTGCGCGCCCTGATCGCCTCCATGGAGGCCCGCGACACCTGCCCCCAGATCGAGCTGGCCTGCGGCGACCACGTCACCGCCCTCGTCCTGCGGCACCTGGAACCCCTGAGCGAGGACGACCTGGCCAAGCTGCGTGCCTTTGCGGCCGAGCAGGGCGTGCAGTGGTGGCTGCAGCCCAAGGGGCCCGATACCGTGAAGCTGCTGGATGCCGAGGGCGAGCAGCTGTCCTATGCACTGCCTGACTTCGGCATCACCATGCCGTTCAAGCCCACGGATTTCACCCAGGTGAATCCGCACATCAACCGCGTCTTGGTGTCGCGTGCCTTGCGCCTGCTGGACGCGCGCAGGCAGGAGCGGGTGATCGACTGGTTCTGCGGCCTGGGCAACTTCACGCTGCCCATCGCCACCCAGGCGCGCGAAGTGCTGGGCATCGAAGGCAGTGAGGCCCTCGTGGCCCGTTCGCGCGAGAACTACCGGTACAACCAGGCCTTGGCCGCCGAAGGGCAGCCCCTGGCCCCGACGGACTTCGTCGCGCGGAATCTGTTCGAAATGACCCCGGAGATGCTGGTGGCCGATGGCGTGGCGGACAAGTGGCTGGTCGATCCACCCCGCGAAGGGGCCTTTGCCCTCGCCAAAGCCCTGGCGGACATCCACCAGGCACGCCTGGGTGCCGAAGAGGCGCCTGCGCTGCCGGCAGGGGCCGAAGGGTGGGTGCCGCCCCAGCGCATCGTGTACGTGAGCTGCAATCCGGCCACGCTGGCACGCGATGCGGGGCTGCTGGTGCACCAGGCGGGTTATCGGTGCGTGGCCGCGGGCGTGGTCAACATGTTTCCCCACACGGCGCACGTGGAAAGCATGGCAGTGTTCGAGCGTGCCTGACGGCGCCGTCGACGCTGGCTGACCAGTGTGGCGGTCAGCTGCGGTTGCGGGAGGCGACGCCGGACTCGCCAGACTCCCCGGCCTCACCGCCGCGGCTGGCGCGATCGGGCTTGGCCTCCAGCTTGCCCAGCACCGAGGGCGAGCCCTCGAGCTTGTTGTCACGCATGTACTGATCCATGTCTTTCCAGCCGGCAAAGACCGAGGCCTTGGCGGCCTTGGGGTTCAGCGTGAAGCAATCCTCCAGGCCGCGCAGCGCATGCCGGCAGGCGCCGCCGATCGCCTTGGCTTCGGCCTCCTTCTGAACCAATCGGGGGTCGGGCCCCAGGCCCGGGATCTCGCAGCCGGACAAAAGCACCAATGCCAGGGATGCAGCGGCGTAGCGCGGACGGAGGAGGGGGGCTGGAAGATGAGCCATGTGGCTTGATTATCGGCACGGCGCCTGGAGGATTGAGGGCGAGGCCCTGCTTTTCCGTGGAATATTCCCGAACGCATTGATGCACCCCCCCCCCTGCACCATGGAAAAAGGCCTCTTGCGAGGCCTTTTTTGCGTGAACGTTCAATCAGAGCAGCGCATCAATCGCGCTCGCCACCCGCGATGCCCAGCAGGGCCAGCAGGCTTTGGAACACGTTGAAGATGTCCAGGTACAGGGCCAGCGTGGCACTGATGTAGTTGGTCTCGCCGCCATCCAGGATCTGCTTGAGGTCATACAGCATGTAGGCGCTGAAGATGCCGATGGCGGCGACCGAGATCGCCATCATGCCGGCCGAAGAGCCGACGAACACATTAATGATGGCGCCGACCATGAGCACCATCGCACCCACGAACAGCCATTTGCCCATGCCCGACAGATCGCGCTTGATCACGCTGGCCAGGGTGGCCATCACGAAGAACACGCCTGCCGTGCCGGCAAAAGCGGTCATGATCAGATCGGTACCGTTTTTGAAGCCCAGCACCATGCCGATCAGGCGAGACAGCATCAGACCCATGAAGAACGTGAAGGCCAGCAGCACGGGAACGCCCGCAGCAGAGTGCTTGGTCTTCTCGATCGCATACATGAAGGCGAAAGCGCCGCCCAGGAACACGATCAGCCCGACGCCGCCACGCAGCGACTGGGTGATGCCGGTTGCGACGCCGACCCACGCGCCCAGCACCGTCGGCAGCATGCTCAGCGCAAGCAGCCAATAGGTATTGCGAAGCACTTTCTGCCGCTGCTCCTGCGAGACCCCATATCCCGCTGAGCCCAGGGTGGTGACTTGGTCGTTCATCTTCTATCTCTCCTTTGAGGCCTGCACAGCGCAGACGTACAAATTCTAGGTGGTGCCGATCCCGGCGCTTTCAAATACCCTCTCTCGATCCCGTACTTTAAGGATGCAGTCTTTTGCCTTGGGCCCGCAGAGCGCCGCCATGGGGAGCCGGTATGCTCGTGGACTTCGTTGGGCCATCGGCCCTGCCTTCCATGATTTGAACTGGACTGGACTGCTACCGCCATGAAAACCAAACCCGAACTCGAAGCCGCCGACGTCAAGAAGATCGCTGCGGCGGCCGAGGCCGAAGCCCTCAAGAACCAATGGGCGGTCACGATTGCCATCGTGGACGATGGTGGGCATCTGCTGTCCCTTCAGCGCCTGGATGGGGCCGCTCCGGTGTCGTCCCACATCGCTCCCGGGAAGGCCCGCACGGCCGCACTGGGGCGCCGTGAAAGCAAGGTCTACGAAGACATCGTCAACGGGGGCCGCACGGCCTTCCTGAGCGCCCCATTCATCGACGGCCTGCTGGAAGGCGGCGTGCCGATCATGAAGGACGGTCAGTGCCTGGGCGCAGTGGGGGTGAGCGGCGTGAAATCGACGGAAGACGCGCAGATCGCCAAGGCGGGCATCGCCGCATTGGGCCTTTGAATCGACGGTGGTCGGGATACCGAGCTAATGCCGTGTCGGGCATTACGCGCGGCAGACGCCGGATCCGCATGGCACATGAAAAAACCGGCCTATAGGGCCGGTTTTGTTTTGGGTGGGGTGAGAAAAAAAGCCTGGCTACGCGGGCAACCCGTTGGCTGGCAAATACGACCCTTCAGGCACTGAGGTGCCCTGGAGTCGCCCCACGATGAAACCTATTTGGTCAGAATCAGTTTGCCCAGTTTGGTGGCCTGCAGGCGGTAGACCGAACCGTTGTGGCAGATGGCCACGGTCTTCTGGCCTTTGAGCAACTCCCGGCTATCGACAGCCGGTGCGGAGCTTGCCAGGTGCGCGGCGCCGGACGGCTCGCGCTCCTGAAAAACGGCGGAGCCAAAAAAAGACGAAGAAGGCAGGGCGTTGAGACTGGCGTGCATGAGAAATCCTCTGTGCTTTGCGATTGAGTTAATGATAACCATTCTCAATTGTTCGTCAAGTGAAGCGCCTGCCTATCTTGTAAATATTTATCACTGAGGCTCGGTCACGAACCCGATCTTGCGTACACCGGCCCGTTGGGCGGCAGACATGGCCTGGGCCACGCGCTCATAGCGGACTTCCTTATCGCCACGGATGTGCAGATCGGGTTGCGGATCCTTCACCGCTTCGGCTTTCAGGCGGGGTTCGAGTTCGTCGTCGCCAATCGTCAGTTCATTCCAGTGGTATTTGCCATCGGCGGTGACACTGAGACGAATGGTCTCGGGCTTGACGTCTTCGCGCTGATTGGAAGCGCGTGGCAGATCCACTGGCACGGCATGCTTCATCACCGGCACCGTGATGATGAAGATGATGAGCAGCACCAGCATGACGTCCACCAGCGGCGTCATGTTGATTTCGTTCATCACCTCGTCGGAGTCGTCCTGGGTTCCGAAAGACATGGTTTTCAGCCCTTCTTGATCGGCAGCACCTTGGCTTGCTCGCCAGGGGCGCTGACGCGTGCGCCCGTCACGAAGTAGGCGTGCAGGTCATGCGCGAAGCTGTTCAGGTTGTTCAGGATGGACTTGTTTCCCCGCACCAGCGCGTTGTAGCCCAGCACGGCAGGAATCGCCACGACCAGTCCGAGGGCCGTCATGATCAGTGCCTCGCCGATCGGGCCGGCCACCTTGTCGATGGTCGATTGGCCCGAAGTGCCGATCGCCACCAGCGCGTGGTAGATGCCCCAGACGGTGCCGAACAGGCCGATGAACGGGGCGGTCGAGCCGACCGAGGCCAGCACGGCCAGGCCCGATTGCACGCGGGCCGTGAACTCGTCGATGCAGTTGCGAAGGCTGCGCGTAACCCAGTCGCTCACATCCAGGCTGTCATGCAGATGCGCCTTGGTATTGCGGTGGTGCGCGGTGGCTTCGCGCCCTTCCAGGGCCAGATGGCGGAAGGGGTTGGCAGGGTCGTCGCCGAGCTTGCTCAGGCCGGCGGCGAAGTCTTCGCTGTGCCAGAAATCACGTGCGCCACGCGCATGTTTCTTGAAGCGGAAGATGTCCATTGCCTTGATCAGGATGACGATCCAGGAGGCCAGAGACATGCCGAGCAGCAGCACGGCAACAGCGCGGGTGACAAAGTCACCCTGGATCCAAACGTTGGCAATGCCGAAATGCGATTCCATGAAAACTCCTGAAAATTATTCGAGAACAAAATTTACGGGGACCAGGTTCCACATGGTCTCGGGCTCGCCGTTGCGTTTGCCCGGCACGAAGCGCCAGCGCATCACGGCGTCCTGGGCCTGGCGATCCAGCCGATCGAAGCCGCTGGACTTGTTGATCTCCACCTTCTGCGGAAGCCCGTCCGTGCCGATGAGCACGCGCAGCACGACCTTGCCTTGTTCACCCAGCCGCTTGCTGATGGCGGGGTAGGTCGGCCTGGGGTTGTTCAGGTAGGCCGCATCGCTGGAAGGCAATTCGATCTTCGGAGGCGCTGGCGGCGCTGGAGGAGCGGGCGGCGGCGCAGGGGGCGCCATCGGTGCTGCGATGGGCGGTGCAGGCGGTTGGGGTTCTGTGATCCCGGTGGGCGCATTGGGCGCGGGCGTGCGGTCGGGAATGGCCACCGGCATGGGCGCCGGACGGGGGGCGGGCGCTTTGGGGGCCGGTTTCGGCGGAGGCGGTGGCGCTGGCTTGGGGGGCGGTGGAACGGGCGGGGCAAGGGGCGCTGGCGGCGTGATGAACTCGCTCAGCACTTCGGCAGGCACGATGACCTCTGCGGCCTTGCGCAGCAGGCCCGACTGCAGTGCCCACAATCCGGCCACATGCAACAGCACGACGGAACCTGCGATCACGGCGTTGCGGCTCACACCCCGTGAGGAGCCATATCGATCAAATTGGGACATAAAAATGATAGCTGCCAACGCCCACAGGACAAGCGCCAGAGGCCTAGAAGGCCAAGTTACTTACGGAAGATCCACCACACGGAGCCGATGACGAGAATCAGGCTGCCTGCGAGGGTTGAGAGCAGTTCCATGCTTTGCTTTCCAAGATGGAGTTGGCAAGCTGGATCGTCTGCGAGGCGATCTCTTTGTGCAGCGCGGCGACCGGATGCGAAACGCTGCATTGGGCCACGACATCCCGTGCGCAGCTTTCGCAACGGCCGCATTGGGTGGCCACGCCCAGCTCGAACTGGATCTCGTCGAAACTCATGCCAGCATGTGCATGGCGTGCAATTTCGCGGTCAGAAACCCGGCGGCAGACACAAACGATCATGGTGCAGGCAGTGTTGGCTGGCTGTTGACAATGGGGTATTATAAATGCGAATTCATCGCATTTGCAATCCTTTGGTTTCTTGCTTGTTGAAAAGCAGTGGATTGACACACCGGCCGCGCATGGGTTCCCGGTGGTGCAGGCGAAAAAAAGCCGGCAGTGGTGCCGGCTTTGTTTTTCATTCGCCGCCTGCTGAACGTGCAGACGATGGAATGCTTACTTCACGTGCTTGCCGATCAGGCCAGCCATTTCGAACATGGAAACCTGGGGCTTGCCGAACACTTCCTTGAGCTTGGCGTCGGCATTGATCATGCGCTTGTTGCTGGCGTCTTGCAGGTCGTTGGCCTTGATGTAGACCCACAGCTTGCTGATGATCTCGGTACGGGGCAAGGGCGTGGAGCCCACGACGGCAGCCAGGGCAGGGCTGGGCGTAAGGGCTTTCATGAAAGCGGCGTTCGGGGTGCGCTTCTTCGCGGGGGCTCCGGCCTTGGCTTCGGAGGCCGGCGCTTTCTTTGCAGTTGCCATGTTGGGTTTTCCTTGTTGGAAGTGAAATATCGTCACCAGCGAAAACCTGCTTCTCCACTGGCCCGCAGATGCTACTGGGAAAAAACGCGTTTCCAAGCGAGGCATGGCTTTTTTTGCCTCCATTTGTTGCTTGGGTACCGCGCAAGCGCCACGGTGCTGGCGCCCGTCATGGCCACTGCAATGGGATGCGCATGCTCTCCGGTGGCGCATCGGCAGCGATCTCATCGCGATCGACGCGAAACGAAAATGGCCACGACCGCGGACAGGATCAACGCGCAGGCGACCCATTCGCCGGCGGTCAGGTGCTCGCCAGCGATGGCGCTGCCGAGCAGCAAGGCGATGAGCGGGTTGACGAAGGCATAACTCGATGCCAGTGCCGGCGTCGCGTGGCGCAACAGATAAAGGTAGGCGCTGAATCCCACCAGCGAGCCCAGCGTCACCAGGTAGAGCCATGCCAGCACGGCTTCGGGTCGCGGCGGCCACGCAGGCTGCTCGCCCAGCGCCAGGGACACGGCCATCAGCACGGCGCCTCCGCACAGCATCTCGCTGGCGAAACCACTGGCCCCGTCGGCCAGCGGGAAGCGCGTGGTGGACAGCACAGATCCCAGAGACCACGACAAGGTCGCCGCGAGGATGCAGACCATGCTGATAGGGGATGCAGAAAAGCTGGCGCCTTGCATCAGTACCAAAACACCCAGGGCGCCCAGCAGCATGCCCATCGTCTCGCCGCGTGTCGGCCGCCTTCCCCACAAGAGCCCCCATGCGGCGATCATCATCGGCACCACGGCCACGCAGGCCGCGATGAGGCCGGAGCCGACGTGTACGCTGGCGGTGGCCGTCAGCCCCATCCCGCCGCCCAACATCAGCGCACCGACGATGAGCGCATGGAGCCATTGCCGCTTCGTCGGGAACTTCGGTGGGTTGCCGCTTTGGGGCTTGCGCCATGCCACCCATGCCATCAGCAGTGCACCTGCAGCGAGAAAGCGGGTTCCCATCTGGAAGAACGGTGGAAAGCTTTTGAGAGCCACCTGGATGGCGAGATAGGTGGAGCCCCAGATGAGATAGCAGGCCAAAAGGGCCAGGAGCAGCACCGTGGGGAGGCCGCGTGCAGCGGGGCTGGCTGGGGATGTGGAAAGTGAAGTCATGCTGCAGATGCTATGCAGGCTGGGCGTGCTCTTCCATGGCATTTGCAAGGCTGCAGATATGGATCACCTTTGTTTCAATGGTTAAATAATGCCATGACCGAAGTTTCTCAACTAGATGCCCATGACGGCAGAATTTTGGCCGAATTGCAGCAGGATGCGCGCATTTCGATGGCAGAACTGGGCCGGCGGGTGCATCTCAGTCAGCCCGCGGTGACCGAGCGGGTTCGCAAACTGGAAGCTTCGGGCGTGATCCGGGGCTATGGCGTTCGTCTGGATTACGCCCGCCTGGGCTATGGCATTCGCGCCATCATCCGCGTGGGACGGGCGGAATATGCCCGGGTGGTTCGACTGATCGAAGAAACGCCCGAGGTCTTGAATGCCTACAACGTCACGGGGGAAGACAGTTGGGTCCTTGAAATCGCAGTGATCGATGTCAGCCATCTGGATGCCGTGGTGACGGGGTTCTGCCTATTGGCGGAAACCTCCACGTGCATCGTGCTCAACGCCCCTCGCGAGCATGCGCAGGTGTTGCCGGCGCGGCGCGACAGCATCAAGCCCCCCATCCGCAAAGTGACGGGGCGTTAGCCCCTGGAGCAGAAGGCGGCATCAATGCCGATGCGATTGCGAGTGCATCGCTTCGCCATCTGCTTTTTGGGGCTGGCGGCGCGTACCGTTTTTTTCGGGCAGCGTGGCCAGGACGACGCTGGCGATCGCAATGCCAAATGCGAGCAGTTGAACCGCGGCAAGGCGCTCTCCGAGCACCAGCACCCCCACCAACGCCGCGCTGATGGGCAACATCACGGTAAAAACGCCGCCTTGTGCGGCAGGCACCGCCTTGAGCCCCGTCATCCACAGCCACACGGTCCACATGCTCGCGGCCAGCGCGTAGAAGACGAGCAGCGTCCACAGCCCGGGCGTCATCGTGGAAAAGTCAAAATGCCATGCTGCGTACAGCCCCATGGGGGTGGCCAGCGCGAATCCCCACAGGTTGATCAACGAAGTGATTCGGCGCGGCCCCAGCGTGCCGGTGAGTTTCTTGCCGATGACCGAATAGGCCACCTCGCACAGAACGGCACCCAGCAAGAGCAATTGCCCAAGCCAAACCAGATTAGGAGCATTTTCGCCCTCATGCCGGGAATTTAATTGGGTGTGATGCTCTGAATTTGATAGCGAAAAGAGCGCGATGCCGACGACGGCGCACCCGACCGCGATCCAGGTCCGTGCAGAAACCTTTTCCTTCAGGAAGAACCAGCTCATCACCGCCACTGCGGCAGGTATTCCTGCCATCGTCACCCCAGCCGATACGGCGCTGGTGAGACTCACGCCCGAGATCATGCAAAGGGTGAAGAGGAAGTTGCCCAGAAAGGACTCGAGAAAGAGCAGGCGCCGGACTTGCGGTGTCATCGGGCCTTCATCCGCCGGTTTCTTGAGCCAGTGGAGCATTCCCAATCCCCCAATGCCGAACCGCATCCAGGCCAGCAGGAAGACCGGCAGCGCGGCCGCCAGTGGCTTGGACAAGGCGACATAGCTGCCCACGAGCGACATGCTCAATGCAAGGCAGAGATAGGCGATGGGGCGGCTTGGCATGTTCGGGTGTTGGCTAGACTTTGCGGGTAGTACCCTGGAGCGCGCCATCATGCCCGACGAAATCCTTCATCCCTTTTCACGCTGCGTTTTTGTCTATGGCACCTTGCGCCGCGGCGGCAGCAATGACATCACCCGGCTGACGCCCCGCGCGGCCTTTCTGGGGGAGGCCATCGTCTGCGGAACGCTTTACGACCTAGGTGCCTATCCCGGCATTGCGCTGCATTTGGCAGACGCGTCGGAGCAGGGTGATTTTTCGGTGCACGGGGAGGTGTATGCGATTTCGCCCGAACTGGAGACCCGGCTGGACGAAATCGAGGGGCTGCTGCCCGAGCCCAATGGCGAGTACGAGAAACGGGAGATTTCGGTGTCCGTGGGGGGGCAGCAGCTGGAGTGCCTTGTGTATGAAATCAACTCCGCATACTTGCAGAACGCAACGCGGATCGTGCATGGCGACTGGATGAGTGGTCGACGGCCGTGATTTTTTGCATCGCAGAATTTGCTTTTCATATTGCAAAATTGCACGATGTTGCGCTGCGGAAAAATTTCTTGATATGAGAAATTAAATTTCACCAAAAGAAATCGTTTGGGTAACTCATTGATTTAGAAAGATAAATTTTATCTCTTATATAAGACATAAGAGCTTGATCAAGTCTTGTACAAGACTTAAAGTGATCTCCAAGGGCGGCCTCTTGCAGCCCGGCTTATCAACCAACCCACGGAGTGACTCATGCCGCAATCCTTCAATGAACAGCTCAGCCGCGAACAGCAAATTGCCGCCCTTGAAAAAGACTGGGCACAGAACCCGCGTTGGAAGGGCATCAAGCGCGGCTACAGCGCTGCGGATGTCGTGCGTCTTCGGGGCTCCTTCCAGGTGGAACACACGCTGGCGCGGCGCGGCGCCGAAAAACTGTGGGGGTTGGTCAACAACGAGCCTTATGTGAACTGCCTGGGCGCACTCACGGGAGGCCAGGCCATGCAGCAAGTCAAGGCCGGCATCAAGGCGATTTACCTGTCGGGCTGGCAGGTCGCGGCGGACAACAATGAATATGCGGCGATGTACCCCGACCAGTCGCTGTATCCCGTCGATTCGGTGCCGAAGGTGGTGGAGCGCATCAACAACGCTTTCACTCGCGCCGATGAAATTCAATGGTCCAAAGGGGCCAATCCTGGCGAAGCAGGCTTTGTCGACTATTACGCGCCCATCGTGGCCGACGCGGAGGCTGGCTTCGGTGGCGTGCTGAACGCCTACGAGTTGATGAAGGCCATGATCCGCGCGGGGGCCGGCGGCGTGCATTTCGAAGACCAGTTGGCGTCTGTGAAGAAGTGTGGCCACATGGGCGGCAAGGTGCTGGTTCCCACCCAGGAGGCGGTGCAGAAGTTGATCGCCGCACGCATGGCTGCAGACGTCTACGGCGTGCCGACCCTGGTGATCGCCCGGACCGATGCGGAAGCCGCCGACCTGATCACCAGCGATTACGACGCCAATGACAAGCCGTTCCTGACGGGTGAGCGCACGGCCGAAGGTTTCTACAAGACCAAGAAGGGCTTGGATCAGGCCATCAGCCGCGCCGTTGCATACGCGGATTACGCGGATCTGGTGTGGTGCGAGACAGGCACGCCGGACCTGGAGTTCGCAAAGAAGTTTGCGGATGCCGTGCATGCCAAGCACCCCGGCAAGCTGCTGGCGTACAACTGCTCGCCATCATTCAACTGGAAGAAGAACCTCGACGATGCCACCATCGCCAAGTTCCAGCGCGAGTTGGGCGCCATGGGCTACAAGTACCAGTTCATCACGCTGGCCGGCATCCACAGCATGTGGTTCAACATGTTCGATCTGGCGCAGGATTATGTGAAGCGCGGTATGTCGGCCTATGTCGAGAAAGTGCAGGAGCCTGAATTCGCAGCACGCGAGCGTGGCTACACCTTCGTCTCGCACCAGCAAGAAGTGGGCACCGGTTATTTCGACGATGTGACCACGGTGATCCAGGGCGGCAAATCCAGCGTGACGGCACTTACGGGTTCGACCGAAGAAGAGCAGTTCCACTGACCTTGCGCTGTCGATGGGCCTGGGGCTTCGAGGCCCCAGGCTTTTTCCATTGGGGGCAGGTTAGAATCCCGCGACCATCCCATCAGCACAAGAGCGAGAAAGGCACATCTGGTTATGACACCGCGAACTACAACGGAGATGTTGACCGGCCTTTAAGGCTGCCTGTTCGCGCCTGCACAGATTTGCACTCTTCTTCCAAAAGCGCGGACTTCGTTCCGCGCTTTTTGCTTTGTGGCAACGCGCGCCACCCCCTCGACAAGGATTCTTCAATGATTCAGATCACGCTCCCCGACAATTCCCAACGCGAATATCCTGGCCCGGTGACGGTGGCAGAGGTGGCCCAGTCCATCGGTCCAGGGCTGGCCAAGATGACGGTGGCAGGCAAAGTGGATGGGCGCCTGGTGGATGCCAGCGATGTGATCGACCACGATGCCCGCCTGCAAATCATCACGCCGCGCGATGAGGAAGGCGTGGAGATCATCCGCCACTCCTGCGCTCACTTGGTCGGCCACGCCGTGAAGCAACTCTATCCGACGGCCCGGATGGTCATCGGCCCCGTCATCGACGAAGGCTTTTACTACGACATCGCCTATGAGCGGCCTTTCACGCCCGACGACATCGCTGCCATCGAGCAGCGCATGAAGGAGCTGATTGCGCAGGACTACGACGTGATCAAGAAGATGACCCCGCGGGACGAGGTGATCGAGGTGTTCAAGGCGCGTGGGGAAGACTACAAGCTGCGCCTTGTGGAGGATATGCCCGAAGAGAAAGCAATGGGCCTGTACTACCACCAGGAGTACGTGGACATGTGCCGTGGCCCCCACGTACCCAACACGCGATTCCTGAAAGTCTTCAAGCTGACCCGGGTGTCCGGTGCGTACTGGCGTGGCGATGCCAAGAACGAGCAATTGCAACGCGTCTACGGTACCGCGTGGGCCGACAAGAAAGACTTGGACGCGTACGTCAAGCGCATCGAAGAGGCCGAAAAGCGCGATCACCGTCGCCTCGGCAGAGAGCTGGACCTGTTCCACATCGACGAGCACTCGCCCGGTACCGTTTTCTGGCACCCCAAAGGGTGGACGATCTGGCAGGGCGTCGAACAGTACATGCGTCAGGTGTATCGCGACAACGGCTACCAAGAGGTGAAAGGCCCGCAAATCCTGGACAAGCACCTGTGGGAAAAAACGGGGCACTGGGACAAGTACCGCGAGAACATGTTCACGACGGAGAGCGAAAAGCACGACTATGCGCTCAAGCCGATGAACTGCCCCGGGCACATCCTGATCTTCAACCAAGGCGTGAAGAGCTATCGCGATCTGCCTTTGCGCTTCGGCGAGTTCGGTCAGTGCCATCGCAATGAGCCGACGGGCGGCCTGCATGGAATCATGCGGGTGCGTGCGTTCACCCAGGACGACGGACACATCTTCTGCACCGAAGAGCAGATCCAGCAGGAATGCATCAACTTCACGACGCTGCTGCAAAAGGTCTATAAAGACTTCGGCTTCACGGACATCATCTACAAAGTCGCCACCCGGCCTGAAAAGCGCATCGGCTCCGAAGAAAGCTGGGACAAGGCAGAGAATGCATTGATTGAAAGCCTGAAAGCCTCTGGCTGCGACTACCAAATCGCCGTCGGTGACGGCGCTTTCTACGGCCCCAAGCTGGAATACACGCTGCGCGATGCCATTGGCCGTCACTGGCAATGCGGCACCATTCAGGTCGATCCTTCCATGCCTGAGCGGCTGGGTGCCGAGTACGTTGGGGAAGATGGTGCCCGCCATCGCCCCATCGTTCTTCACCGTGCCATCGTTGGCAGCCTGGAGCGTTTCATCGGAATTCTGATCGAACAGCACGCAGGCGCGTTGCCGGTCTGGTTGGCGCCAGTGCAGGTGGCCGTGCTGAACATCACGGGTGCACAGGACGATTACTGTCGTGAAATCGCCGCAAAGCTTCAAAAAGCACTGCCGAATCAAGACCTTAGGGTGGCGCTTGACCTGCGTAACGAAAAGATTACGTATAAAATACGAGAGCATTCGTTGCAAAAGCTGCCTTACATCATCGTCGCCGGTGAGAAAGAAAAGGCAGCAGGAGCTGTCGCAGTGCGCGCCCGGGGCAATCGAGACCTCGGTGTGATGTCCCTCGACGCGTTCGTAGCGCTGATCGCCCAGGACATCGCTTCTAAAGCTTGATTTGATGTCAAACTTGGCTTTAGCCCGCGTGAGCTGTGCGGTACTCGCTACGTTATTCGTAGCATTTTGATTGAAGGAAAATAGCCATCGCTACTGAATTTCGTGATCGTCGCCAGCGCGAAGAGCGCAAGCACCGCCTGAACCGTGAAATCATGGCCCCTGAGGTTCGCCTCTCCGGCCCTGAGAACGAGCCGCTCGGGGTCGTGAGCCTCATGGAAGCCCTCCGCATGGCGGGCGAGCTGGATGTGGACTTGGTGGAGATTGCCGCCACGGCCAACCCTCCCGTGTGTCGCCTGATGGACTATGGCAAGTTCAAGTATCAGGAGCAAAAACGCGCGGCAGAGGCCAAGGCCAAGCAGACGGTCATCGAGATCAAGGAAATCAAATTCCGTCCCGGTACGGATGATGGTGACTACAACATCAAAATGCGCAACATTCGCCGCTTCCTGGCGGAGGGTGACAAATGCAAGATCACCCTGCGCTTTCGCGGCCGGGAAATCACCCATCAGGAATTGGGCTTGGCCTTGCTCAATCGCATTCGCGATGATTTGGGCGACACCATCCTGATCGAGCAGTTTCCCAAGCTCGAAGGCCGGCAAATGATCATGATGATCGCGCCCGGCAAGAAGAAGCCCGCTGGCAAACCTGCAGCGGAAGGCGCCACCACCGCTGCTTGATGTGGCCGGTGAGCCAAGTGGTTAAGTGAATTGACCGGGTCAGCCTCAAGGCTGGCTTGGGCATAGGGGCCGTGAAAGCGGCACCGAACGGCAGGCCAAAGCTTGCCATCAAAAAGTGACTCGGGGCCAACAAGGTTGCGGATCGGTTCGCAAACGCCTCTCGAGCACAAACAAAAGGAGCATTCACATGCCCAAAATGAAGACCAAGAGCAGCGCGAAAAAGCGTTTCCGCGTTCGTCCCGGTGGCACCGTCAAGCGCGGTCAAGCCTTCAAGCGTCACATCTTGACGAAGAAGACCACCAAGAATAAGCGCCATCTGCGTGGTGCAGTTTCTGTGCATGAGACCAATATGGGCTCCATTGCGCAAATGCTGCCTGGTGCTGGCCTTTAACAACGACGAACAAGGAGTACTCACATGCCTCGCGTCAAACGTGGTGTAACGGCCCGTGCCCGTCACAAGAAAGTTCTGGCCCTTGCTAAGGGTTTCCGTGGTCGCCGCGGTAATGTTTTCCGTATCGCCAAACAGGCGGTAATGAAGGCTGGGCAGTATGCCTACCGTGACCGCCGCACCAAGAAGCGCGTGTTCCGCCAACTGTGGATCGCCCGTATCAACGCCGCTTCGCGCGAATTGGGCCTGACCTACAGCCAATTCACGAACGGCCTGAAGAAGGCTGCCATTGAGATCGACCGCAAGATGCTGGCCGACCTCGCGGTGCACGACAAGGCTGCTTTCGGCAGCATCGTGGAGCAAGTCAAGGCCAAGCTGGCTGCTGCTTGAGTTCACGACTGGTAGCTATCTTATTGATAGCTGCTTGCGCAATAAACGCAAGGGCTAGGGCTTGAAAAGGCACTAGCCCTTGTTCATTTCCAAGAGACGATGAGAGCTGGTATGAACGAGTTGGACTCCCTGGTCGAAAGCGCGCGGAACCTGTTCGCGCAAGCCGTCACCCCTGCCGATCTGGAAAATGCCAAGGCGCAGTTCCTGGGCAAGTCGGGGCGAGTGACCGAGCTCATGAAGGGCATGGCCCAGCTGTCCGTTGAGGAAAAGAAATCTCGCGGTGCCGCCATCAATGTCGCCAAGCAGGCCATTGAAGCATCCCTGAACGCAAGCCGAAAAGCGTTGGCGGATGCCGAACTGGAAGCACAACTGCAGGCGGAATCGTTGGATGTCACCTTGCCTGGGCGCCAACGGGGGCAAGGTGGACTGCATCCCGTGTCCTTGACCCTGGAGCGCATCGAGGGCATTTTCGGCTCGATGGGTTTTGACGTGGCCGAGGGGCCCGAGATTGAATCCGACTGGTTCAATTTCACGGCGTTGAATACGCCTGAAGACCATCCGGCGCGCTCCATGCACGACACGTTCTATGTCGAGGGCGGCACGGCCACCGCTCCGAACCTGTTGCGCACGCATACCAGCCCCATGCAGATCCGCCATGCCGTTCAGCATGTCAAAAAACACCGCGCTTTGATCGACTCGGGCCAGGCCATGCCGGAGATTCGCGTCATTGCTCCGGGCCGTACGTACCGCGTGGACAGCGATGCCACGCACTCACCCATGTTCCATCAGTGCGAAGGCCTGTGGATCGGCGAGAACGTGAGCTTCAAGGATCTGAAGGTCGTCTTCACCGACTTCTGCCGTACTTTCTTTGAAAGCGATGATTTGGTCTTGCGCTTTCGGCCCAGCTTTTTCCCTTTCACCGAGCCCAGTGCCGAAATAGACATCCAGTTCCAGACGGGCCCTTTGGCCAGACGCTGGCTCGAAGTGGCGGGCTCCGGGCAGGTGCATCCGAACGTCGTGCGAAACATGGGCCTCGATCCAGAAAAATACATCGGCTTTGCGTTCGGCATGGGTCCTGACCGGCTGACGATGCTGCGCTATGGGGTCAATGATTTGCGCCTCTTCTTTGATGGCGACATTCGTTTTCTTTCGCAGTTCCAGTAAACCGCACGCCGCATTCCATACAGGCGGCCCACCTAACGAGGGCTGCTGCGCTTAAGAATCACTGAAGACTGAATATGCAATTTCCAGAATCCTGGCTGCGCGAGTTCTGCAATCCTCCACTTTCGACCACAGAATTGGCCGAGACACTGACCATGGCAGGGCTCGAAGTGGAAGAGCTGCAGCCTGTGGCGCCTCCTTTCACGAAGATCGTGGTGGGAGAAATCAAGGAGGCGGTGCAGCATCCAAATGCTGATCGCCTGCGCGTTTGCCAGGTCGATACGGCGCAGGGTGCTTTGCTCAACATCGTTTGTGGTGCGCCCAATGCACGCGTCGGTATCAAAGTGCCTTGCGCGCTTGTCGGTGCGGAGTTGCCTCCCGGGGAGGATGGCAAACCGTTCTTGATCAAGGTGGGCAAGCTTCGCGGTGTGGAAAGCCAGGGCATGCTGTGCTCTGCCAGGGAGTTGAAGCTCTCGGAAGACCATGGAGGCCTTTTGGAACTGGCGGCCGATGCTCCGCTCGGGCAGGACATTCGGACTCATCTGAACCTGGACGACACGCTGTTCACCCTCAAGCTCACGCCCAATCTGGCACATGCCTTGAGCGTTTACGGCATCGCGCGTGAAGTCTCTGCCCTGACTGGAGCGCCGCTGAAGCCGCTGCAGTTTCCGGCGGTACCGGTGGGTCATGGCGACGTTTTGCCAGTCAAGATCAGCGCCTCGGATCTGTGTGGGCGATTCTCGGGACGTATCGTTCGCAACATCAACACGCAGGCTGCGACTCCGCAGTGGATGCTGGACCGGCTTGCACGTTGCGGGCAGCGAAGCGTCTCCCCGTTGGTCGATATTTCCAACTATGTGATGTTCGAGCTGGGTCGCCCCTCGCACATTTTCGATCTGGACAAAATTCACGGCGCCCTGGATGTGCGTTGGGCGCGTGCGGGCGAAGAGCTCAAATTGCTGAATGGCAACACCGTCGCCCTCGACGAAAAGGTGGGCGTCATTGCGGATGCAAGCCAGGTCGAATCGCTGGCGGGCATCATGGGGGGCGATGCGACGGCCGTGTCGAACGACACCCGCCATATCTACATCGAAGCGGCTTTCTGGTGGCCCAAGGCCGTGGCTGGCCGCTCGCGCCGCTATAACTTCTCGACCGATGCCGGACATCGTTTCGAACGTGGCGTGGATCCGAGCCAGACCGTGGAACACATTGAGCGCATAACGCAGTTGGTGATCGACATCTGCGGCACGCCTGAAACCGTTTGCGGGCCGATGGACGACCAGTGTCCGAACTTGCCTGAAGCCAAGCCCGTCACGCTCCGCGTTGCCAGAGCCGTCAAGGTGATCGGCATGCCATTGACGCAAGAGCAGTGTGCCGATGCGCTGAAGCGCCTGGGACTGCCAGTGACCTCTGGCGAGGGCACGTTGACGGTGCTGCCGCCTGCCTATCGGTTCGATCTCGCGATCGAGGAAGATCTCATCGAAGAAGTGGCTCGCATGGTGGGCTACCAGCAATTGCCTACCACGCCTCCATTGGCGCCCATCACGCCCAAGCTGCGGGCCGAAAAGCGTCGGGGGCCTTTTGCCGTGCGTCGTGCACTGGCGGGGCTTGGATACCAGGAAACCATCAACTTCAGCTTCGTGGAGGAGCATTGGGAGCACGAGCTGGCGGGCAATCCACAGCCCATCCGTTTGTTGAACCCCATTGCCAGCCAGATGAGCGTAATGCGCTCGTCGCTGTTGGGCTCCTTGCTGCAGGTCTTGAAGTTCAACCTGGATCGCAAGGCGTCGCGCGTGCGGGTTTTCGAGTTGGGCCGGGTCTTTCTGCGCGATGCGTCCGTTGTGGGGTCTGATACCACGGTAGAAGGTTTTCATCAGCCCATGCGCGTGGCTGGTCTCGCGTACGGCGCAGCCGACCTTCTTCAGTGGGGCCGCAGAGAGCAGGGCGTGGATTTCTTCGATGCCAAAGGCGATGTCGAGGCGCTGCTTGCTCCCCTGAAGCCCGTTTTCGAGCCTGCAACGCACCCGGCCATGCACCCTGGCCGGTGTGCCCGCGTGCTGTTGGATGGCCAGGCCATTGGGTTCATCGGGGAGTTGCACCCTCGGTGGCGCCAGTCCTGGGAGCTTCCCCAAGCCCCAGTCATGTTCGAACTGGAACTCGATACGGTCATGCAGCGGCAGGTCCCTCGTTTTCATGCAGTGGCCAAGCACCAGGCTGTGGAGCGGGATTTGGCCGTGGTGGTTGCCGAGCGGATCACGCACGCCGATGTGATGGCAGCCATTCAGGCTGCCGTGCCTCCTACACGGCTTCGCGCGGCGGTGCTGTTTGATGTGTTCCGGCCCAAGCCTTTGCGTGATGGCGAAGCCGCTGTTGGTGGTCTTGCCAGCGGTGAAAAGAGCTTGGCCGTGCGCCTGACGCTGGGGGCTGATGGCGCCACGCTGACGGATGCTGAAATCGAAGCGACGATTCAGTCGGTGGTCGAACAACTGTCGAGCCGTACCGGTGCGAGGTTGCGGTGATGACGATGCTGAACGGGAGCGCTGACGTGATGGAATTTGCGGTAGAAAGCCTGGAAACCCCTGCGTTGACGAAGGCGCAGCTGGCGGACCTTCTGTTCGATCACATTGGTCTGAATAAACGCGAATCGAAAGACATGATCGATGCTTTTTTCGATCTGATTGCGCAGCGCTTGGTGGACGGTCAAGACGTGAAGCTGTCGGGCTTCGGTAACTTTCAGATCCGTACCAAAGCCCCGAGGCCGGGGCGAAATCCCCGCACGGGCGAGGCGATTCCGATTCAAGCTCGCCGTGTCGTGACTTTCCATGCCAGCAGCAAGCTCAAGGAGCAGATCCAGAACGCGGGCGCTGCTGGCTGAAGCGCTGTCTCTTTCCCGCCTGCCATTGAACGGAAGTGGCTGGCGCCTTTGTTCCGGCTGCAGTACGCTGCTTGTTTATTCGCTAGAAACCGCGTCCCATGGGCACACCGCTTCCTCCCATCCCGGCCAAACGGTATTTCACCATTGGAGAGGTGGCCGCGCTCTGTGGCGTCAAACCGCACGTACTGCGCTATTGGGAGCAGGAGTTCACGCAGCTTCGGCCTATGAAGCGCAGGGGAAACCGCCGCTATTACCAGCACCACGAGGTGCTCATGATCCGTCGCATCCGGGATCTGCTGTACGAGCAAGGCTTCACGATCAGCGGCGCGCGCAATCGCCTTCAGGAGGTCGACTCCCTGCCGCCGGAAATGGATGGCAACTCCTCTTTTGCCCTGCAGGCAGCACATGGGACCGACTTGTCGAGCCCGACAACAGCGTTGCCCTCGATTGCCCTCCTGGATGCTCAGGTCCTGCGGCGGGAATTATTTGAAATTCGTGCGCTGCTTTCCTTGAACTGAGTTTTTTGTGCATATAATCTAAGTCTTGTCGGCGTGTAGCGCAGCCTGGTAGCGCACTTGCATGGGGTGCAAGGGGTCGCGAGTTCGAATCCCGCCACGCCGACCATTTATAAAAAATCAACGGGCTATCGCCAAAAGCGGTAGCCCGTTTTTTCTTTGTCTTACCGCATTCTCTTGCCCTCTGGGCTTTGCGGTTCCCACAGTGCAGGGTCGATTTCTCCATTCCTCCCTGCACCCGCATTGATCGTTGCTCGGTCAGTCGGCATCAAGGCGATCTACGACCCCGTGCTCGCTAGAGGCGCTCCAGATAAACCGGGACCCGGCTTTGGCCCGCTTGCCTGCGCTTGTGAGGGATTCATCAACCAAGCCGTAGAAAGCTCGCGAAACGTTCAGCAATGCCGACATCGCTTCGCAATACGCTTGGCCCCCTACAAAAAAGGGAGGGCATGGATGAACGATCGGGTGATATGGCCGGCAAGCATGGGAGCGCTGACCCGTTTTGAGGCGCATGGCTGGAGGGTGCATGCGACCCAGGAGGTTTCATATGAAGTGCGCCAGATCGATGGCATCTTCGGTCTCGACTCCCTCGAATTGATCGCCTGCGGCAGGGCCCAGCCTTGTTTGCGCCAAGCCATCGTGATCGATGCACGCGTGGATCAGCTCTACGGCGAAGAAATGCGTGCGTACTATGGTCACCATGGAGTCGAGGTTTCCATCCTGAGTCTTTCCGTTTCGGAAGAAACGAAAGATTTGGATGCGGCCATGACGATCGCCCGCCACCTCGAATCGGCAGGGGTGCTGCGCCGTTCGGAGCCCGTGGTTGCCATCGGAGGTGGCGTGTTGCTCGACCTCGTCGGTTTTGCAGCAGGGCTCTATCGGCGGGGGATTCCTTACGTCAAGGTTCCCACCAACGCCATGGCGCTGTGGGATGCCGCGGTGGGTATCAAGACGGCCGTGAATGCGCTGGATCGTCGCAACCGCCTGGGCTCCTACCACGCGCCCACCGTTGCCCTGCTGGATCGCAGCTTCTTGTCGACGGTGGAGTCCCGCGAACTCTCCAATGGAATGGGAGAGTTGCTCAAACTCGCGGTGATCAAGAGCCCTCGGTTGTTCGACCTGCTGGAGCGGCACTCCGAGATGCTGCTGCTGACCCGCTTCCAGGACGGGATCGTCGCTCCGGAGGTCATCGGTCTGGCGGTGGAGGGCATGCTGGAAGAGTTGGCTCCCAACCTGTGGGAGCTCACGCTGGACCGATGCGTCGATTTCGGACACTCGTTTGCTCCGTTGGTCGAGATGAAGGCGCTGCCCGAATTGCTGCATGGCGAGGCGGTCGCTTTGGATGTGCTGTTTTCTTGCCGCCTGGCGCGGGCGAGAGGGCTCCTCGCAGACCAGGATGTGCGTCGGGTCGTGCGTGTCATGAAATCCATGCAATTGCCTTTGCGGCATCGCTTTTTCGAGCAGCCCGGCCTGCTGCAGGAGGCGCTGGCCGACACGATGCGTCATCGCGATGGCCGGCAGCGACTGCCACTGCCCGACGGGATCGGCGCATGCCGCTTTGTGAATGATGTGGACGCCAATGCCATCCGCATTGCTGCCGAGGAGATGGCGCATGCAGATGCCTGAAACCGGTCTTTCGCGGCTGAGCGCCAGTCAGGCGCAGCAATTGGTGCAGAGCGCGCTGATCACAGGCCTGGACGAAGGCCTGGCCGTCTCGGCGGCGGCGGTGGACAGTTCCGGACACCTTCTGGCGTTTGCCCGTGCGGACGATGCCTTTCTGGGATCGATCGACGCGTCGATTGCGAAGGCGCGAACAGCGGTTTATTTCCGCAGGGACACCGCCGCGATGCAGCAGGCGCTGGAACAGGGCAAGACCGCCTATCTCGCCCTGGCCGACGTCCTGCCCCTGGAAGGCGGCGTTCCGCTGCTGGTGGGAGGAACCTTGGTGGGCGGACTCGGAATCAGCGGTGCCGCATCTGCCCACGATGGAGTGCTGGCCCGGGCCATCGCATCGTTGCTGAACTCGTTGTCAGGTCGGACCACATGAACGCTTTCAAGGACAGGGTGGTGCTGGTCACTGGCGGAGGGACGGGCATCGGGAGGGCGACGGCGCTTGCTTTCGCCAAGCAAGGCGCCCACGTGGCCATCGCCGGCCGCACGGTGTCTTTTTGCGCTGAGACCGCCAAGATGATTCTGGACGCCGGCGGCATCGGCTTCGCGGTGGCCTGCGATGTCGGCAGCGAGAACGACGTGATGAACCTGATGGACGATGTCGAGCGCCGCCTTGGTGTCGTGGACATCGCATTCCTCAATGCGGGCGTTGGAACAGCCTCGGCCATCGTCGACCAAGACATCGACGCGTTTGAAGCGGTCATGCGCACCAATTGCACAGGGCTCATGCTGTGCATGAAACATCTGCTCAGACCGATGTACGAGCGGCGTTCGGGCTGCATCGTCAACAACCTTTCCGTACACGCCCATCGCACGATCCTGGAAGGCACGGGCGCGTACACCGCTTCCAAGCATGCAGCGCTTGCGCTGACGAAGGCTGCCGCAGTCGAGGCGGCGCCTTATGGCGTGCGCGTGAATGCCGTGTCCCCCGGGCCGATTTCCACGGAGATGCTGGCCCGCTCCAGTGCTGTCTCCGGCGGTCTGGAGGGATGGGCCGAGCGGCTGCCCATGAAGCGCGTGGGTGAGCCGAATGACGTGGCGCAAGCCGTGCTTTGGCTCAGCAGTCCCCAGGCCTCTTTTTTGACGGGCGCGGTGGTGCCCGTGGACGGCGGCTTTCTCGCACTTTGATGCCCGAACATGACATGGATTGCTTTGGGCCTGCTGGCCGGGTTGGTGCTGGGAACCTACGACTTTTTGACCAAACTCGCCCTCAAGGAAAAAACGGTCCTGGAGGTGGTGCTGTGGTCGTCCGTTCTCGGCGCGCTGATCTGGGCTCCGTTCTTTTTCCTGCCGGCCGCTTGGGCAGGCACGCTGCAACCCATGGGGTTGTACCCTGCCGCGTTGACCCGGGCCGAGCAGTTGGCCTTGCTGCCCAAATCCGCAATGATGGTCGTCACGTGGATTCTTTCGTACTACTCGGTCAAGTCCTTGCCGTTGTCGATCTCCGCGGGCGTGCGCGCTTCGGGGCCGCTCTGGACGGCGTTGGGTGCCATCGTTTTTCTGTCCGAGCAACTCAACTGGTGGCAATGGATGGGGCTCGCAGTCTCCATGGGGTCCTACTACCTGTTCTCCTTGATCGGGCAAAAAGAGGGCATCCGGTTTCAGCGCAACGGGTGGGTGCTGTGCATGCTCGCGGCCACGTTGCTGTCTTCGGCCAACGCGCTTTACGACAAGCACATTCTGGCAACCCTGCAATTGGACTTGGCCGCCGTCCAGGCGTATTCGGCCATTCAGCGGGGCGGCATGGCGCTGCTGCTATTGCCCTGGGTTATCGGGGCCATGGAATGCCGAAGCCTGTTGTCCCGAAATTGGGCCGTCCCTGCGATTGCTGCCGCGTACATATTGGCCGAGTTCATTTATCTCACGGCCGTGCAGACCGAGGGCGCTCTGATCTCGGTGATATCGGTGCTTCGGCGAACCAATCTCGTCATGGTGTTCGCGTTGAGCGCCCTGTTCTTCGCCGAGCGATTCATTCGGCAAAAAATGCTGGCAATTTCAGGCGTGTTGGTCGGCATCGTGCTGACCATCGTTCATTAGCCATCTTGCACCAATGCGCGGATCCAATGGATCACCGTGCTGCCGTGGCGAGAGATCAGGGCCCGCTCCGATGCGAGCAAGAAATAAGCTTGCTCCGCCGGAATGGCGATGTCGGAAACCCGCACCAGACTGCCGTTTTGAAGAAGGCCTTTCACCAGAGAACGCCGACCCAGTGCGATCCCTTGCAGATTGAGGGCTGCATCCAGCATGAAGCCCGTGTCGGAATAGGTCAGCGTGCGCTGCGCCGGCGAGATCTGTATGCCGGCCTTCTTGAGCCAGGGTTCCCAGGGCTGCCTGCTATGGGACAGGAACACCGCGCGTTTGAACAGGTCCTGGACACTGGGCGCATCGCAATGTTTCAGATAGGCCGGTGCAGCCACTGGAAACCACTCGTCCTCCAGCAGCGGTTCGCAATGGTGGGCCTGGGGCCGTGCTTTGGCGAACCGGATGGCAATGTCTGCCTCTCCCTGATCGACGTCCACCTTGCATGTCGTCGGCGACACCTCGATGGAGACGGCAGGGTGCAGGCGCTGGAATTCGGTGAGCGCTGGAACCAGCCGAAAGCGTGCAAAAGAAGGCAACACGCTGATTCGGATCACGCTGCGCTCCTGCGTGAAGCTGGAGAAGGCCCCTTCCAGCGTGTCCAATGCGTCTTTCATCTGCTGGTGCAAATGCTCGCCTTCGGGGGTCATCGCGACCGAACGGGTCGTCCGTGTGAACAGGCTATTGCCCAGCAGTCGTTCCAGTTCACGAATCCGGTGGCTGACGGAACTGTGGGAAATATTCAGCTCGTCTGCCGCTTTGTTGAAGCTGCGCATGCGTGCCACAGCGTCGAACGCAAGAATCAAATGGATGGGGGGTATCTTTCGCATGGACGCGGATAAGGAAAATTCGAAGGAAAGATTCCATATCGGGATCGATCTGGGCGGGACGAAAATCGAAGGCATCGTACTCGACCATCAATATCGAGAATGCCGGCGAATCCGAATGGAGACCCGGGCCAGCGACGGCTATCTTCCAGTTTTGCAGCGCATTATCGAAATGCATTCCCAACTGGCTGCTGTGGTTTTGGGTGAAGAAGCGACATTGGGAATCTGCACCCCGGGGTCCATTTCGAAAACCACCGGCTTGCTGAAAAATTGCAATGCAACCGAGTTGAACGGCCATCCTCTGCAGGCGGATCTGCGCCAGCGGCTGGGCCGCCCATTCGCCATGGAAAACGATGCCAACTGCTTTGCGATCGCGGAAGCCCGTCAAGGCGCAGGCAGTGAGCACGGCTGCGTGCTCGGGCTAGTGCTCGGCACAGGGGTTGGGGCGGGCATCGTGGTCGATGGGCGCGTGTGGAGCGGGCGCCATGGCATCGCCGGAGAATGGGGCCATATGTCCATCGATCCGGACGGGCCTGCCTGCTATTGCGGCCGCCAAGGATGCGTCGAGCGCTATCTGAGCGGAACTGCGCTGGAGGCCAGCTACCGGCAGTCCACCGGCCAGTCTGCCGATGTCGCCCGCGTCGTTGAAATGGCGCGCCATGGCGATGGCGCAGCCGTCGAATTGCTGGACCGATTTCTCAGCCAATTTGCTGGCGCGGTCGCCAACGTGGTCGCCGTGCTGGACCCGGATGTGATCGTCATCGGCGGTGGGCTTGCCAGCATGGATGAACTGTATGAAGAGGGGGCTCTTCGGCTGCAGCGTATGGTCTTCAACGATGACTTCCACACCCCCGTGCTGCGCAACAGGCTGGGCAATTCAGCGGGTGTGATCGGCGCTGCCATGGTCGGGGTTTGAAGTGCGTGTCCTGACGATTGGCGGTGCCACGCTCGACATCGTGGTTGCAGGGTTGGGCGCGATGCGTGGCCCCGGAGCCAAACACGACGTGGCCAGCGTGCAATGGTCCAGCGGGGGCGGTGCGGTGAACGCTGCGCTGGGATTTGCGGCCTTTCACGCACAGGTCACGGCCTGCTGCGCTGTCGGCGCGGATGTGGAAGGGCGATGGCTGAGCGACACGTTGGACCGGCAAGGCATCGCGGTGGAACGTGTGCAGACCATCCCCGGATGCCCCACGGGAAAGGCCGTGATCCACCTGGACCCGCAGGGCGATGCCACCGTGTTTGCGCAGCGCGGTGCCAGTACCCGGCTGTCGTTGGCGGATGCCTCTGCCATGCTCATGCAAGCCGAGCTTGTCTATGTGTCCGCGTTGGCCGATGCCGCCAACGACGAGCTGAACCACGCGTTGGCGGGCCTGCCGTCCCGGTCTTTCCAACTGGTGGTCAATCCGGGCGCACGTTCACTGCGCCAATCGCCCGACTCCTTGGAACGGTTGCTGCAGGTGGCAGACCTGGTCTGCCTGAACGCGATCGAAGCGCAGTGGCTGGCCGCCCACAGATTTGTGACCTGCGCCACGGAGATGGATGCCCACGAGGCCGTGGCGCTTGCCGCTGCATTGGCACGCCGCCAGGGGCAAGGGGTGCTGGTCACCCTCGGCGCTGGCGGTGCGGTGTTCTTCGATGGGCTGCAGGGCCACCACCACCCTGCAGAGCGCACCACCGTCGTGTCCACACTGGGTGCAGGGGACGCCTATGCGTCGGCGTTTGCCTTCCACTGGTTTTCGGGGCATGGGGCCCGCGCCTCGCTGGAGGCGGCCAACCGCCGTGCGGTGGAAGTGCTTGGCGTCGCGGCTGCGAATCTCGCCACCTTGGTCATGTAGGGCAAAGGGGCGTCAACGCTGCGTTGCGGCACGCAATAAAAAAAGCCACCCGAGGGTGGCTTTTTTGTTCCCGACTTGGAATCAGGACTGTCTTTGGCGGAGAGGGCGGGATTCGAACCCGCGGTGGGGATTAGCCCACACACGCTTTCCAGGCGTGCGACTTAAACCGCTCATCCACCTCTCCGAAGCCCGCGATTGTAGCAGTGGTTTTGGCCTGTTTTTGGAAAAACCGTTGAAGCGCCGTTCAAGGCGCGCGTTGGGTCGTTTGAACCATCTTCATGGCGGAGCCGATCAGGGCGGACACTTCGCTCATGTTGCTGGGCACGATCAGTGTGGTGGTCGCATCCGCGGCCACCTTGCCGTACGCGTCCACGGCGCGCTCGGCCACCTTCAGCTGCACGGCCTGTTCGCCGCCCGGCTGCCGGATGGCCGCGGCGACTCGCTCGATGGCCTGTGCGGTGGCTTCGGCCACGGCCGTGATGGAGGCGGCCTCGCCCTGGGCGTTGTTGATCTGCGCCTGCTTTTCGCCCTCCGACCGCGCGATGAACGCTTCGCGCTCGCCGGTGGCGATGTTGATCTGCTCCTGGCGGCGGCCTTCCGAAGCGGCGATCAGGGCGCGCTTTTCGCGCTCGGCCGTGATCTGCGCCTGCATGGAGCGCAGGATTTCGGCCGGCGGCGTAAGGTCCTTGATTTCGTAGCGCAGCACCTTCACGCCCCAGTTCAACGCGGCCTCGTCGATCGCCTGGACCACCTGGGCGTTGATGATGTCGCGCTCTTCGAAGGTCTTGTCGAGTTCGAGCTTGCCGATCACGCTGCGCAGCGACGTTTGGGCCAGTTGGGTGACGGCCATGATGTAGTTGCTGGAGCCGTAGCTGGCGCGCATGGGGTCGGTCACCTGGAAGTAGAGGATGCCGTCCACCTGCAGCTGGGTGTTGTCGCGCGTGATGCAGACCTGGCTGGGCACGTCGAGCGGTATTTCCTTGAGGCTGTGCTTGTAGGCCACGCGGTCGACGAATGGCACGAGGAAGTTCAGCCCCGGCGTGAGGGTGCCGGCATATTTGCCCAGCCGCTCCTTGACCCAGGCGTTCTGTTGGGGAACCACCTTCACCGAGCGAGCGATGAAGATGCCGGCGATGACGACGATGACGAGGGCAATGATTTCCATGGGGTCCTTTGCGATGGTGAAGATTCGGGTGGGCGCGTTGCCTTGCGTTGCGTTGTGGCGGCGCGTGAGGGGGCAGGAGGCCGGCCTCAGAGCTTGTCGACCAGCAGCCGGTTGCCGATCACTTCCGCCACGCGGTGCATGCCGGAGGAAGGCGCATTGCCGGGGCGCAGGACCACCGTCCATTGGGCGCCGCGGTAACGCACCTGCGCGGTGCCGTCGGAGTTCCAGATCTCCACGTTCACGGACTCGCCCACGTCCATGTTCACATCGCGGTTGCTCGATGCGGGCTGGGCGCCCGGGTTCTTTTTACGGAACACATAGCAGCCCACCACGCCCGCGGAACCGACCGCGGCCGCCGCCAGCAGCTGCGCCGCGACCGAGCCGCCCGCGTGGGCCGCGAGGGCGCCGGCGGCCAGGCCGATGGCCAGCATGAGCAGGTAGAACGTGCCCGTGAACAGCTCCACGGCAACGGCCCCTCCCGCCATCAGCCACCAGAGGGTGGATTGCTCTATCACTGCGCGCTCCTCGTTGTGTTTAGTGCACCACATTCTGGGTCAAAAGACCGGACCGTCAAAGGCGTGACAACGTTATTCCTTACACTTCGCGCCTGTTTCGTTTTTTGGGCCCGCTCGCTCGGAGGCTGCGCATGAAATTCCGCTTTCCCATCGTCATCATCGACGAGGACTATCGTTCCGAAAACACGTCGGGCCTGGGCATCCGCGCGCTGGCGCAGGCCATCGAGTCGGAGGGCTTCGAGGTGCTGGGCGTCACGAGCTACGGCGACCTGTCGCAGTTCGCGCAGCAGCAAAGCCGCGCGAGCGCGTTCATCCTGTCGATCGACGATGAGGAGTTCACCCTCGGCTCGGGCCTGGACCCCATCGTGCTGAGCCTGCGCACCTTCATCGCCGAGGTGCGCCGCAAGAACTCCGACGTGCCGATCTACGTGCATGGCGAGACCAAGACCAGCCGCCACCTGCCCAACGACATCCTGCGGGAGTTGCACGGCTTCATCCACATGTTCGAGGATACGCCGGAGTTCGTGGCCCGCCACATCATCCGCGAAGCCAAGAGCTACCTGGAGAGCGTGCAGCCGCCGTTCTTCAAGGCGCTGCTGGACTATGCCGAAGACGGCTCGTACAGCTGGCACTGCCCCGGCCACTCCGGCGGCGTGGCGTTTCTCAAAAGCCCCGTGGGACAGATGTTCCACCAGTTCTTCGGCGAGAACATGCTGCGCGCCGACGTGTGCAATGCGGTCGAGGAATTGGGCCAGCTGCTGGACCACAACGGCGCCATCGGCGAGAGCGAGCGCAATGCCGCGCGCATCTTCAATGCGGACCACTGCTTCTTCGTGACCAACGGCACCAGCACGTCCAACAAGATGGTGTGGCACCACACGGTGGCGCCCGGCGATGTGGTGGTGGTGGACCGCAACTGCCACAAGTCCATCCTGCACAGCATCATCATGACGGGCGCCATTCCGGTGTTCATGAAGCCCACGCGCAACCACTTCGGCATCATCGGCCCGATCCCCCAGTCGGAGTTCGAGCCCGAGGCGATCCAGGCCAAGATCCGCGCCAATCCGCTGCTCAAGGGCGTGGATGCCAAGGCCGTGAAGCCGCGCGTTCTCACGCTCACGCAATCCACCTACGACGGCGTGCTCTACAACACCGAAACCATCAAGGGCATGCTCGACGGCTACGTGGACAACCTGCATTTCGACGAGGCCTGGCTGCCGCACGCGGCTTTCCACCCGTTCTACGGCAGCTACCACGCGATGGGCAAGAAGCGCGCGCGGCCAAAGCACTCGGTGGTGTATGCCACGCAGTCCATCCACAAGCTGCTGGCCGGCATCAGCCAGGCCAGCCACGTGCTGGTGCAGGACTCGCAGACGGTGAAGCTCGACCGGCCGCTGTTCAACGAGGCGTACCTGATGCACACCTCGACCTCGCCGCAGTACAGCATCATCGCCAGCTGCGACGTGGCCGCCGCGATGATGGAGCCGCCCGGCGGAACGGCGCTGGTGGAGGAAAGCCTCCTCGAAGCCCTGGACTTCCGCCGCGCGATGCGCAAGGTGGAAGAGGAGTTTGGCAAGGACGACTGGTGGTTCAAGGTGTGGGGTCCGGACAAGCTCGTGGACGAGGGCCTGGGCCGCGCCGAGGACTGGGTCATCCGCAGCGACGGCAAGGGCAAGAAGAACCACGCCAGCAAGTGGCACGGCTTCGGCCAGCTGGCCGACGGCTTCAACATGCTGGACCCGATCAAGTCCACCATCGTCACGCCGGGCCTGAACCTGGACGGCAAGTTCGACGAGAACGGCATTCCCGCATCCATCGTGACCAAGTACCTGGCCGAGCACGGCGTGGTGGTGGAGAAGACGGGGCTCTACAGCTTCTTCATCATGTTCACCATCGGCATCACCAAGGGCCGCTGGAACACGCTGCTGACGGCGCTGCAGCAGTTCAAGGACGACTACGAGAAGAACCAGCCGATGTGGCGCATCCTTCCGGAGTTCTGCCAGCAGCACAAGCGCTACGAGCGCATGGGCCTGCGCGATCTGTGCCAGCACGTGCACCAGCTCTATGCCAAGTACGACATCGCGCGCCTGACCACCGAGATGTACCTGTCGGACCTGACGCCGTCGATGAAGCCCAGCGACGCCTATGCGCACATCGCGCACCGCAAGACCGAGCGCGTGGAGATCGATGCGCTGGAAGGCCGCATCACGACCAGCCTGATCACGCCGTACCCGCCCGGCATTCCGCTGCTCATTCCGGGCGAGGTCTTCAACAAGAAGATCGTGGACTACCTCAAGTTCTCGCGCGAGTTCTCCAAGCTGTGCCCGGGCTTCGAGACCGACATCCACGGCCTGGTGGAAATCGAGGACGACAACGGCAACGTGCGCTACTACGCCGATTGCGTGGCCGCCGCGCCGCAGCCGCCGTCCGCGCGCAAGAGTCGCAAGAACGCGCCCGCCGCCGAGGACATCGTGCAGGTGGGCAGCGACGGACCGTTCGGCCGCAAGGTCTGATCGCTGCGCGAGGCCGTGGGCCTTGACCCTGAAAGCCCGGCGGTGCGAAAGCGCCTCCGGGCTTTTTGTATGGGAATGTCACGGGTCTGAATCCAGGCGGCGTCCTGCCCCGTATCAGTGTTCAGCCGCGCGAATCTTCGGGCGGCATTCCACCCACTGACCCAACGGAGATATCCATGACCTTTCGCCTGAATGCCCGCCTGACCGCCGCCAGCCTCACGCTCGCCCTGTCTGCCGCCGCGATGCCCGCCTTCGCGCAAGTGACCGTCGGTGGCGCGCCGATGTATCCGACCAAGGACATCATCGACAACGCGGTGAACTCCAAGGACCACACCACGCTGGTCGCCGCCGTGAAGGCCGCAGGCCTGGTGGACACGCTCAAGGGCCCCGGTCCGTTCACGGTGTTCGCTCCCACCAACGCCGCCTTCGCAGCACTGCCTGCCGGCACGGTGGACACGCTGCTCAAGCCCGAGAACAAGGCCACGCTGACCAAGGTGCTGACCTACCACGTGGTGGCGGGCAAGGTCGATGCGGCCGCGCTGTCCAAGATGATTGCCGACGGCAAGGGCTCGGCCAGCCTGAAGACCGTGGCCGGCGGCACGCTGACGGCCAAGGCCAGCGGCTCCTCGATTGCGCTGACGGATGAAAAGGGCGGCACGTCCAAGGTGACCATCGCCGACGTGTACCAGTCCAACGGCGTGATCCACGTCGTGGACAAGGTGCTGCTGCCCAAGTAAGGCTGCCAGGCCGTTCGCATCGCTGGCCCTCGTATGGCCGCCAGCCGTTGCGGGTCAGACCTCGATGCAACGAAGCCGCACGGCACCCGGGGAGGGCGCCTTGCGGCTTTTTCGTGGGAGCCCGGCCCCGGTCCCGCTAGGGCGCAGCGGCGTGCATGTCTTCGCGCACGCGAAGGAAGCTGGCGAAGCGCGGCAGGCCGCCCTCGTGCGTGCCGCGAAAGCGGTAGGTCACCCAGCTGCCCAGGGGCGGCGGATGCGCCCGGTCCGCATCGGTGAAGCCGGCGCCCAGCCGAAAGCGCTGGCCGCTGGGCATCTCCACCAGCAAGGCGCCCATGCGGCCGCGATGCCGGCCTTTGCCGGGCACATAGCCCACGACCCGCGCCTCGGTGTCTTCATGGGTCTTGAGCTTGATGAGATCGTCGCTGCGGCCGGCCTGGTAGAGCGACGCCCCACGGTGCAGCATCAACCCTTCGCCCCCGTCGCGCACCGTGCGGTGCAGCAGGGCCTGCAACCGGGCATCGGTGGCGATGCGCTGCTGGGGCACGGCCTGCACCCAGGGCTGGCCGATGCCGGCCACGGCGGCCTTCAATGCCGGCAGGCGCTCGTCGAACGGGCCGCCCTGCGCGGGCAGGTCGAACACCATGAACTGCAGGTGGCGCCAAGCCGCATCGTCGGGCCGCTGCTGCCGCACGGTGGACTGCGCCTGGGCGAAGCGGCCCCGGCCGGCCCACAGCTCGCCATCCATCGGAATCGCGGGCCAGCCCTGCGTGAACCAGGCAGGCGCATTCACCCGCTCGCCACCGCGCGTGTGCAGCTGCTGGCCGTCCCAGTAGCCGCGCACCCCGTCGTACTTTTCGCTCACCCAGTAGTCCGCCAGCGGCAGCCCGGCGCGGTAGACGTTGGCCAGCAGCAGGGGCGGCGGCGAGGCGGGCGATACCGGCGCTGGGGGTTGCGCCCAGGCCGGCAGCGCGCCGCAGACCAGCAGGACGGTGATGGCGATGCGGCGAAGCATGGGACTATTTTGCTATTGTTTTAATAGCGGTATGCCCTAGGGGAATATGCACTGGCGGCCGATTCGGCTTGAATCTCAGGACAGCTCGGCGCTTTCCCGGCTGATGCCGCCCGTCTGGCTGAAGCCGCCGTCCACGTACATGATCTCGGCCGTCACGCCGCTGGCCAGGTCCGACAGCAGGAAGGCGGCGGCATTGCCCACGTCTTCGATCGTCACGTTGCGGCGCAGGGGCGAGGCGCCGGCGACCACGCCCAGCAGCTTGCCGAAGTCCTTGATGCCGCTGGCCGCCAGGGTCTTGATGGGGCCGGCGCTGATGCCGTTGGCGCGCATGCCGCGCGGGCCCAGCGATTCGGCCAGGTAGCGCACGCTGGCCTCCAGGCTGGCCTTGGCCAAGCCCATGGTGTTGTAGTTGGGCACCGTGCGCAGCGCGCCCAGGTAGCTCAGGGTGACCACGGACGATTTTTCGTTGAGGTAGGGCAGGGCGGCCTTGGCCATGGCGGGAAAGCTGTAGGCGCTGATGTCGTGCGCGATGCGGAACGATTCGCGCGACAGCCCTTCGAGGAAATCGCCGGCGATCGCCTCGCGCGGCGCGAAGCCGATGCTGTGCACGAAGCCGTCGAACTTCGGCCAGGCCTGCGACAGGTCGGCGAACATGCGGTCGATCTGCTCGTCGCTGCCCACGTCGCAATCGAAGATGAGCTTGGAGTCGAACTCGGCGGCGAAGTCGGTGATGCGGTCCTTGAAGCGCTCGCCGACGTAACTGAAGGCAAGTTCTGCGCCTTGCGCATGGCAGGCGCGGGCGATGCCGTAGGCGATCGAGCGGTTGGACAACACGCCGGTGATAAGCAGCTTCTTGCCGGTCAGAAAACCCATGTTTCTTCTCCTGTGGAATGCGGGGGATTGGGGGCGTGGCGGCGGCGCGTGCGCCGCTGATGGCCCACCGGGGCATGTGACATGCGACCCGTCGGGGCGCCGCCAGCGTAGTGCACAATTGTCGCATGCGTCTTTGGCCGATCTTGTTGCTGTGGGGGAGTGCGATGCCCGTGTGGGCGGGACACGCCTATGCGCTGTGGGGCGAGCCCCGGATGCCTGCGGGCTTCGACCACTTCGGGTACGTCAACCCCGATGCGCCCAAGGGCGGCGAGTTGCGGCTGGTGAGCAACCTGCGCGTCTCCACCTTCGACAAATACAACCCGTTCACCATCAAGGGCAATTCCCCGGCCTACCTGTCGGACCTGATGTTCGATACGTTGCTCACCGGCTCGCTGGACGAGACCGCCACGGGCTACGGCCTGCTGGCGCATGACGTGGAGGTGGCCGCCGATGGCCTTTCGGTGGTGTTCCGCCTGCGGCCCGAAGCGCGCTTTCACAACGGCAAGCCGGTGCTGGCGCAGGACGTGAAGTTCAGCTACGACACGCTGATGGGCCCCTACACCTCGCCGGCCTACAAGACGGCGCTGTTCGACGTGGCGGGCATCGACGTGATCGACGACCGCACGGTGCGCTACCGCTTCAAGCACCCCAACCGCGAACTGCCGCTCACCGTGGGCGGGCTGCCGGTCTTCAGCCGCGACTGGGGTGTGGAGAACGGCAAGGCCAAGCGCTTCGATCAGGTGGTGATGGACATCCCGATCGGCAGCGGCCCCTACAAGATCGGTCCGGTGCGCTTCGGCAAGGACATCACCTACGTGCGTGACCCCGGCTACTGGGCGCGCGATCTCAACGTGCGCAAGGGCACCGCCAATTTCGACCGCATCCTGGTGAAGATCTACCGCGACAACACCGCGCGGCTGGAGGCGCTCAAGGCGGGCGAGTTCGACCTCATGCGCTTTTTCAGCGCGGGTGACTGGGCACGCCGCGTCACGGGGCGCAAGTTCGATACCGGCGAGCTGGTCAAGGGCAACTTCGAGCACAAGCTGCCTTCGGGCTTCCAGAGCTACGTGCTCAACACGCGCCGGCCGCTGCTGCAGGATGCCCGCGTGCGCGAGGCGCTGGGGCTGGCCTACGACTTCGAGTGGATGAGCCGCCAGCTCTTCTACGGCGCCTACCAGCGCATCAACGGCCTGTTCGGCAACACCCTGTGCGAGACCCGCGGCACACCCACGCCCGGGGAGCTGGCGCTGATGGAGCCCTGGCGCCAGAGCCTTCCCGCCAGCGCCTTCGGCCCCATGACCACGCCGCCGCGCACCGAGGGCGGCACCACGCTGCGCGACAACCTGCGCCGTGCCCAGGCCCTTTTGAGAGAGGCGGGCTGGGAGGTGAAGGACGGCGCGCTGCGCAACGCGCAGGGCCAGGCCATGGTGCTGGAGTACCTGGACAGCAGCGAGGGCGGCGTGCGGTCGCTGTCGTCGTGGATCCGCAACCTGCAAAAGCTCGGCATCACGCTGAACTTCCGGGCGGTGGATTTCGCGCTCTACCAGCAGCGCCTGAGCAAGTTCGACTTCGACATCACCACCATCGCGTACCAGGGCACCAACAACCCGGGGCAGGAACTGGCCGACATGTTCGGCTCGCAGGCGGCGGACACGGAAGACTCAGGCAATTTCCCCGGCGTGAAGAGCAAGGCCGTGGACGCGATGATCCGCAGCATCGTGTCGGCCAAGACGCTGGACGAGCTGCTGCCCGCCTGCCATGCCCTGGAACGCGTCATCGCGCACGGGCACTACCTGATTCCCCAGTACACCGCGCCTTCGCACCGCATGGTCTACAACGCCTGGCGCCTGGAGCGGCCGGCCACGCTGCCGCCGTATTCCACGGGCGAGGCCTGGGCCATCGACACCTGGTGGGCGCGCATGCCGCCCCAGACGGCGCCGGACCCCGCGCGGCGCTGATCCGCCTCGCACCCCCAGCACCGTCCAGACCCGCCCAATTTTCCGACCCACCACCGCCGCCATGTTCGCCTACATCCTCAAGCGCGTGCTGCTGATGCTGCCCACCCTGCTGGGCGTGCTGCTGCTGACCTTCGTGGTGATCCAGTTCGTACCGGGCGGCCCCGTCGAGCAGTACCTGGCCGAGTCCAAGGCCGGGATGGGACGCGGTGGCGGCGGGGCCGAAGGCGGCGGCCTGGCCTACCGGGGGGCGCAGGGCGTGGACCCGAAGCGGCTGGAGCAGATCAAGGCGCTCTACGGCTTCGACAAGCCGGCGCACGAGCGCTTCTTCCAGATGCTCGGGCAGTTCGCGCGATTCGACCTGGGCCGCAGCTTCTTTCAGAACAAGGACGTGTGGCAGCTCGTGAAGGAAAAGCTGCCCGTGTCGATCAGCCTGGGCCTGTGGACCTTCTTCATCAGTTATCTCGTGGCCGTGCCGCTCGGCGTGGCCAAGGCGGTGCGAGCGGGCTCGCGCTTCGACTTCGTCACCACGCTCATCGTGTTGGTAGGCTACGCCATCCCGGGGTTCGTGCTGGGTGTGGCGCTGCTGGTGATCTTCGGCGGGCAGCTGCAGTGGTTCCCGCTGCGGGGGCTTACCTCGGCGAACTGGGACGAGATGACCTGGGGGGCGCGCATCGTGGACTACCTGTGGCACATCACGCTGCCGGTCACGGCCATGGTGCTGGGCAGCTTCGCGGTGACGGCCATGCTGACCAAGAACGCCTTCCTCGAAGAGATCCGCAAGCAATACGTGCTCACGGCCCGCGCCAAGGGGTTGTCGGAGCGGCAGGTGCTGTGGAAGCACGTGTTCCGCAATGCCCTCATTCCCATCATCACGGGGTTTCCGGCGGCGTTCATCGGCGCCTTCTTCGCCGGCTCGTTGCTGATCGAGACGCTGTTCTCGCTCGACGGCCTGGGCCTGCTGAGCTACGAAAGCGTGATCCGGCGCGACTACCCCGTGGTGCTGGGCACGCTGTATCTCTTCACGCTGATCGGACTGGTGACCAAGCTGGTGAGCGATCTTTGCTACGTATGGGTGGACCCGCGTGTCAAGTTTGACTAACCCCCCCGAGCCGGCCGGTGGCCGTCCCCTGAGCGGCGCGGCGCCCGTGGCCCCGTCGCTCTCGCCTGGCCGCCGTGCGTGGCGCCGCTTCAAGCGCAATCGGCTGGGCTACTGGAGCCTGATCCTGTTCAGCGCGCTGGTGGCCCTGAGCCTGGTGGCGGAACTGATCAGCAACGACCGCCCCCTGATCGTGCGCTACGAAGGGCAGACCTACCTGCCCATGCTGCACGACTACCCCGAGAAGACTTTCGGCGGCGATTTCGACACCCCCACCGACTACCTGGACCCGTTCATCCGCGAGCGGCTGCAGCAAGGCAGCAACTGGGCGCTGTACACGCTGAACCCCTACGGTCCGGACACGCTGAACTATTTCGCGAAGTCGGCCAACCCGTCGGGCCCCACGGCGCAGAACTGGCTGGGCACGGACGACCGGGGCCGCGACCTGCTCGCGCAACTGATCTACGGCTTTCGCGTGAGCGTGCTGTTCGGCATCGCGCTCACGGTGGTGGGCGTGCTGCTGGGCGTCATCACCGGGGCGATCCAGGGCTTTTTCGGCGGCAAGACCGACCTGGCGTTCCAGCGCTTCATCGAGATCTGGGGTTCGATGCCCGAGCTGTACCTGCTCATCATCTTCAGCGCCGTGTTCGCCCCCAGCGTGGGGCTGCTGCTGGTGCTGCTGTCGCTGTTCGGCTGGATGGGCCTGTCGGACTACGTGCGTGCGGAGTTCCTGCGCAACCGGCAGCTCGACTACGTGAAGGCCGCCCGCGCACTGGGCGTGCCCAACGGGCAGATCATCTGGCGCCACATCCTGCCCAACAGCATGACGCCGGTGGTGACCTTTCTGCCGTTTCGCATGAGCGCGGCCATCCTGGCGCTCGCCTCGCTCGATTTCCTGGGCCTGGGCGTGCCGCCCGGCACCCCGTCGCTGGGCGAGCTGCTCAACCAGGGCAAGAACAACATCGACGCCTGGTGGATTTCGCTGTTCACGTTCGCGGCGCTGGTGGTCACGCTGCTGCTGCTCACCTTCATGGGCGACGCGCTGCGCGATGCGCTCGACCCCCGCAAGGCAGACCATTCATGAGCGACGCACGCATGCGCGGCACCGCGCCGATTCCAGACTCTTCTGCTTCATCGTCTTCGGCCGGCACATCGCCTGCCGCCTCGTCGGCGCCGCTGCTGCAGGTGCAGGACCTGCACGTGCGCTTTGGCGACAAAGAAGTGGTGCGCGGGGTCGGCTTCGACATCGCGGCGGGCGAGAAGCTTGCGCTGGTGGGCGAATCGGGCTCGGGCAAGACCATCACCGCGCTGTCAATCCTGCGGCTGGCAGGCGATGCACACATCACCGGCCGGGCGCTGATGGACGGGCAGGACCTGCTGGCCCTGTCCGAGCGCGAGATGCGCGGTGTGCGCGGCGGCGACATCGCCATGGTGTTCCAGGAGCCCATGACGGCGCTCAACCCGCTCATGGCGGTGGGGGACCAGGTGGCCGAGGTGCTGCAGCTCAAACAGGCGCTCTCGCGCGCCCAGGCCCGCCAGGCGGCCGTCGAACTGCTGGCCAGCACCGGCATTCCCGAGCCGGCCCGGCGTGCGGACGCGTTCCCGCACCAGCTGTCGGGCGGGCAGCGCCAGCGCGCGATGATCGCCATGGCCCTGGCCAGCCGCCCGCGCCTGCTGCTGGCCGACGAGCCCACCACCGCGCTGGACGTGACGCTGCGCGGCCAGATCCTCGACCTGCTGTCCGACCTGCAGCGCCAGACCGGCATGGCCGTGCTGCTCATCACCCACGACCTGCACCTGGTGCGCAAGTTCGCCGACCGCGTGGCGGTCATGGAGCACGGCGTGCTGGTGGAGGCCGGCGCGGTGTCGGACGTGTTCCGCGCGCCGCAGCATGCGTACACGCAGCGTCTCATCGGCAGCGTGCCGCGCCGCGACGTGCTGGAGCCGGAGGCCTCGGCCACCGCGGTGCCCGCCGCGCAGGCGCACGCGCTGCGCGTGGCCTATGCCACGCCGCTGCCCGGCATCCGCGGCTGGTTCCGCCGCGGGGAGTTCGTGGCGGTGAACGGGGCCGACTTTTCCATCGCGCCGGCCCGCACGCTCGGGGTGGTGGGCGAATCGGGTTCGGGCAAGTCCACGCTGGCGCAGGCGCTGCTGGGGCTGCTGCCGTACCAGGGCGACCTGCGGATCGCAGGGCAGGGCTGGCAGTTGCCGGCCCAGCGCAACACCCCGGCCAATCAGGCCTTGCGCCGGCAGGTGCAGGTGGTGTTCCAGGACCCGTTTTCGTCGCTGTCGCCGCGCCTGACGGTCGAGGAGATCGTGGGCGAGGGACTGCAGGTGCACGAGCCCGGCCTGTCGCCCGCCGACCGCCGCGCGCGCGTGGATTCGGCGCTGCAGGACGTGGGACTGACCGACGCGCAGTTCCCGGGCCTGCTGGCGCGCTATCCGCACGAGTTTTCCGGAGGGCAGCGCCAGCGGCTGGCGATTGCCCGTGCGCTCATCCTGAGCCCCCGGCTGCTGGTGCTGGACGAGCCCACCAGCGCGCTCGACGTCACCATCCAGCAGCAGGTGCTGGCGTTGCTGCAGCGCCTGCAGAAGGAGCGCTCGCTGAGTTACCTGCTCATCACGCACGACGTGGCGGTCATCCGTGCGATGGCGCACGACGTGATCGTGATGAAGGACGGCGAGGTGCTGGAGTCGGGCCCGGTGCAGACGGTGCTGGATGTACCCCGGCATCCCTATACCCAGCGGCTGGTGTCCGCGGCCGGGCTGGATGGGGTGGATTGAGCCGGATTTGGGGTGTTTTCGGCCCCATGCCGGGGTATTGATTGTCCTGATTGCTATCAATTAAGTAGCAAAACACCGGTTTGAGGCGTTGGGGCGCGCCGCGCGTTCGTGCGGTCTGCTGGGCGCCGTGCACTGCGATCAGGCGAAGGTATCGACCTGCGTGCCCAGCGTGGTGGAGGCGGCGGGCGGGGTCTTCTTCTGGTCGGCCGACTGCTGCTGCTCCATGGCCTTTTCCATGGCCTTTTGCTGCTGCTCCTGTTGCTGGGCCTGCTGGATGGCTGCGATCTGCTGCTGCACGAGCTGGATCTGGTTCTGCAGCGCCTGCAGCTTCTGCTGCTTGGCTTTGGCGTCGTTGGGGTCGGACGCCTGGCTGGCTTCTGCCGACGCCTGCTTGAGATCGGCCGTGAGGTCCTTGAGCTGCTTTTGAAGCGCCGCGATGTCGCCGCTCGATTGGCCCGAAGAGCGGCTCCCCGAAACGCTGGTGGAGGAAGTGCTGGAGGCGGAGGAGATGGAAAGGGACATGAAGGAGGTATCGGCTGATTGGGGATGGAACTGTAGGCCTTGCCGGCGTTTATTCCGTCATTTCTTGTCCGCCGGCACGATGGTGGGCTCCTGGTCGGGCCCGGCATACAGCCGGAAATGCCCCCGCCCCGCGCGCTTGGCCGCGTACATCGCCATGTCGGCGCTGCGCGACAGCTCCTCGAAATTGCGGCCATGCTGCGGAAACAGCGCGATGCCGCCGCTCAGGCCGATTTGCCGGACCTCGCCCTGCAGATCGAACGGCGGTTCGCACGCGGCCATGATCTTTTGCGACACCAGGCAGGCCTGGTCGGCGTTGTCCAGCTTGGGCAGCAGCACGACGAACTCGTCGCCCCCTGGCGGCACACCGTGTCGGAATGCCGCACCGCGCCCTTGAAGCGGCGGGCGACCTGCACGAGCAGCAGGTCGCCGGCATCGTGGCCGAGGGTGTCGTTCACCTGCTTGAACCCGTCCAGGTCGATGTAAATCAGCGCCAGGCTGCGGTCGTCCCGCAGCGCGTGCGCGATGGCCTGCTGGGCGCGGTCCTGCAGCAGCACGCGGTTGGGCAGGTCGGTCAGCACGTCGTACTGCGCGAGGTGGGCCATGCGGCGCGACATCTCCATGGCCTCGGTCACGTCGCGCAGCACCATCACCGTACCGGTGACGTGCCCGTGCCGGTCGGTGATGGGGCTGACCGATTTCTCGATGTCGATGCGCCGTCCGTCGCGGCACTGGAGCACCACGCCGCGTTTCGAGGGCTGGGCCCGGCCCTCGGCCAGCGCCTGGCGGGTGGGGCTCAAGCCGCTGTCGCTGCCGGCTTCCTGCAGCGGTACGACGTCGTCAATGTCCGATCCGGCGGCATGAAAGGCCTGCCAGCCGGTCATCTTCTCGGCCACCGGGTTGATGTAGGTGACGCAGCCCTCGGCATCGGTGCAGATGACCGCATCGCCGATGGACTGCAGCGTCAGCCGGATCAGCTCCTTTTCCTCGAACAGCAGGTCTTCCATGCGCTTGCGGTCGGTCAGGTCGTCGATCTGCACGAAGATGCCCTGCACCTCGTCGCCTTCCTTGTCCGGGATGTACGACACCAGCGTGTGGCGCACCTCGCCGGAGGGCAGCGGCATCGTCCGCTCGAAGACCTGCTTGTGGCCCTTGAGCGCCTGCCGGATGTGCGTCAACGCGTGTTCGTAGGTTCCCCGGTCGAGCACGTCCAGCAGCTTCACGTTGGGCATGCGGTCGCGCGAGACGCCCAGCCAGTCCATGTACGCCTGATTGGCGAAGCGGTTGTGCTGGTCCTTGTCCCAGTAGCTCACCATCGAAGGCAGGTTGTCCAGGATGGTGCGCGTGTCGTGCTCGGCCTGTTTGAGCTGCGCCGCGATGGCCTGGCGGCGCTGCAACTCCCGCGCGAAGAGGGCGGACAGGCCCAGGCAGGCGGCCATCAGCAGCACGGCGAAAGCGCCCAGCACCTTGGCGCTGGCGCGCCACTTGGCCAGGATGGTGTCCGCCGACTGCCCGACGCTCACCGCCAGCGGGTAGTTGCCGATGCGGCGGAAGGTGTGCAGCCGCTCGGTGCGGTCCTGCGGGTCCTGCGCCGTGTAGCTGCCGCTGTCGACCGTCTGCAGCCGCGTGAGCAAGCTGGCGTCGTCCATGGGCTGCCCGACATCCTTTTCGGCATAGGGAAAGCGCGCGACGGTGGTGCCGTCGCGGGTGCTCCACAGCTCGACCCGGCTCATCGGCCCGACATCGATGGAGGCGAACAGCTCCTTGAAATAATCGATTCGCACGGTGCCCACCACGACGCCGCCGAAGCTGCCGTCGTCGCGGAAATACGCGCGGCTGATGGGCAGGCTGTACGAGCCCGACACCCGGCCCCGGATGGGGTTGCCGATGTACAGCCCCTCGCGCTGGCTGGTCTGGTGCACCTGGAAATAATCCCGGTCGGCCAGGTTGAGCTTCAGAGGCTCCAGGCTGGTGGACCGCATCACCACGTTGCCCTTGTCGTCCAGCACCGCGACCGCACCCAGGCCGGGCGTGTGCAGGGAATGGTCGAACAGGAAGGTGTTGCGCATCTGCAGGCTCAGGCTCGGCAGGCCGGGGTCCGACAGGCTCTTGGCCACCCCGACCAGCGAGTAGTCGAAGCCGTTCAGGGTGCGCTGGATGTTCTGCTCGATGGTGCGTGCCAGGCTGCTGTTGGTGTGCAGCGCGTACGACCAGGCGTCGTCGCGGATCGTGAGGATCGCCCGCACGAAGAGCGCACCGATGCCTGCCGACAGCACGAGGGCCAGCAGGACGAGGCGACGGGGCGAAATCTGGGGCATGGCGCATGGCGGCCGGCACGGAGGCCGGCGGGTGCTGCGCTGTTACTTTATCGGGGAATCGGCGGGTTGCGAGAACAAGTCCCAGGTGGCGATGAAGAGCGCTGCGATCACCGGGCCGATCACGAAACCGGTCAGCCCGAACAGGGCCATGCCGCCCAGGGTGGAGATGAGGACGATGTAGTCTGGCATCTTCGTGTCCTTGCCCACCAGCACCGGGCGCAGGGCGTTGTCCACCAGTCCGATGACGCAGACGCAAAAAGCCACCAGCACCGATCCCTGCCAGATGGCGCCGGTCGCGAAGAAATAGATGGCCACCGGGCCCCAGATCAGGCCGGCACCGATGGCCGGCAGCAGCGACAGGAAGGCCATCAGCACGCCCCAGAGGATGGGGCCCTGGATGCCCAGGATCCAGAAGATCCCCCCGCCCAGCGCACCCTGCACGGCGGCCACCACGATGTTGCCCTTGACGGTGGCGCGGATCACCGTGGTGAACTTGCTGGCCAGTTGGCGCTTGTGCTCTTCGTCGAGGGGCACCGCCTGGCGGATGCGGTTGACCAGCGAACTGCCGTCACGCACCAGAAAGAACAGCAGGTACAGCATGATGCCGAAGCTCACGATGAACTGCAGCGTGTTCTGGCCCACGTCCAGCGCCTTGGTGGCCAGGAACTGGCCGGCCTGCACGGACACGGACGAGAGCTTGGCCTCCACCTCGGCGGCCGAGGTGAGGTTGAAGCGGTCCAGCAAGCCCAGCAGCCAGGAGGGCAGGGCACTCAGCACCTGCTGCACGTAGGCGCCGAAGTTGAGCTGTCCCGATTTCATGCGTTCGTAGATGAGCCCGGCCTCCTGGACCAGCGAAATGCTGATGAAGGTCATGGGCAGGATCACGATCACGAGACACAGTCCCAGGGTGCACAGGGCCGCCAGGTTGCGCCGCCCGCGCATGCGCCGCAGCAGCCGCCGGTGCAGCGGCGTGAACAGGATCGCCAGGATGACGCCCCAGAAAACCGCTCCGTGGAACGGCCACAGGATGGCGAAGAACGCGACAGTGACCGCGATGAGAAGAAGCAACAGCGTGCGGCTCTGAAGGGTGGGTGAGTTCATAGAGGCGGGGTACGGATAATGACGAAATGTAAGCGACCGCCATGACACGGCGGCGAAGGAACACGCGCTTACGCCGTGTAGGGCTCGCTCCTGGGCGTTCGGTGGCACAATGGCGCCCGCACCCCCGGCCCTTCCCCAGCCACAGTCGCATCCGCCAATCGGTTCAGCCGTGTCGCGGAAGGTTTCACCCACCAGCTAATGCTTCCCTCAGGGAAGCGGAGGTCAGCGGAATATGAGCGATACGACATCCGTATACCAAGCCTACCAAGGCAACACCTATCTTTTCGGCGGCAATGCGCCCTATGTCGAAGAGATGTACGAGAACTATCTCGTCAACCCCGGCAGCGTGCCCGAAACGTGGCGCGAATACTTCGATGCCCTGCAGCACGTGCCTGCCGTCGATGGCTCGAACGCCAAGGACGTGCCCCACCTGCCCGTGGTCAATGCCTTCGCCGAGCGCGCCAAGCAAGGCGGCACGAAGGTCGTCGGTGCCACCGGCGCCGACTCCGAAATGGGCCGCAAGCGCACCGCCGTCCAGCAACTGATCTCGGCCTACCGCAATGTCGGCCAGCGCTGGGCCGATCTGGACCCCCTGAAGCGCACCGAGCGCCCTGAGATTCCGGAACTCGAAGCCTCCTTCTACGGCTTCAGCGACGCCGATCAGGAAACGGTGTTCAACACGAGCAACACCTTCTTCGGCAAGGAAGCCATGCCGCTGCGCGAGCTGATCAACGCGCTGCGCGAAACGTACTGCGGCTCGATCGGGGTCGAATACATGTATGCCACCGACCAGAACCAGAAGCGCTGGTGGCAGGAAAAGCTCGAGACCATCCGCAGCAAGCCCAGCTTCGGTCCCGACAAGAAAAAGCACATCCTGGACCGCCTCACGGCCGCTGAAGGCCTGGAGCGCTTCCTGCACACCAAGTACGTCGGCCAAAAGCGCTTCTCGCTCGAAGGCGGCGAAAGCTTCATCGCCGCCATGGATGAACTCATCCAGGCCGCCGGCACCAAGGGCGTGCAGGAAATCGTGATCGGCATGGCCCACCGCGGCCGCCTGAACGTTTTGGTGAACACGCTGGGCAAGATGCCCAAGGACCTGTTCGCCGAGTTCGACCACACCGCTCCGGAAGACCTGCCGGCAGGCGACGTGAAGTACCACCAGGGCTTCAGTTCCGACGTCAGCACCCCTGGCGGCCCGGTGCACCTGTCGCTGGCCTTCAACCCCTCCCACCTGGAAATCGTGAACCCCGTCGTGGAAGGTTCGGTGCGCGCCCGCATGGACCGCCGCGCCGACCCGCATGGCAAGCAGGTGCTGCCCGTGCTGGTGCACGGCGACGCGGCCTTCGCCGGCCAGGGCGTCATCCAGGAAACGCTGGCGCTGGCCCAGACCCGTGGCTACTCCACGGGCGGCACGGTGCACATCGTGATCAACAACCAGATCGGCTTCACCACCTCCGATCCGCGCGATAGCCGCTCCACGCTGTATTGCACGGACGTGGTCAAGATGATCGAGTCGCCCGTGCTGCACGTGAACGGCGACGATCCCGAAGCGGTCGTGTTCGCCACGCAGCTCGCCCTCGAATTCCGCATGGAGTTCCAGAAGGACGTGGTGGTGGACATCATCTGCTTCCGCAAGCTGGGCCACAACGAGCAGGACACGCCCGCGCTCACCCAGCCGCTGATGTACAAGAAGATCGGCGCGCACCCCGGCACCCGCAAGCTGTACGCCGACAAGCTGGCCACGCAGGGCCTGGGCGAGACCCTGGGCGACGACATGTCCAAGGCCTACCGCGCCGCCATGGATGCGGGCAAGCACACCGTCGATCCGGTGCTGACCAACTTCAAGAGCAAGTACGCGGTGGACTGGAGCCCCTTCCTGGGCAAGAAGTGGACCGATGCCGGCGACACCGCCATCCCGCTGGCCGAGTGGAAGCGCCTGTCCGAAAAGATCACCACCATCCCTGAAGGCGTGACGCCGCACCAACTGGTCAAGAAGGTGTACGACGACCGCGCCGCCATGGGCCGTGGCGACATTCCGGTGGACTGGGGCATGGGCGAGCACATGGCCTTCGCCTCGCTGGTGGCCAGCGGCTTCCCCGTGCGCCTGTCCGGCGAAGACTGCGGCCGCGGCACGTTCACCCACCGCCATTCGGTCATCCATGACCAAAAGCGCGAGAAGTGGGACACGGGCACCTACGTGCCGCTGCAGAACGTGAGCGAGAACCAGGCTCCGTTCGTCGTGATCGACTCCATCCTGTCCGAAGAGGCGGTGCTGGGCTTCGAATACGGCTATGCCTCCAACGACCCCAACACGCTCGTGATCTGGGAAGCGCAGTTCGGCGACTTCGCCAACGGTGCGCAGGTCGTGATCGACCAGTTCATCGCCTCCGGCGAAGTGAAGTGGGGCCGCGTGAACGGCATCACGCTGATGCTGCCGCACGGCTACGAAGGCCAGGGTCCCGAGCACAGCTCGGCCCGCCTGGAGCGCTTCATGCAGTTGTCGGCCGACGCCAACATGCAGGTGGTGCAGCCCACCACCGCCAGCCAGATCTTCCACGTGCTGCGCCGCCAGATGGTCCGCCACCTGCGCAAGCCGCTGATCATCATGACGCCGAAGTCGCTGCTGCGTAACAAGGACGCGACCTCGCCGCTGTCCGAGTTCACCAAGGGCAGCTTCCAGACGGTGATCCCGGAGCAGAACGAAGCCATCGAGAAGAAGGCCGAGAAGGTCAAGCGCGTGATCGCCTGCTCGGGCAAGGTCTACTACGACCTGGTCAAGAAGCGCGAAGAGAAGGAAGCCGACGACGTCGTCATCCTGCGCGTGGAACAGCTCTATCCTTTCCCGCACAAGGCCTTCGCCGCCGAGCTGAAGAAGTACCCGAACGCCACCGACATCGTGTGGTGCCAGGACGAGCCGCAGAACCAGGGCGCCTGGTTCTTCGTGCAGCACTACATCCACGAGAACATGCTCGAAGGCCAGAAGCTGGGTTACTCCGGCCGTGCCGCCTCGGCATCGCCCGCGGTGGGCTATTCGCACCTGCACCAGGAGCAGCAAAAGGCCCTGGTGGACGGCGCGTTCGCCAAGCTCAAGGGGTTTGTCCTGACCAAGTAAGGCCGGAAACCCGAACACACAAAAAGCAGAAACAAACCCCGAAAGAATTCCCATGGCTATCGTTGAAGTCAAAGTCCCCCAACTGTCCGAATCCGTGGCGGAAGCCACGATGCTCACGTGGAAGAAGAAGGCCGGCGAGGCTGTCGCCGTCGATGAGATCCTGATCGAAATCGAGACCGACAAGGTCGTGCTCGAAGTGCCTGCTCCCTCGGCCGGCGTGCTGGCGGAAATCGTGCAAGGCGACGGCGCCACCGTGGTGGCCGACCAGCTGATCGCCAAGATCGACACCGAAGGCAAGGCCGGCGCAGCCGCCCCTGCCGCTGCAGCTGCCCCTGCCGCCGCGCCCGCAGCTGCGGCGCCCGCACCAGCCGCTGCAGCCCCCGCTGCCGCAGGCGGCTCCAAGGGCGATGTGGCCATGCCCGCCGCCGCCAAGCTGCTGGCCGACAACAACCTGTCCGTTTCGGCCGTGGCCGGCACGGGCAAGGATGGCCGCGTGACCAAGGGTGACGTGCTGGGTGCCGTGGCATCGGGCACGGGCAAGGCCGCTGCGGCCGCACCGAGCGCGATCCCCACCGGTGTGCCCACCAAGGCGCTGCCGCAGGTGGCTGCGCCCACCGCCAAGGAAGACCTGAGCGGCCGCCCCGAGCAGCGCGTGCCCATGAGCCGCCTGCGCGCCCGCGTGGCCGAGCGCCTGCTGCAGTCGCAATCGACCAACGCCATCCTGACCACGTTCAACGAAGTGAACATGGCCCCGGTGATGGACATGCGCAAGAAGTTCCAGGACGCTTTCACCAAGGAACACGGCGTGAAGATCGGCTTCATGAGCTTCTTCGTGAAGGCGGCCGTGCATGCCCTGAAGAAGTACCCGGTGCTCAACGCCTCGGTCGACGGCAACGACATCGTCTACCACGGCTACTTCGACATCGGCATCGCCGTGGGCTCGCCCCGCGGGCTGGTGGTGCCCATCCTGCGCAATGCCGACCAGATGACGTTCGCCGACATCGAAAAGAAGATCGCCGAGTTCGGCCAGAAGGCCAAGGACGGCAAGCTGGGCATCGAAGAGATGACCGGTGGCACGTTCTCGATCTCCAATGGCGGCACGTTCGGCTCCATGCTGTCCACCCCCATCATCAACCCGCCGCAGTCGGCCATCCTGGGCGTGCACGCCACCAAGGACCGTGCCGTGGTGGAAAACGGCCAGATCGTCATCCGCCCGATGAACTACCTGGCCATGTCGTACGACCACCGCATCATCGACGGCCGTGAAGCCGTGCTGGGCTTGGTGGCCATGAAGGAAGCGCTGGAAGACCCCTCGCGCCTGCTGTTCGACATCTGATCCCCCTGGATGGACCCGCCCGCGTGGCCCGGCCGTTGGCCGCGCCCGCCGGTGGGTCTTTCTTCAACTGATTGAGTGAGATTGACATGAGCAAACAATTCGACGTGATCGTGATCGGCGGCGGCCCCGGCGGCTATATCGCTGCCATCCGAGCCGCGCAACTGGGCTTCAACGTGGCCTGCATCGACGAGTGGAAGAACGGCAAGGGCGGCCCCGCACCGGGCGGCACCTGCACCAACGTGGGCTGCATTCCCTCCAAGGCGCTGCTGCAGTCGTCCGAGCATTTCGACCAGGCCAACCACCACTTCGCCGACCATGGCATCGAGGTCAAGGACGTGCGCATGGACGTGGCCAAGATGATCGCCCGCAAGGACAGCGTGGTGAAGCAGAACAACGACGGCATCCTGTACCTGTTCAAGAAGAACAAGATCACGTTCTTCCACGGCCGTGGCTCGTTCGTGAAAGCCGCCGACGGTGGCTATGAAATCCGCGTGGCCGGCGATGCCGAAGAGTCCATCACCGGCAAGCAGATCATCCTGGCCACGGGCTCCAACGCCCGCGCGCTGCCTGGCGTGCCGTTCGACGAAGAGCACATCCTCTCCAACGACGGTGCCCTGCGCATTGGAGAGACACCCAAGAAGCTGGGCCTGATCGGCGCCGGCGTGATCGGCCTTGAAATGGGCTCGGTCTGGCGCCGCCTGGGTGCCGAAGTGACGGTGCTGGAAGGACTGCCCACGTTCCTGGGCGCGGTGGACGAGCAGATCGCCAAGGAAGCCAAGAAGGCATTCGACAAGCAGAACCTCAAGATCGAGCTGGGCGTGAAGATCGGCGAGATCAAGACCGGCAAGAAGAGCGTGAGCGTGGCCTACACCAACGCCAAGGGCGAAGCCCAGACGCTGGAAGTGGACAAGCTCATCGTGTCCATCGGCCGCGTGCCCAACACCATCGGTCTCAACGGCGAAGCCGTGGGCCTGCAACTGGACGAGCGCGGCGCGATTGTGGTCGATGCCGATTGCAAGACCAACCTGCCGGGCGTGTGGGCGGTGGGCGACGTGGTGCGTGGCCCGATGCTGGCGCACAAGGCCGAGGAAGAGGGCGTGGCCGTCGCCGAACGCATCGCGGGCCAGCATGGCCATGTGAACTTCAACACCATCCCCTGGGTGATCTACACCAACCCCGAGATCGCATGGGTGGGCCGCACCGAGCAGCAGCTCAAGGCGGACGGCGTGAAGTACAAGGCCGGCACGTTCCCATTCCTGGCCAACGGCCGCGCCCGCGCGCTGGGCGACACGACCGGCATGGTCAAGTTCCTGGCCGACGCGGCCACGGATGAGATCCTGGGCGTGCACATCGTCGGCCCCATGGCCAGCGAACTGATCGCCGAAGCCGTGGTCGCCATGGAGTTCAAGGCCAGCGCCGAAGACATCGCGCGCATCTGCCACGCCCATCCGAGCTTGAGCGAAGCCACCAAGGAAGCGGCCCTGGCCGTGGACAAGCGCACGCTGAACTTCTGATCCCGGGACTTTGGGTAAAAATGGCTGCCTGCGCTTGAAACACTAGCGCAGGCAGCTATATTTTTTATAGCGTTTGGAGTGTGCGTGTGAATGTGAAGCAGGCGTATGAGGCGGAGCTGGCCAGCAAGGGCTATCAAAGCGATCCGGCCCAGCTGCGCGCCGTCGAGGCGTTGCAGCGGTGTGCCGACGATTGGGCGCTGTACAAGGAGCGCCGCTCCAACGCCTTGAAGAAGCTCATCAACCGGCCCGAGGTGCCGCGTGGCGTGTACATGTACGGCGGCGTGGGGCGGGGCAAGAGCTTTCTCATGGACTGCTTTTTCAACGCCGTGCCCATCCGCCGCAAGGTGCGGCTGCATTTCCACGAGTTCATGCGCGAAGTGCACCGCGAACTGGCGGGCCTGCAGGGCACCGTCAATCCGCTGGATGTGCTGGGCGAGCGCATCTCCAAGCGCTACAAGCTCATCTGCTTCGACGAGTTCCATGTGGCGGACATCACCGACGCGATGATCCTGCACCGCCTGCTGGCGGCGCTGTTCGACAACGGCGTGGGTTTCGTCACCACCTCCAATTTCGAGCCCGACGGGCTGTACCCCGGCGGGCTGCACCGCGACCGCATCCTGCCGGCCATCGAGCTGCTGAACCAGCGGATGGAAGTGGTCAATGTGGACAACGGCACCGACTACCGCCGCCGCACGCTGGAGATGGTGCGGCTGTACCACACGCCGCTCGGGCCCCAGGCCGATGCGGAGATGTCCGAGGCGTTCGACCAGCTGGCCGAAGTGCGCGACGAAGACCCGGTGCTGCACATCGAGGCACGCGAGATCCGTGCGCGCCGCAAGGCCGGCGGTGTCGTCTGGTTCGATTTCAGCGTGCTGTGCGGCGGGCCCCGCTCGCAGAACGACTACCTGGAAATCGCCGCGCAGTTCCACACCGTGCTGCTGTCGGACGTGCCCCACATGCCCGTGTCGATGGCGTCGCCGGCCCGGCGCTTCACGTGGCTGGTGGACGTGCTGTACGACCGGCGCGTCAAACTCATCCTGTCCGCCGCCGTGCCGCCCGAAGCGCTGTACACCGAGGGCCCTCTGGCCCATGAATTTCCGCGCACCGTCTCCCGGCTCAATGAAATGCAGTCCAAGGAGTTCCTGGACCTCGAGCGGCGCGTGGTGGACACCGGACTGACGTAACCTCTTTTCTCACCATGCCATCCTTCCAACGCTTTTTCTTTGCCACCGCACTGGCGCTCGCCTCGACGCTGGCGGTGGCCCAGTCACCGCTGGCTGCATCGCGCGCCGCTGCCGATGCCGCGCAGGCCGAGCGCCGCGCCGAGCGGGACCAGATCCAGCGCGACCGCCGCGCGCTGGAGGCGCGGCGCATCAAGGAAGAGGCTGTCTGCTATCAGCGCTTTTCCGTCGAAGACTGCCTGATCGGCGTGCGGGCGCAGGTGCGGGACCAGGAAAGCGCCCTGCGGCAGCGCGAAGTGGCCTTGAACGACGCCGATCGCCGCGAAAAGGCGGCCTTGCGCGTGCAGTCGATCGAGCAAAAGCAGCAGGAGCAGCGCGAGAAGCTCGAAGCCGGCGAACGCCCGGCGCCCATGCAGGCCGCATCCCGCGCCCAGGCGCAAGCGCAGGGCCGTGCGGAGCGCGAGCACGACGCGCAGCAGCGCGCCGCACAGCAGCATTCGCGGGAGCAGTCGCACGACGCCGCCAAGGCCGAGCGCGCGGCGGCGCAACCCGGCCAGATTTCCGAGGCGCGCGCCCGCTACGAGGCCAAGCAAAAGGCCGCCCAGGAGCGGCGCGAAAAGCACGAGAAGGCGCGGGCCGATGCCGAAGCCCAGGGCCGCAAGCCGGCAGCGGCGCTGCCACCGCCACCGCCGGTTCCATCGGCCAGCGCTGCCCCCTGAGGGCGGCGGCGAACCGCGTCTCGCACCAGGCACGTTGCCCCGCCATGGTTGGCCCGGCCCTTGGAGCGGGTGGCTCCGGGCGCTCGGCTCAGCGGACGAGCCGGGCCGGCTTCTTCTCTTCGGCCAGCGCCTCGATCTTCACGATGGCGAGCGAGAGGTTGTCTCCGCCGCCACGGGCCCGTGACCGCGCTTTCTCAATGAGGAATTCCGTGGCCTCGCGCGGCGACAGCGAGTCCACCACCGAGGCCAGTTCCGTCGGCGAAAAATAGTGCCACACGCCGTCGCTGCACGCCAGGAGCACGTCGCCCGGCAGCAGTTGCGGAATCATGTGCTGGGCCACCGGCGGATCGCTCTCGGTGCCAAGGCAGCCCACCAGGATATTGGAGTGCGGATGGGTGTTGGCCTCGGCCTCGGTGATTTCGCCGCGGTCGACCAAGGCCTGCACATACGAGTGGTCGCTGGTGCGATGGGCCAGCCGCGCGCCCTGGAAGTGGTAGATGCGCGAATCGCCGGCATGCGCCCAGTGGCAGTCGCCCCGGGGATTGATGATGAAGGCCGCCACCGTGCTGTGGGGCTCCTGCTCGGCCGAGATGGCGGTGAGGCGGATCACGATGTGCGCCTCTTCCACCATGTGCTTGAGCATCGTCGCGGTGTCGTCGGTGTCCGGCGAATACCGCTCGAACCATTGCCGGGCCGTGAGCATCACCTGGTCGGACGCCTTGCGCCCTCCGCTGCGCCCCCCCATGCCGTCTGCCACGACCCCGAGCACGCAGCCGTTGTAGCGGGGGTGGGCGATCAACGCGACCTGGTCCTGCTGGTATTCACGATCGCCTTTGTGGATGCCGGTTGACGCAGTGAGGCGAAACGGTTTGGTCATGGCAGAAATGGTGGAAGGCGCGGGCCGGCCGAAGGGCCGGGCGAAGCACGTATTATCGGGCGCCCTTTGGCGGTTTTGCCATGCGACGCCTCTCCTTCCTTCTTTCCTTGCACCGCCTTTTTTCCTGTCCGTCTGCTCCCGGTCCCACCATGCGGTCCGGTCCGGTCGCCCGCGAACGCAGGCGGGGATGAGCGGCATGGAACTGCCTCGCATCGAATCGCTCGTCCATGGCGTGCGGGCCGCGTTCGAAGAGGGCGGCGTGCTGTCGCTGGCCCAGGCGCATTTCTCGCCCCGCGCCGGCCAGACCGAGATGGCGCTGGCGGTGGCCGAGACCATCGAGCAGGGCGGCGCCCTGGTGGTGGAGGCGGGCACGGGCGTCGGCAAGACGTTTTCCTATCTGGTGCCGGCGCTGCTCAGCGGCGAGCGGGTGCTGGTGTCCACCGCCACCAAGGCGCTGCAGGACCAGCTGTTCGCACGCGACCTGCCCCGCCTCGTTCAGGCGCTGGCTTTGCCGGTGCGCACCGCGCTGCTCAAGGGGCGGGCCAGCTACCTTTGCCTGCACCGCATGGAGTTGGCGCGCCAGGACGGCGCCGCGCACGATGCGGCCGTGGCGCGGGTGCTGGCCCGGGTGGAAACCTGGTCGCAGGGCACGGTGAGCGGCGACCTGGCCGAGCTGCCGGGGCTGGATGAGCGGTCCCCGGTGATTCCGCTGGTCACGTCCACCCGCGAGAACTGCCTGGGTTCGCCGTGCCCGCGCTTTCGGGCGTGCCATGTTCACCGTGCCCGGCGCGAGGCGCTGGCCGCCGATGTGGTGGTGATCAACCACCACCTCTTTTTTGCGGACCAGGCTGTTCGCGATTCCGGCATGGCTGAACTACTGCCTTCCGTGCGCGTCGTCGTCTTCGACGAGGCGCACCAACTGAACGAAACCGGCGTGCAATTCATGGGCCGGCAAGCCTCCACCGCGCAGTTGCTGGACTTTTCGCGCGACGTGATGGCGGCGGGCCTGCAGTTCGCCCGCGGGCTGGCCGATTGGTTGGGGGTGGCCGCCGCGCTGGACCGCGCCGGCCGCGACCTGCGCCTGGCCGCAGGTCGTGCCCCGGCGGGTTCGCGGTTGCGCTGGACCGGCGAGGTGCCCGACGGGGTGGATCCCGGCGAATGGCATGCGGCCATGCACCAGGTGGTGGGTGCCTGCCGCGCCGCTCTGGCGGCCCTGGACACCGTGAGCGAGATCGCCCCGGACTTCGTGCGCCTGCATGGCCGTGCGGTCCAGCTCATGGAGCGCATGGACGGCTTTTCCCAGCCCTGCGGCGCGGATGCGGTCCGATGGGTGGATGTGGCGGGCGCATTGCGGCTCGTGGAAGCGCCGCTCGACATCGCGGGCCCGATGCGGTCCCTGTGGCAGCTGCCTGCCGGTGAGCCCGAAACCGAGGCATCGGCCTGGGACGAGCCGGAAGCGTCCGCAGTGCTGTCGCAGGGCAAGCCCCGTGCATGGATCTTCACCTCGGCCACCCTGGGGGACGATGCGAGCCTGCGCTGGTTCACCGAGCCTTGCGGTTTACAGGACGCGCGCATCCTGCGGGTGGAGAGCCCGTTCGACTATGCATCGCAGGCGGCCTTCCATGTGCCCCTGGAACTGCCCAAGCCTTCCGACCCCGCCCACAGCGCGGCATTGGCAGCCTGGGTGGGCGGCGCGGTGGTGGTGCTCGGAGGGCGCACCCTGGTGCTCACCACCACGCTCAAGGCCCTGCGGACCATCGGCGATGCGCTGCAGGCCCGGTTCGCCGCGGATTCCGGCATCGAGGTGCTGATGCAGGGCCAGTGGCCGAAACGGCGTTTGATGGAGCGGTTCCGCGAAGGCGCGTCCGAGGGGCGGGCAGGGTGCGTGCTGGTCGCGTCCGCCACGTTCTGGGAAGGGTTCGACGTGCCGGGTGAGGCCTTGCAACTGGTGGTGATCGACAAGCTGCCATTTCCGCCACCGGGCGATCCGTTGGTAGAGGCGCGCTCCCAGCGGCTGGAACAGGCCAAACGCAGTGCCTTCCGGTACTTTTCGCTGCCGGAGGCCGCGATCGCCCTCAAGCAGGGTGCGGGGCGGTTGATTCGCAGTGAGAGCGACCGGGGCGTGCTGGTGGTGGCCGACACCCGCCTGGTCGAGATGGGCTACGGCAAGCGCCTGCTGTCAGCCTTGCCACCCATGCGGCGCCTTCACACGGCGCAGGAATTCGATGCGGCGCTGCGCGCGCTCACCACACCTTCCACCACGGCTCCGACTTGGCCTTGAGGCCATCGCGGTTCAATTCGCTCTGCGGGTAGGAACTCGCCATCACACGTTGCGCATCGTCGCGCAACTGGGTCATGCCCAGCGCATCGTAGGACTTCACCAGGATGTACAGGGCCTCTTCCAGCGCAGGCACTTCCTTGTAGTCGGCCAGGGCGATCTGGGCCCGGCTGATGGCTGCCACATAGGCGCCGCGCTCGTAGTAGTAGCGGGCCACGTGCACTTCGTACTGCGCCAGGGAATTGACGATGTAGGTCATGCGCTGGCGTGAGTCCTGGGCATAGCGCGATTCCGGGAACCGCGTGGTCAGCTCGCGGAAGGACTCGAACGAATCCTTGGCCGCCTTCTGGTCGCGCTCGGACAGGTCCTGCCGCGACAGCCAGGAGAACAGCCCCAGGTTGTCGTTGAAGTTGACGAGGCCCTTCAGGTACAGCGCGTAGTCGTAGGCGGGGCTGGCGGGGTGCAGCTTCATGAAGCGGTCCAGCGTGGCGATGGCCTGGGCTTTTTCGCCGGCCTTGTACTGGGCGTAGGCCTTTTCCAGTTGGGCCTGCTGTGCCAGCGGCGTGCCGGCTGCGCGGCCTTCGAGCTTCTCCAGCAGGGGCACGGCCTTGTCGTAGCCACCGCTGTTGAGTTCGTCGCGGGCTTCGGAGTAGATGCGATTGGGGCTCCAGCCGGCGGTCTTGTCTTCGGGGGTGCTGGAGCAGCCCGCCATCAGGCCGGCGGCCAGCAGGGCGGACAACAGGGGCAGGGGAAAACGCGGCATGGAGGCAGCTTTCAGGCAAAAGAAGGGCATCGGTTCCCGCTTCCGATCAGGGGCCGGGACGGCCACAGGGGGCTGGCCGCGGCGATCGGGCAGGAGCCGGATTGTACCGGCGTGCCAGCCGGCGGCCTGAACGAAACGCTGGGGCTCTGGTGGGAGGTAGGGAAGCGGCGTTCCTACAATACCCGCCATGTTTGTCCATTTGCGCCTGCACACCGAATTTTCCGTCGTCGACGGCACCAACCGCATCGATGAAGTGGCCAAGGCGGCCGCCAAGGACGGCCAGCCCGCCCTGGCGATCACCGACCTCGGCAATCTTTTCGGCGCCATCAAGTTCTACAAGGAAGCGAGGGGCAAGGGCGTCAAGCCCGTGCTGGGCGCCGAAGTGTTCGTCGAGCCCGAGGAGCCGGGCAATCCACCTTCCCGCATGATCCTGCTGGTACAGGGCAAGCAGGGGTACCTGAACCTGTCGGAACTGCTCGCGCGCGCCTGGACGCGCAACGTGGTGAAGAACCAGCCCCTTTGCACCTGGGCCTGGCTGGAGGAATTGGGCGAGGGCCTCATCGCACTGGCGGGTGCCCAGGCCGGACCCGTGGGACAGGCGATCGTGAAGGGCGACGACGCGGGGGCCGCGCGCCTGGCACTGCGGTTGGCCGGGTTGTTCCCGCATCGCTTCTACCTGGAGATCCAGCGTGCCGGCCGGCCCGACGACGAGGCCCACGTGGTGTCGGCCGTGCAACTGGCCGCCCGGCTGAACCTGCCCGTCGTCGCGACCCATCCAGTGCAGTTCGCCACGGCCGACGATTACGAGGCCCATGAAGCGCGTGTGTGCATCTCCGAAGGCGAAATCCTGGGCAACCAGCGGCGCGTGCGCAAGTTCACGCGCGAGCAATACTTCAAATCGAGCGCGCAGATGGAGGCGCTGTTCGCCGACGTGCCGTCCGCGATCGCCAACACGCTGGAGATCGCCAAGCGCTGCAACCTGACCCTGGTGCTGGGCAAGCCGCAGCTGCCGGACTTTCCCACCCCGGGTGGCATGCCCATCGACGAGTATTTCCGGGTGGCTTCGCTGGCGGGGCTGGAAGAGCGCCTGGCGCACCTGTACCCGAAGGAGGCCGAGCGCGACAAGGAGCGCCCGCGCTACCTGGAGCGGCTGGAGTTCGAGATCAACACCATCCTGAAGATGGGGTTCCCGGGCTACTTCCTGATCGTGGGGGATTTCATCCAGTGGGCCAAGAACAACGGCTGCCCGGTGGGGCCGGGCCGGGGCTCAGGCGCGGGCTCGCTGGTGGCCTATGCGCTCAAGATCACCGACCTGGACCCGCTGCAGTACAACCTGCTGTTCGAGCGGTTCCTGAACCCCGAGCGGGTGTCGATGCCCGACTTCGACATCGATTTCTGCCAGTCCAACCGCGACCGCGTGATCGACTACGTGAAGGACAAGTACGGCAAGGATGCCGTGAGCCAGATCGCCACGTTCGGCACCATGGCCGCCAAGGCCGCCATCCGCGACGTGGGCCGGGTCATGGACATGAGCTACACCTTCTGCGACGGCATTTCCAAGCTCGTGCCGGGCAAGCCCGGCATGTCGTACACGCTGCAGTACCCGCCCAACCCCAAGAAGGAAGGCGACAAGAACAACTACGCACTCGAACTGGAGCCGCTGCTGGCCGAGCGCGTGCAGAAGGAAGAAGACGTCAAGACCATCATCGAGATGGCGCAAAAGCTCGAGGGCATGACCCGCAACATCGGCATGCACGCCGGGGGCGTGCTCATCGCCCCGGGCAAGCTCACCGATTTTTGCCCGCTCTACCAGCAGCCGGGCAGCGATTCCGCCGTGAGCCAGTACGACAAGGACGATGTGGAAGCCATCGGCCTGGTGAAGTTCGACTTCTTGGGCCTGGCCACGCTGACCATCCTGGAGATCGCCAAGGAGTTCATCGTCAAGCGCCACAAGGGCCAGGAGAACTTCACGTTCGAGAACATTCCGCTGGACGATGCGCGCACCTACCAGCTGTTCTCCGATGGCAAGACCGAAGCCGTGTTCCAGTTTGAAAGCCGCGGCATGCAGGGCATGCTCAAGGAAGCACGTCCCAGCCGGCTGGAAGACCTGATCGCCCTGAACGCGCTGTACCGGCCGGGCCCGATGGACCTGATCCCCAGTTTCGTGAACCGCAAGCACGGCAAGGAGGTGGTGGAGTACCCCCATCCGCTGGTCGAGAAGGTGCTGTCGGAAACCTACGGGATCATGGTGTATCAGGAGCAGGTGATGCAGACCGCCCAGGTGCTGGGCGGCTACTCGCTCGGCGGCGCCGACATGCTGCGCCGGGCGATGGGCAAGAAGAAGGCCGAGGAGATGGCTGAGCACCGCGAGATCTTCCGCGCGGGTGCGGCCAAGCAGAACATCAGCCAGGAAAAGGCCGACGAGGTGTTCGACCTGATGGAGAAGTTCGCGGGGTACGGCTTCAACAAGTCGCACGCGGCCGCTTACTCGCTGCTGGCCTACCAGACCGGCTGGCTCAAGGTGCACTACACGGCCGAATTCTTCTGCGCCAACATGACGGTGGAAATGGACGACACCGACAAGCTCAAGGTGCTGTTCGAAGACGCCATGAAGAAGTTCGGGCTGACGTTCGAGCCGCCGGACGTGAACCGGGGCATGTACCGGTTCGAGCCGGTCACGGACAAGGTCATTCGCTACGGCCTGGGCGCCATCAAGGGCACCGGACAGCAGGCGATCGAGGCCATCATCGCTGCCCGGGACGGGCGCGGGGCGGGACCGCGCGGCGATACCAAAGGCCCTTTCACCAGCCTGTTCGACTTCTGCGTGCGCGTGGACCGCACGCGCCTGAACAAGCGCACGTTGGAGGCGCTCATCAAGGCGGGCGCCTTCGATGCCATGAACATGAACCGGGCCTCGCTCGTTGCCTCGATCGACCGGGCGTTCGACTTCGCGAACGCGACGCTGGCCAACGCCAACCAGGGCGGCCTGTTCGACATGATGGGCGAGGATGCCCACGGCTCCAGCACGCAAGAGCCCGAACTCGTCGAGATGTTGCCCTGGGGCGTGAAGGAACGCCTCACCCAGGAAAAGACGGCCGTGGGCTTCTACCTGTCGGGCCACCTGTTCGACGAGGTGGCCAGCGAGGTGCGCCGTTTCGTGCGCACGCAGATCGAGGAACTGCTCGACAGCCGAGAACCCCAGATCCTGGCCGGCATCATCAGCGATTTCCGGGTCATCAACGGGCAGCGGGGCCGGCTGGCCCTGTTCAAGCTGGACGACAAGTCCGCCACCATCGAAGCCTCGGCCGACGAGAACGTGGTCAATGCCCACCGGGACATGCTGAAGGACGACGAATTCGTGGTCATGAGCGGCCGCCTGCAGCTCGACCATTTCAGCGGCGGGCTGCGGGTGAAGGTGCAGCAGGTGTGGGACCTGGCGGCGGCGCGGGCCAAGTTCGGGCGCTACCTTCAGGTTGCCATCGGCGATACCGCGCCGGACGTGCAGCGCCTGGTGCGTGAATTCCCACCCCGCCGGCAGGAAACAGAGCAGGGCGAGGTGCTGGTGCACGGCCTTCGGGTGCGCATGGGCATCCGCTGCAAGGCCGGCCAGGGCCAGGCCGTGGCGGAGTTGCAACTGGGCGAGGGCAGCCGTTTCTTCCCTTCCGATGCCGCTTTGGCGGCGTGGAGCGCCCAGGCCGGCACCGGTTCGGTCAATGTGGTGTACGACGCGGGCTAGACGGAGCGCGGAGTGAGGCTTGAAACACCGTTGGGTGATCACTACATGGGAGAGGCTGCGTCGACCGCCGTGGCTCGCTAGAATGAAATCCATGGCAACTAAACCACCTTCCCCCACCCCCGCTCCGCCCACCAGGACGCCAGCGCGGGACGATGGCGGTTCGGTCGTGCTCGAACGTCGCACGCAAAAGACCCAGCCGCCGCAAATGTTTCAGGTGGTCATGCTCAATGATGACTTCACGCCGATGGAATTCGTCATCGTCGTGCTGCAGGAATTCTTCAGCAAAGACCGGGAAGCCGCCACGCAGATCATGCTGAAAATCCATTTGGACGGCAAAGGCGTATGTGGGGTGTATTCCCGCGACGTCGCCGCCACCAAAGTGGAGCAGGTCCGCGAGGCGGCCCACAAGGCGGGGCATCCGCTGCAATGCCTCAGCGAGCCTGTTGAATAAACGGCCTTTGGTCCCGATCTACAGTAATCCCTTCCACGCAAGCACAAAGGAGTTCACATGATTGCCCAGGAACTGGAAGTCAGCTTGCACATGGCCTTTGTCGAGGCCCGCCAGCAGCGCCACGAGTTCATTACCGTGGAGCATCTGCTGCTTGCACTGCTAGATAACCCCAGCGCAGCCGAGGTGCTGCGCGCATGTTCGGCCAATATCGATGATCTGCGTTCATCGCTGGCCAATTTCATCAAAGACAACACCCCCCAGGTCGCCGGCACCGACGAGGTGGACACGCAGCCCACGCTGGGTTTCCAGCGCGTGATCCAGCGCGCCATCATGCACGTGCAGTCCACGGGCAACGGCAAGAAGGAAGTCACGGGCGCCAACGTGCTCGTGGCCATCTTCGGCGAGAAGGATTCGCACGCCGTGTACTACCTGCACCAGCAGGGCGTCACGCGCCTGGACGTGGTCAATTTCATTGCCCACGGCATCAAGAAAGGCGAGCCGCCGGAACCCGCCAAGCCTGAGAACCAGGCCGAAGGCGAAGAGGGCGGTGGCGGTGGCGAGCGCAACGAGAAAGCCTCGCCGCTCGAGCAGTACACCCAGAACCTCAACCAGGCGGCCAAGGACGGCAAGATCGACCCGCTGATCGGCCGCCACTACGAAGTCGAGCGCACGATCCAGATCCTGTGCCGGCGCCGCAAGAACAACCCGCTGCTGGTGGGCGAAGCCGGCGTGGGCAAGACGGCCATCGCCGAGGGCCTGGCTTGGCGCATCACGCAGAACGACGTGCCGGAAATCCTGGCCGAGGCGGTCGTTTATTCGCTCGACATGGGCGCCTTGCTGGCGGGCACCAAGTACCGTGGTGATTTCGAGCAGCGCCTGAAGGGTGTGCTCAAGTCGCTCAAGGACAAGCCCAACGCGGTGCTGTTCATCGACGAAATCCACACGCTGATCGGCGCCGGTGCGGCCTCGGGCGGCACGCTGGACGCGTCCAACCTGCTCAAGCCGGCGCTCTCCAGCGGCCAGCTCAAATGCATTGGCGCGACCACGTTCACCGAATACCGCGGCATCTTCGAAAAAGACGCGGCCCTGTCGCGCCGTTTCCAGAAGGTCGATGTGGTGGAGCCGACCGTGCAGGAGACGGTGGACATCCTCAAGGGCCTCAAGTCGCGTTTCGAAGAGCACCACAGCGTGAAGTACGCTGCGGCGGCACTGCAAGCGGCGGCCGAGCTGTCGGCCAAGTACATCAACGACCGTCACCTGCCCGACAAGGCGATCGACGTGATCGACGAAGCCGGTGCGGCGCAACGCATCCAGGTCGCCAGCAAGCGCAAGAAGACCATCGGCAAGGCCGAGATCGAGGAAATCGTGGCGAAGATCGCGCGCATTCCGCCCGCGAACGTGTCCAACGACGACCGCAGCAAGCTGCAGACCATCGAGCGCGACCTCAAGAGCGTGGTGTTCGGCCAGGACAAGGCGCTGGAGGTGCTCGCTTCCGCTGTGAAGATGGCGCGTTCGGGCCTGGGCAAGGGCGACAAGCCGATCGGCTCGTTCCTGTTCAGCGGCCCCACCGGCGTCGGCAAGACCGAAGCGGCCAAGCAGCTCGCCTACATCATGGGCATCGAGCTGATCCGCTTCGACATGTCCGAGTACATGGAGCGCCATGCGGTGAGCCGCCTGATCGGTGCGCCTCCGGGCTATGTCGGGTTCGACCAGGGCGGGTTGCTGACCGAGGCGGTCACGAAGAAGCCGCACTCCGTGCTGCTGCTCGACGAGATCGAAAAGGCGCATCCGGACATCTTCAACGTGCTGCTGCAGGTGATGGACCACGGCACGCTGACCGACAACAACGGGCGCAAGGCCGACTTCCGCAACGTCATCATCATCATGACGACGAACGCGGGTGCCGAGACCATGAACAAGGCCACCATCGGGTTCACGAACCCGCGGCAGGCGGGCGACGAAATGGGCGACATCAAGCGCCTGTTCACGCCCGAGTTCCGCAACCGGCTGGATGCCATCGTGAACTTCAAGGCGCTGGACGAGCAGATCATCCTGCGCGTGGTGGACAAGTTCCTGCTGCAACTCGAAACCCAGCTGAGCGAGAAGAAGGTGGAGGTGACCTTCACCGACACGCTGCGCAAGCACCTGGCCAAGAAGGGCTTCGATCCGCTGATGGGCGCCCGCCCGATGCAGCGCCTGATCCAGGACACCATCCGCCGTGCCCTGGCCGACGAACTGCTCTTCGGCCGCCTGACCGAAGGTGGCCGCCTCACGGTGGACATCGAAGTGAAGACGGACGAAAAAGGCGTCGAGACGCCCGAGGTGCTGCTGGACATCCAGCCGCTGCCCAAGCGGGAGCGCTCGGCGAAATCCGAGCCGGCCGAGCCGGAAGAGGCCACGGCAGACTGATCGGCGGATAGATCGCCCGGCCGCCCATGGTGGCCGTCTGATGTGAAAAAGCCCGCGTTCGCCGCGGGCTTTTTCATTTCAAGTCGTGACCTGGCTGGCTTGCAGGTCGCTCAGGACGTGGTCAGGCGGCGCCGGCCCGCATCACGGCGCCATCAGCCGCTGCAGCAACTCCAAGGTGGGATAGCCGTCGGCCACCACGCCGATGCTCTGCTGGAACTGGCGCAGGCCGGCGCGCGTGGCGGGGCCCATCACGCCGTCCGCCGTGCCGGCGGAAAACCCCCGCTGGTTCAGTGCTGTCTGCAGGTCTTTCACCTGGCTGCGCGACAGGGGCTGCAGGTCCCGCGGCCAGGGGGCCACGACGCCTGTGCCGCCCTCGATCTGCCGCGCCAGCAGGCCCACCGCCAGGGCGTAGTTCACCGAGTTGTTGTAGCGCAGGATGCTGCGGAAGTTGTCGCCCACCAGGAAGGCTGGTCCGCGCGCACCCGCGGGGGCGATGACATACGCCGCACCCAGGTCGGGCAGGGGTTGCCGGTCGATGGCCACCACCCCTTCCGCGGCCCACTGGGCGGACGACTGGCGCACGGTGTTCTCGGCGCGGGCGTGATCGAAGCCCGGTGGCAGCTGCACCTCGACGCCCCAGGGCTGCCCGTTGCGCCAGCCGGAGCTGGCCAGGTAGTTGGCGGTGGACGACGCCACATCGGGGATGCTGCCCCAGATGTCGCGGCGGCCGTCTCCGTCGGCGTCGACCGCGTAGGCGAGGAACACGGACGGCAGGAACTGCGTGTGGCCCATGGCCCCGGCCCACGATCCGATCATGCGGTCGGCCGCGATGTCGCCCTGGTCCAGGATGCGCAGTGCCGCCAGCAGTTCGTTGCGGGCCCATTGGGCGCGGCGGCCCTCGAACCCCAGCGTGGCCAGCGCATCGACGGCACGGAAGGTGCCGAAATTGCCGCCGTAGTTGCTCTCCATGCCCCAGATGGCGGTGACGATCGAGGCCGGCACGCCGTACCGCGCGGCGGCGGCTTCCAGGGGCACCGCGTATTCGGCCCGCTTGGCCTGGCCCTGGGCGATGCGCTGGGCAGAAACAGCACTGTCCAGGTAGGCCCATGGGGTGCGCGTGAACTCGGGCTGCGCGCGGTCCAGCTCGATCACCCGCTGTTGCAACTGCGCGCCGGCCAGGGCCGTCTGCACGGTGTCGGGCCGGATGCCCGCCTCCAATGCGTCCTGGGTGAATGCCGCGATCCAGGCCGTGAAACCGGCTTGTTCGGCCGCAGCGGCTTCTTCCGGGCTGACCGCGGGCGCCGCGGTGTCCTGGACCAGGGGAGGAGGCGGGGCAGAGGAGATCGCAGCCGGTGGGGGCACTGCGGGCTGCGGAGGCGGCACGGCGGGAGCGGCGTGGGCCGGGGCCGCTTCCGGAGGCTGGGCGCGCGGCGCCGATGCACAGCCTGCGAGGGTCGCCGCAGCGGCCAGGGGAACCAGCCAGTGGGCTGCGCGGGTTCTGGTGGAAGGGCGGAGGGGCGATGGGGGGGCAAGGCGTCGTTGCATGCCTTATTGTCCCGCGCCCCGGCATACTTGCGGGCTTCGGTGTTACCGGCTGCACGATTTCATGCATACCTTTTTCTGGCACGACTACGAAACCTTTGGCGCCAACACGCGCCGTGACCGCCCCGCGCAGTTCGCGGGCATCCGCACCGATGCGGACCTGAACGAAATCGGCGAACCGCTGATGGTCTATTGCCAGCCCGCGCCCGATTACCTGCCTGACCCGGTGTCGTGCCTGATCACGGGCATCACGCCGCAGGTCGCATTGGAGCGTGGCCTGCCGGAGCATGCGTTCGCGGCGCGCATCGAGGCCGAGCTGGCGCTGCCCGGCACCATCGGCGTCGGCTACAACACCATCCGGTTCGACGACGAGATCACGCGCTTCATGTTCTGGCGCAACCTGATGGACCCCTATGCCCGGGAATGGCAGAACCAGTGCGGCCGGTGGGATCTGCTCGACGTGGTGCGCATGGCCTACGCGCTGCGCCCGGATGGCATCGTCTGGCCGAAGAAGGAAGACGGCTCCCCCAGCTTCAAGCTGGAGCACCTGTCCAAAGCCAATGGCCTGGCGCACGAGGCCGCGCACGATGCGCTCTCCGATGTGCGCGCCACCATCGGCCTGGCCCGGCTGATCCGCGACCGGCAGCCCAAGCTGTTCGAGTTCGCCCTGGGTCTGCATAAAAAAGAGCGCGTGGCCACCGAATTGCGCCTGCCCGCCACGGCCGATACCGCACGGCCTTTTTTGCACATCTCGGGCATGTTCCCGGCCGAGCGCGGCTGCGTCGCGGTGATGTGGCCGCTCGCCAGCCACCCCACCAACAAGAACGAACTGATCGCCTGGGACCTGGCCCACGATCCGTCCGAACTGGCCCTGCTGGGCGCCGATGCGATCCGCGAGCGGCTGTTCAGCCGGGCGGATGCGTTGCCCGAAGGCGTGACGCGCCTGCCCATCAAGACCGTGCACCTGAACAAGTCGCCGATGGTGGTGGGCAACGTCAACACGTTGACGCCCCAGATGGCCCAGCGCTGGTCCGTCGATCTGGAGCGGGCCGCCGGCCATGCTGAGGTGGCGCGCACCTTGCCCGACATGAGCGCCATCTGGGCCAGCGTGTTCGCGCGGCCGCAGGAAGCCGCACCGGACGTGGACCAGGACCTGTACGGCGGCTTCGTCGGCAACGAGGACCGTCGCCGGCTGAACCGCCTGCGTGCGCTGCCGCCCCAGGAACTCGCCTTGGCCAAGACGGGCTTCGACGACGAGCGGCTCGAAGAGCTGGTGTGGCGCTACCGTGCGCGCAATTTCCCGCATACGTTGGACGAGGCCGGCCAGGAGCGCTGGGAGGGCCACCGCGTGGCCTGCCTGATGGAAGGGGCGGGCGGCGCGCTCACCTTCGACGAATTGTTCGCCAAGCTGGACGAGCTGGGCGCCGAGGCGGATGAGCGGGGCGAGGAAATCCTGGGCGCGCTGTACGACTACGCGGAAAGCATCGCGCCCGCGATGTAGCGGGAGGCTTCGATGTCCACGACTCCGTCCCCTTTGAGTCGCACCACCACGCCAAACCCGGCCGAGGCCATGGCCGCCACCGCCGAGGCCGGCGTGCAGGCGCTGGCGGAGTTCATGGCGGCGCACCCTCGGGTGTTCGTGCTCACCGGGGCGGGCTGCAGCACGGCGGCGGGCATTCCCGATTACCGCGATGGCAATGGCGACTGGAAGCGGCCGCCGCCCCTCACTTTCCAGGCCTTCATGGGCGACGAGGCCACGCGCCGGCGCTACTGGGCGCGCAGCTTCATCGGCTGGCGCGTGATGGGGCGGGCGCGCCCTGCACCAGCGCACCATGCACTCACCGCGCTGGAAGCGGCCGGCCGGGTGGAACTGCTGCTCACGCAGAACGTGGACGGCCTGCACACGGCTGCGGGGAGCCTTCGCACCATCGATCTGCACGGGCGCATCGACACCGTGCGCTGCATGGCCTGCGAAGCCCGTTTGCCACGGGCCGAGCTGCAGGACGAGTTGCTGCGCCGCAATCCCGATTGGGCCGCGCTGCATGCGCATGCGGCGCCCGATGGCGATGCGGACCTGGAAGGCCAGGATTTCAGCGCGTTCGATGTGCCGCCGTGCCCGCGCTGCGGCGCCGGCCCGCTCAAGCCCGATGTGGTGTTCTTCGGCGAAAGCGTGCCGCGCGATCGCGTGCAGGCCGCCCGCGATGCGCTGCTGCGCGCCGACGCCATGCTGGTGGCCGGTTCGTCGCTCATGGTGTATTCGGGCTTTCGCTTCGTGCAGATGGCGGTGGACGCGGGCAAGCCCGTGGCGGTTGTCAACTGGGGCCGCACGCGGGCCGATCCGCTGCTGTCGCTCAAGGTCGAGCAGGACGTCGGAACGGCGCTGGGCGCGGTGGCCCGTGCGCTGGCTGGAGGGGCTGCCGGTCTGCTTTAAACAAGGGCTGCGCGCGGCATGGGGGCGCGCGGGTTGGGGCGTCAGGATGATCCGAGGGCGCCGCCAGGGCTTTGGAAACATCCTGGCCCTGCCATTGGTGTAAGGTGCCAGTCGTCCAAGCAACACCCTGGCGCCACGCAGCGCCGGGCGATGACAGAGCCCCAAGGAGACAGCATGCAGACGAACGCATTCCTCGGTGCGCCCGGCCCGACGCCGGGCGAGGTGGCCGCTTCGGCGGCGCAGCGGATCACGCAGGCGCACGAGCGCTCCACCGCCTTCGGCCTGCGGCGGCACGAATCGGCGGACCTGCGGCCCCTGGATGCCGAAGCCCTGGCCTGGATGGTGGCCCGCAACGAAGCGCTATTCGCCCACGCCCGCCCCGTGATGGAAACGCTGTCGGCCCAGATCGCCGGCACCCAGAGCATGGTGCTGCTGACCGATGCCCAGGGCGTGGTGCTGCACGCCCTGGGCGACGACGAGTTCCTGGACCGGGCGAGCCGGGTCGCCCTGCGCCCCGGTGCGGCGTGGTCTGAGCGCAGCAAGGGCACCAATGCCATCGGCACGGCCCTGGCGCTGGGCGAGGCGCTGCAGGTGAACGGCAATGAGCACTTTCTGCAGGCCAACCATTTCCTGACCTGTTCCTGCGCGCCCATCCTCGACCCGCACGGGCATGTGATCGGCGCGCTCGACGTGAGCGGCGACCACCGCAGCCAGAGCGCGCACACCATGGCGCTGGTGCGCATGTCGGCCAAGATGGTGGAGAACCACCTGTTCGGCAAGGTGTTCGAAGACGCCGTGCGGCTGCGCTTCCATGCGCGGCCGGAATTCCTCGGCACGCTGGTGGAGGGGCTGGCCGCGTTCACGCCGGACGGGCGCTTCCTCGCTGCCAATCGCAGCGGGCAGTTCCAGCTGGGCATGTCGGCCAACGCGTTGCAGGCGCACACGTTCTCTTCGCTGTTCGGCATGCCCATGGCGGCGCTGCTGGCGCATGCCCGCCAGGCCGTTCCGGAGCCGCTGCGCCTGCAGCTGCCCGGCGGCGTGGCGGTGCAGGCACTGGTGGAGTGTCGGCCGCGTGCGGGCACGCTGCTGCCCTGGGTCGATCCGGGCGACGGGCCACATCGGCCCGATAAGGCCGGGGCGCCAGCGGCGACCTGGCCAGGGGAGGGCGATGCACCGGGCGCGCCGCCCGCCCGGCCGCGCCCGGCCAAGCCGGCCCGGCTGTCCAGCCTGCGCTACCTGGACACGGGCGATGCCCAGCTCGCCCAGGTGATCGACCGGGTCACGCGGCTGCTGGGCAGCGACGTGTCCACGCTGATCCTGGGCGAGACCGGCACGGGCAAAGAGCTGCTGGCCCGCGCCATCCACCAGGACGGGCCGCGGCAGGGCGGCCCTTTCGTGGCGGTCAATTGCGCGTCGATTCCCGAGACGCTGATCGAGTCCGAGCTGTTCGGCTACGACGAAGGCGCCTTCACCGGCGCACGGCGCAAGGGCCATCCCGGCAAGATCGTGCAGGCCCATGGCGGCACGCTGTTCCTCGACGAGATCGGCGACATGCCGCTGTCGATGCAGGCGCGCCTGCTGCGCGTGCTGCAGGAGCGCAGCGTTTCGCCGCTGGGCGCCGCGCGGCAGGTGCCGGTGGATGTGGCCGTGGTCTGCGCCACGCACCGAAACCTGCGCGAGATGATGGCGCAGGGCACTTTCCGCGATGACCTGTATTACCGGCTGAACGGGCTCGTGGTGCGGCTGCCTGCGCTGCGCGAGCGCACCGACCTGGCCGTGATCGTCGAGCGCATCCTGCGTGCGCAGGCCGAAGCCCCCGCCAGCGCGGTGCCGCGCGTCGCGCCCGAGGCGATGGCGCTGTTCGCCGCGCACGCCTGGCCGGGCAACCTGCGCCAGTTGAGCAGCGTGCTGCGCACCGCGGCGCTGATGGCGCGGGGCGAGGCCGGGGTGATCCAGCGGGCCCATCTGCCCGAGGACTTCCTGGAGGATTGCGACCTGCTGCTGGCCCATGCCAACGGCACTGGCAACGCGGCCAAGGGAGCTACCGTCCCGGCGGCTACAACAATGCCGGGCAGTCCCCCGGTGGCGCGCAGCCCCGTCGCCGTGCCGCGCCTGGGCGATACCACCGCCGCGGCCCTGGAACAGGCACTCGCGGCCCATGGCGGCAACGTATCGGCCGCGGCGCGTGCGTTGGGCGTGTCGCGCAACACCGTGTACCGGCACCTCAGAGCGGCGCAGGCCGCGATCAGGCCCGAGGCCCCTGCGTCGGCGGCCCGAGCGCGCTGACGGCCTCCCATTCCGCGTCGCTGTACAGCCGCGACCGTGTGAGAAAGCGCAGGCCCGTGGGCCGTTCCAGCGAGAACATGCCGCCGTTGCCGGGCACCGCATCGATGATGAGGTGCGTGTGCTCCCAGTAGGCGAACTGCGAGCGGCTCATGTAGAACGGCGTGCCCGCGATCTCGCCCAGCAGCACGTCCGAATCGCCCAGCAGAAACTCCCCCAGCGCGAAGCACATCGGCGCGCTGCCGTCGCAGCACCCCCCCGACTGGTGGAACATGAGCGGGCCGTGCTGGGCGACCAGGCGCTCGATGAGCGCCACCGCCGCCGGCGTGGCCGAGACGCGGCCCACGGGCCCGGTCTCCGGGGCGGGTACCGGGGTGGAGGGGGCGGCCGGCGTGTTCATGGAGATCAGGCCGTTGCCATGTCCAGCACGATGCGCCCCTGGATCTGCCCCTGGCGCATGCGTTCGAACACGTCGTTGATGTTCTCGAGCTTTTCCGTGGCCACGGTGGCCTTCACCTGGCCGCGGGCGGCGAAGTCGAGCGACTCCTGCAGGTCGAGCCGCGTGCCCACGATGGAGCCGCGCACCGTCACGCCGCGCAGCACCATGTCGAAGATCGGCAGGGGGAAGTTGCCGGGCGGCAGGCCGTTGAGCGCCACCGTGCCGCCGCGCCGCACCATGCCCAGGGCCTGCTCGAAGGCCTTGGGCGACACGGCGGTCACCAGCGCACCGTGGGCGCCGCCGATCTCCTTTTGCAGGTAGGCGGCGGGGTCGGTGGTCTTGGCGTTCACCGTCACGCTCGCCCCCAGCTGCCTGGCGAGGTCGAGCTTGTCGTCTTCCACGTCCACGGCGGCTACGTTCAGGCCCATGGCCTTGGCGTACTGCACGGCCATGTGGCCCAGGCCGCCGATGCCCGAGATGACGACCCAGTCGCCGGGCTTGGTGTCGGTCACCTTGAGGCCTTTGTACACCGTGACGCCGGCGCACAGCACCGGCGCGATGTCCACGAAGCCGATGTCCTTGGGCAGGTGGCCCACGAAGTTCGGGTCGGCCAGGGCGTAGTCGGCAAAGCCCCCGTTGACCGAATAGCCGGTGTTGCTCTGCGATTCGCACAGCGTCTCCCAGCCGCCCATGCAATGCGTGCAGTAGCCGCACGCCGAGTGCAGCCAGGGCACGCCCACGCGGTCGCCTTCCTTCACGTGCTTGACGTTCTTGCCGACGCCGGCCACGAAGCCCACGCCTTCATGGCCCGGGATGAACGGCGGGTTCGGCTTGACGGGCCAGTCGCCTTCCGCGGCGTGCAGGTCGGTGTGGCACACGCCGGAGGCCTCGATCTTCACGAGGATCTGGTCGTCCGAAGGCGTGGGCACGGGCACTTCCTCGATGGTGAGCGGCTGGCCGAATGTGCGAACGACAGCGGCCTTCATGGTCTTGGCGGTCATGGGTGGGGAAATCCTTTCGTCTGCAGCGGATGTGCAGCGGGTTCAACGGGGTGTCGGGCCTTCACGGTAGGCCCGACACCCGGTGGCTGGGCTGATGCAGATCAAGCGATCAGAAGAAGCCCAGCGGCGCCTGCGAGTAGCTCACCAGCAGGTTCTTGGTCTGCTGGTAGTGGTCCAGCATCATCTTGTGGTTCTCGCGGCCTATGCCCGACTGCTTGTAGCCGCCGAAGGCGGCGTGCGCGGGGTACTGGTGGTAGCAGTTGGTCCACACGCGGCCGGCCTGGATGCCCTTGCCCATGCGGAAGGCACGTGCGCCGTCGCGGCTCCACACGCCGGCGCCCAGGCCGTAGAGCGTGTCGTTAGCGATCTCCAGCGCCTCTTCCTCGGTCTTGAAGGTGGTCACCGACAGCACGGGGCCAAAGATCTCCTCCTGGAAGATGCGCATCTTGTTGTGGCCCTTGAACACCGTGGGCTTGACGTAGTAGCCGCCGGCCAGGTCGCCGTCCAGGTGGTTGCGCTCGCCGCCGATCAGGCACTGCGCGCCTTCCTGCTTGCCCAGGTCCAGGTACGAGAGGATCTTTTCGAGCTGCTCCTGCGAGGCCTGCGCGCCGATCATGGTGGCCTTGTCCAGCGGGTGTCCCTGCTTGATGGCCGCCACGCGCTTCAAGGCGCGTTCCATGAACCTGTCGTAGATCGATTCCTGCACCAGCGCACGGCTGGGACAGGTGCAGACCTCGCCCTGGTTGAGCGCGAACATCGCAAAGCCTTCCAGCGCCTTGTCGAAGAAGCCGTCGTCGGCCGCCATCACGTCTTCGAAGAACACGTTGGGGCTCTTGCCGCCCAGCTCCAGCGTCACGGGGATGATGTTCTGGCTGGCGTACTGCATGATGAGCCGGCCCGTGGTGGTCTCGCCCGTGAAGGCTATTTTTGCGATGCGCGGGCTGCTGGCCAGCGGTTTGCCGGCTTCGAGGCCAAACCCATTCACCACGTTGACCACGCCGGGCGGCAGCAGGTCGCCCACCAGTTCCAGCAGCACGAGGATGGAGGCGGGCGTCTGCTCGGCGGGCTTGAGCACCACGCAGTTGCCGGCGGCCAGGGCCGGTGCGAGCTTCCATACCGCCATGAGGATCGGGAAGTTCCACGGAATGATCTGCCCCACCACGCCCAGCGGCTCGTGGAAGTGGTAGGCCATGGTTTCATGGTCGATCTCGCTGATGCCGCCTTCCTGCGCGCGGATGCAGCCCGCGAAGTAGCGGAAGTGGTCGATGGCCAGGGGAATGTCGGCGGCCATGGTCTCGCGCAGCGGCTTGCCGTTGTCCAGCGTCTCGGCCACCGCGATGGTGAGCAGGTTGGCTTCCATGCGGTCGGCGATCTTCAGCAGGGCGTTCGCCCGGTCGGTGGTGGAGGTCTTGCCCCAGGCGGTCTTGGCCTTGTGGGCAGCATCCAGCGCGGCGTTGATGTCCTTGTCGTTGGAGCGGGGGATGGAGGTGAACACCTGGCCGTTGATCGGCGAAGTGTTTTCGAAATACTGTCCGTCGACGGGCGGCACCCATTGCCCGCCGATGTAGTTGCCGTACTGCTTCTTGTAAGGGTTGGCGATGCCGAGGCTGGCGATTTCTGCCATGTTCATGGTGCATGTCTCCTGTGGTCGGTTGGGGTGTTCCACGCCACCGGGGGCGGCGCGGGCCTCTTTGTTGGCGCAATGCACGTGCCAGCCGGGTCAGGGCAGGTAATTCATCAAAATGGATAGCAAGAAAGCCAAACGGGGAAAGCGGCGGTGGCCGATTTTTCTTCGATTCGTTCAAAGCTGTATGGAACGTGGTTGCGCGCCGTGACGCAACGGGTGTTCCGTTGCGGAACAGTTTGCGGGTCGATGTGGAACACCGCCGAGCCCCGCACAATGGGCGTATTTCCTCGTCCCTGACCGCTGCACGCCTCTCCGATGAAAAAGCCGCCTTCCGCTCCCGTGAGTGCCTTCGCCCAGGAACTCCCCGGTGTCTTCGCGCCTTGGGGCTCCGTCCTGTTGCGGCGCATGTTCGGCGGCTGGGGCGTTTTTCACGAAGGCCGCATGCTGGCGCTGGTGGTGAGCGATGCGCTGTACCTCAAGGCCGACGCGCTCACCGCGCCGGTGTTCGACGCCCGTGGCCTGCAGCCTTTCGTCTACGAGCGCCATGGCCGCCCGGTGGCGCTGTCGTACCGGCAGGCGCCGGCGGAGATGTACGAAGGCCCGGCCGAAGCGGTGGAGTGGGCCGGCCGGGCGTGGGAGGCCGCCCTGCGGTCGGCTTCCAGGCCGGGTGGTTCGGTGGACAAAAAGGGGCGGTGAGCCACCGCGCCGTTCGGTGCTATTGATTTGAGAGCTACCAGGGCAATCAAAACCCCGGCGTGGGCTCTTTTTCGCCTCAAGGGCGGCGGCAACCGTGGCGGCACCGGGTCGCGGGTGTATAACCGATGCCCTCCGGGTCGGGCGCCCGTGCAGCGCTTGCGGGCGCGGGGGGCATTCGCCCCATGCCGTCGCCCGGCCCATCCAACCAATCGATCAATCAACGACGCGGGACGCCTGGAGCGCCGCAAACCAAGGAATCGTCACGATGGGCGCGCAGTGGAAAGCAAAGGGCAAGGCACAGGTCGCGGATGCCAAAGGCAAGCTGTTCGGCAAGCTGGTCAAGGAAATCATGGTCGCGGCGCGCGGCGGCGCCGATCCGGCGGGCAATGCGCGGCTGCGCCTGGTGGTGGAGCAGGCCCGCAAGGTGTCGATGCCCAAGGACACCCTGGAGCGCGCCATCAAGAAGGGTGCGGGCCTGTCCGGCGATGCGGTCAATTACGAGCGCGTGATCTATGAAGGCTTCGCCCCGCACCAGGTGGCGGTGATGGTGGAGTGCCTCACCGACAACGTGAACCGCACGGCGCCGGAAATGCGGGTGCTCTTTCGCAAGGGCCAACTGGGCACGTCCGGCTCCGTGGCCTGGGACTTCCACCATGTGGGCATCATCGAGGCCGAGCCGGCGTCTGCCGATGCGGACCCCGAAATGGCCGCCATCGAGGCGGGCGCCCAGGATTTCGAGCCCGGCGAGGAAGAGGGCAACACCACCTTCTGGACCGATCCCACCGACCTGGACCTGGTGTGCCGCGCGCTGCCGGCGCAGGGGTTCACGGTGCTGTCGGCCAAGCTGGGCTACCGGCCCAAGAACCCGGTGAACCCGGCCAATCTCAGCGCGGAGCAACTGGAAGAGGTTGAATCGTTCCTGGCCGCCATTGACGGCAACGACGACGTGCAGAACGTGTTCGTGGCGCTGGCGGGCTGAGCGCCTCCGGCACACCTGCCTTCCGAAAAAGAAAGCCGCCCCGGCCGTGAGAGGCCGGGGCGGCTTTTTCAATGCGCCAGGAGACGCTTCAGAAGTCCAGGATGTTGGACTGCACCACGGTCGGAATGTGCGATTGCACGAACGACTGGATGGTGCTGCAGGGCAGGAAGAACGGCCGCTGGGTGATCGTCACGGTGCAGGTCTGGCCGTTCACCGAAAACGTGCCAGCCACCGTACCCAATGGCGTGCCCACCGAAAAGCTGCCACCCGCGGGACCGCCCGAGATGACGCCGCCATTCTGGTGAATGAGGGCGGCGATCTTGACGAACAGGTCCTGGGCGCTGCCCGTGAAGCTCACATTGAAAGGGCTGCATGAAGCCATGGTTTTTCTCCTGCGCAATGAAAAATGGCCGAATTGGTTTGATTTTTGATTCGGCCCCTCCCTTGGTGGCAAATCAGCAGCGGCCCACCACCGTGCCGCTGAAAATGGGATTGCCGTTGAGGTAAATGGTGACCTTCAGACCCGTGGGGATGAAAGAACCGCAAGTCTGGGCGCAGGCCTTCAGTTGGCCACCGACGGGAATGCGGATCGGAGAGGTAATGCACAGGTTGCCGTAGATTGGCACCGAGAAGCAGATCTGGTTGGTGGCCGGGTTGTAGCTGGCGCCCACGCAGACGGACAGCTTCAGGGCTTCCACGCCTTCCAGGTTGGGACCGGCGGCAGCGTTGCTGAGCAGTGCAGGTGCGTGGCTGCTGCCCTCGGCGAAACCCACGGCCGTGAAGTTCGGCACATGGGTCGAGTCGTCTTGGGCGCCGTTTTGGTTGCAATTACAGTCGGACATTATGTTTCCTAGAGGGTTTGTTTTCTCTGAACAAAATACCGGCTTCAGCAAGATTGCGTGGCCGGTTGCTTTCTCATGACGCCCCTCGATTATTTTTTTAATGGCGTTTTTGACGCCGCTTAAAAATCCCCCTCGGTTGCGATTCATGAGTGGGCGGATTTTGTTCTTCGCCCCCTTTTATTGCCCTTAAAGCGGCCTTGGAAAACCTGAAGCGTTCTGAAACAATCTTGGTGTAGAGTGAGAGACCCGCCGGGGAGGCTGGGTTGTTAGAGGCGACAAGAACTTGCGGGCCATGACCACTGAATTCACGTTTTCCCACTTCACGCTGAGGGTCCACGAGCGCCAGTTGCTGGCCCACGGTAAGCCTGTCCTGCTGGGAGCCCGCGCTTTCGACGTGCTGTGCGCCCTGGTCCACAAAGCCGGCGCGCTGGTGACCAAATCGGAGCTGTTCAACCTCGTCTGGCCGGGCATGGTGGTGGAGGAAAACAACCTGCAGGTGCATGTCTCCTCGCTGCGCAAGCTGCTGGGCTCCGACTTGATCATGACCATCCCGGGGCAGGGCTACCGGTTCGTCGCGCGCGTCGCGCCGGTGGCCATTGGCACCCAGGTGCCCGAGCCGCTGCCGGCCGCCGTTGTGTCCAGCGCCTCCCGCTCGGTGGCGGTGCTGCCGTTCGGTGTGGCGGGTGGTCTGGCCGAAGACGGCTACCTGGCCGACGGCATGGCCGAGGACATCATCAACCGCCTGTCCCGCTCGCGGTGGCTGTACGTGATCGCCCGCAGCTCCTCGGTGAGCTACCGGCATCCGCTGCCGCCCAACGGCACCATCAGCCAGGAGCTGGGGGTGCGCTACCTCGTGTCAGGCCTGATCCGGTTCAACGGCAACCGGCTGCGCGTGACCGCGGAGCTGATCGACGGGCCGCGCAATGAAACCATCTGGGCGCAAAGCTTCGACCGGCCGGTGGACGACCTCTTTCAGGTGCAGGACGAGATATCGGCCGCCATCGTGAGCGCCATCGAGCCGGTGTACCTGCGGCGCGAGGAATGGGTCAGCAGCCAGACCACGCCCCGCGACCGCGAGCATTGGGAGCTGCTGATGCGCGCGCGCTGGCATTTCTGGCGCTCCACGCGCGACCACATGGAGAAGGCGGAGTACTTCGCGCAAAAGGCGCTGGACACCAAGCCCGACGATCCCCCGACCCTGGCCCTGCTGGCATTCATCCTAATGTCACGGGTGTGGGCCGGCTGGTCCGAATCCGCCCGCATGGACATCGCCGAAGCCAACCGCCATGCCCTGCAGGCGGTGAGTCACGACGACACCGACGCCTTCGCCCATTTCACGCTGGGCACGGTGCTTTCGTTCTCGCGCAATTTCCCGCAGGCGATTTCCGAGCAGGAGCACGCCCTGTCGATCTATCCGCAGTTCGCCGCGGCGGCGGGCGAACTGGGGCGCCTGCTGGCGTTTTGCGGGCGCACGCAGGAGGCCGCGAGCTACGCATTGCAGGCCTGCGAGGCCAGTCCGCTCGATCCGCACCTGAGCCTGTGGATCCGCACGCGGGCGCTGGCGAGCTTCATCGAGGGCGATTACCAGGCCGCGCTGGGCTTCGCCCTGCAGGCGCTGTCCAAGCGCCCGGACTGGTTCTTCAACCACTACCTGCTGGCCGCGTGCCAGGTCGCGTCCGGCCGCCCGGAGGACGGGCAGCAGACCCTGCGGCAAGCCCAGAAGTTCGGCCCGTACTCCCTGCAGGCGTTGAAGGCCGGCCATCCCTTCGTGCATGACGAGCATCTCAACCATTACACAGACTGCCTGCGCCAGGCGGGCTGGAGCGAGTGAGGCGCGCATCCATCCGGTCGTCCACGAGAAACCCAACCATCGGCAATCCAAAAGAGAGAGGGAAACGGTATGTCTGAAGCGAATGCACCCCAGAAAATCGCCATCCTGGGGGGCGGCCTGGCCGCCCTGACGGCGGCCTACGAACTGACCAGCCAACCCGGCTGGCAGGAGAAATACGCCATCACGGTGTACCAGATGGGCTGGCGGCTCGGCGGCAAGTGCGCCACCAAGCGGGGGCCCAACAACCGCATCGAGGAGCACGGCATCCACGGGTTCCTGGGCAGCTACTACAACGCGCTGCCGATCATGGCCGACTGCTACAAGGCCCTGGGCCGCCCGGCGGACGCCAAGCTGGCCACGTTCGAGCAGGCCTTCATTCCCGAGAGCTTCGTGCTGATGTGGGAGTTCGAGAACGGCGGCTTCAAGCGCTGGCCCATGACCGTGCCGACCAATTCGCTGACCCCGGACGATGCCTCGTCGCTGCAGACCATCCGCCAGTGGATCGGCGGGCTGATCGAGACCACGCAGGGCCTGATCGACCCCGAGGCCACGCCCGGCCTGAGCGAGATCCACAAGCTGGAGCTGCGCGCCGGCCAGGACATCCTGGAGCGTCTGCAGACCGCGATCCTCGACGAGAACGCCGAGCTGGGCACCAGCCACCCCGCGCTCGATGAGGTGTGGGACTGGCTGCACGCGCGGCTCAAAGGCCTGATCGACGAGAACGACGACCTGCGGCGCCTGTACATCCTGCTCGAATACCTGATGGCCATCGTGCGCGGCGTGCTGGCCGACCGCATCATCGAGCGCGGCTTCGATGTGATCGACAACGAGAATTTCAGCGACTGGCTGGCGCGCCACGGCGCTTCGGTGATGACGGTGTCGTCCCCGCTCGCGCTCAACACGGTCAACCTGTCCTACCAGTACCCGCAGGGCGATACGGCGCGCACCGCCACCATGGCGGCAGGCGCCTACCTGCATTGGTCGCTGCGCAGCTATGCGTACATGGGTGCATTCGCCTGGCTGTTCGCGGCGGGCACGGGCGAGACGGTGATCGCGCCGCTGTACCTGGTGCTGCGCCAGCGCGGCGTGCAGTTCGAGTTCTTCCACAAGGTCGAAAACCTCGCGCTGTCGGCCGACGGCCAGTCGGTGGCTGCCGTGCAGATGGGCGTGCAGGCCACCCTGGTGAAGCCGGATGCGCCCTACGAACCGCTCGTGCCGATCGAAGGCCTGCCAGCGTGGCCGTCCGGGCCCTGCTACGACCAGTTGGTGGAAGGCGATGCGCTGCGCGAGCAGGACATCGACCTGGAGTCGTACTGGACGCCCTGGAAGAATGTGGGCCAGAAGACCCTGAAGGCCGGCGAAGACTTCGATCAGGTGGTGCTGGCCATCGCGGTGGGCGCCGTGCCCTACCTGTGCAAGGAGCTGCTGGCCGCGCGTCCCGAATGGCGCGCGATGGTCGAGAAGGTGCCCACCGTGCAGACGCAGACCATGCAGGTCTGGCTGAACCGCAGCACCACCGATCTGGGCTGGGACATTCCCCTCAAGAACCCCACCGATACGGTGATCGGCGCCACCTACATGAACCCGCTGGATGGGCAGGTGGATTTCACCCACCTGCTGCAGTGGGAGTCGTGGCCGGCCAGCCAGATGCCCAAATCGCTGTGGTACTTCTCGGGCGCCATGGCCGACTACGAGCCGCCGCCGCCCCTGACCGACACCGGCTACCCCGCACGGGCCCACGCCCGGGTGAAGGCCCAGTGCATTCAGTACCTGCAGGTGTGCATGGGGCCGCTGCTGCCGAAATCCACGACCAACGTGGTCTCGCCGCCGGGCGACCCGACGGGCATGGATTTCAGCCTGCTGCAGGACCACGACCCGGCCAACACCGGGCTGGGCGTGCAGCGCTTCGACCAGCAGTTCTGGCGCGCCAACATCGACCCGTCCGAGCGCTACGTGATCAGCCCGCCGGGCAGTACCGCCGCGCGGCTCAAGGCGTGGGAGTCGGGCTTCAGCAACCTCGTGCTGGCGGGCGACTGGATCTACACCGGGCTGAACGTGGGCAGCGCCGAGGGCGCGACCATGGGCGGCCGGCTCGCGTCGCACGCCATCAGCGGGTATCCAGCGCTGACGGACATCGTGGGCTATCCGGTCTCGGCCGACGCCCCGTGCGCACCGCCTGCGGCGCCCGCCGCCGCTGAATAATGCAATAAGGCGACAGGGCCAGCGGGAAACCGGGCTGCGGCGGCGCAGCCCGTGGGCCGGTCAGCCGCGCAGGAAGTCCGCGTGGCCGGGCCGGCCGGGCAGATGCAGTGCCGCCACGGGCGCCGGGCTGCCCGCCACCCGCCGGCCTCGCCGCCACACCCCCAGGCGCGTGGCGCGCAGCCGGATCGCCTCGGCCGGATCGCGCGCATGCAGCAGCACGAAGTCGGCATGGCAGCCGGGCTGCAGGCCATAGCCCTCCAGGCCCAGCAGCCGGGCCGGGTTCGTGGTCACTGCCTCGAAGCACTGGCGCATGGCTTGCTGGCCGGTCATCTGCCCCACGTGCAGGCCCATGTGGGCGGCCTCCAGCATGTCGCCGCTGCCGCCCCCGTACCACGGGTCCATCACGCAATCGTGGCCGAAGGCCACCGTCAGGCCCGCGGCCATCAACTCGGCCACACGGGTCATGCCGCGGCGCTTGGGGTAGGTGTCGTGGCGGCCCTGGAGGGTGATGTTGATGAGCGGGTTGGCCACCACCCCCAGCTGCGCCTCGGCCATCAGGGGGATGAGCTTGCTCACGTAGTAGTTGTCCATGCTGTGCATGGAGGTGAGGTGCGAGCCCGTCACCCGGCCGTGCAGGCCCAGGCGCTGGGTTTCGAAAGCCAGCGTTTCGACGTGGCGCGAGAGCGGGTCGTCGGTCTCGTCGCAGTGCATGTCCACCCGCTTGCCCCGATCGGCGGCCAGCTCGCACAGGATGCGCACGCTTTCCGCTCCCTGCGCCATGGTGCGTTCGAAATGGGGAATGCCGCCCACCACGTCCACGCCCAGGTCCAGCGCGCGCTGGAGGTTGTCCAGGCCGCCCGCGGCGCGCAGCACGCCGTCCTGCGGGAAGGCGACCAGCTGCAGGTCCAGGTAGGGCGCCACGCGGCGCTTCACGTCCAGCAGCGCGTGCACGGGCAGCAGCCGTGGGTCGCTGGTGTCCACGTGCGAGCGGATGGCCAGCAGGCCGCGCGCCACGGCCCAGTCGCAGTAGTGCATCGCCCGCTCCACGATGGCCTCGTGCGTGAGCTGGGGCTTCAGTTCGCCCCACAGCGCGATGCCCTCCAGCAGCGTGCCGCTCTCGTTCACGCGGGGCTGGCCGTAGCTCAAGGTCGAATCCATGTGGAAGTGCGCATCGACGAACGGCGGGCTCAGCAGCAGGCCGCCCGCATCAACGGTCTCGTGCGCCGGGGCCTGCAGGCCCTCGGTCACTTCGGCAATGCGCCCGTCCTGCACGGCCACGGAAACGTTCGTGCGGCCATCGGGCAGGGTGGCGTTGTGGATGAGCAGGTCGAGCATGGTTTGTGGGGCCGGACAAGGGTGAGAGGGGGGCTGGCGGGAGCGCGGTGCAGGCCGGCATGCAAAAGGCTTGCCCGCGGCGCCACCGGGCCTGCCAGTGTAGGCCGCGGGGGATGTCGTTGCGCAGCCTGATGGCCGGGCCGGGTGCGCCAGCCGGTATGACGGCCCATGTCGGATTTCTTCCAGACCGCACGGAAAAGGCCGCCTATGCTGCGGGCACGTTCGATCCACCCTGTCTTTTGCTGAAGGAGACCCCATGCAGTTCGGCTACACCATTCTTTATGTCGAAGACGTGCCCGGCACCGTCGCTTTCTACGAGGCCGCGTTCGGTCTTTCGCGCCGCTTCGTGCACGAGGCGGGCGATTTCGGCGAGATGGAGACCGGCGCCACCGCGCTGGCGTTCTCGTCGCTCCAGCTGATGGCCCAGCTGGGCAAGAACCCGCAGCGGGCGGTGGCCGGTGCGCCGCAATGCGAGATCGCCTTCACCACCACCGAGGTCACCGCGGCCGTGGACCGCGCGATCCAGGCCGGCGCCACCCTGGTGCAGGCTGCCGAGTCCATGCCCTGGGGCCAGACGGTGGCCTATGTGCACGACTGCAACGGCTTTCTGGTGGAGCTGTGCGCGCCGATGGGCGCGGGCAACTGACGGGGTGAGCGGCGCTTGGGCGGCGCCGCGCCGTTCAACGCGGCTGGTTCGATGTGGCCGATGGCAAGGCAGCGTTCAGCCGTAGCCGCTGGACTGCACGGAGGCCAGCAGGTCCTTCGATGCCCGCAGCCGGGCGGGCGTCTGTCCCAGCCAGTGCCGGCATTCGCGGCCGAAGTGCGCCTGGTCGGCGTAGCCATGGTCCGCCGCGATGGCGGCCAGGGGCGGGCCACCATCGCCCGCCAGGGCCTGGGCCGCTCGACGCACCCGCGCGAGGGCGCGCCAGTAGCGTGGGGGCTCGCCGGTCGCGGTGCGCATCAGCCGCTCCAGCGTGCGTTCCGACACGCCCAGCGCCCGCGCGGCGTCCCCCACGGTCGGGGCCTGCGCCAGGGCGGCCAGTGCCTCCTGCACGCGCGCGTCGCACCGCGTGAAGTCGGCCAGTGCCGCGTGCACGCGGGCGGCGGTCTCGGCCGGATCGCGGGTCAGGTCGATGGCCTGCACCGACTGCAGCAGCGCGTCGGCATCCACCCCCACGCCGGGATGCAGCCGAAAGCCCAGCCAGTCCTCGCCGGCGCGGGCGGGCACGCCGTAGGCCTGCTGCGGCAAATGCGACACCATCCAGTGCACGGCACCGTGGGCGTCGATCTGCACGATGAGGTCGCGGCACCCGTCGGGCAGCACGCAGGTCACGCCGGCTTCGGTGCCCTGGTGCTGCCAGCGTTCCAGCACCGTGGGCGGCAGCCACACCGCGGTGGGGCAGGCGGGCAGCAGGGGGCGTTCCATGGGAGACCGGGGCCCTTCAGCCGCCATGCGTGCCGGCGTGCCAGTCGGTGCGGGCGAGCCGGTACAGGCAATGCGGCCGCACCGGCTGGCCCACCGGCACGGCCGGGTGGTCGAACGCTTCGGTGGGGCTTTCGCGCATGCCCAGGCGCTGCATCACCGCGCGCGAGCGCTGGTTGCCCAGGGTGGTGAATGACACGATCTCCGACAGGCCCAAGTCTTCGAAGCCTGCCCGCAGCGCCAGGCGCGCCGCCTCGCTGGCCAGGCCCTGGCCCCAGAAGGGCCGGGCGAGCCGCCAGCCTATCTCCACGCACGGCGCGAACGGCAGTTCGGCCGAGGGCGTGTGCAGGCCTACGAAGCCCATGAAGCGCGGGCCGCTGTCGCCCTGCAGGCAATCCGCGGCCCAGAAACCCCAGCCGCGCTGCGCGATCAGCGCCTCGATCCGGTCGGCCATGGCATCGCTGGCGTCGCGGGCCAGCGGCGCGGAAAAGTGCGCCATCACCGCCGGGTCGGCATTCATCGCGGCGAAGGGCGCGCGGTCGGCGGCGGTCCATGGCCGAAGGCGCAGCCGCGGCGTGGCCAGGGACTCCGGGGCGATGGGGACGAAGGTGTCCGGGGGCTGGGGTGTCGGCATGCGCCGATGTTATGGGAGAGGAGAGGGGTCCGGTCGCCCGAGGTTCGCTACCGCTCGCCCTTGCGGTAGGGCTTCATCAGCGCCTGCGGATACGCCGCCTTGCGGGCCACCAGCACCAGCGCCAGGATCGACAGCAGGTAGGGCAGCATCAGGTACACCTGGTACGGCAGCCACGCTTCGCCCGCCTGTTGCAGCCGCAGCTGCAGCGCATCGAAAAAGGCGAACAGCAGCGCGCCCAGCAGCGCCTTGCCGGGCCGCCACGAAGCGAACACCACCAGCGCCACGCAGATCCATCCGCGCCCGTTCACCATGTTGAAGAAGAACGCATTGAACGCCGACAGCGTGAGAAACGCCCCCGCCACGCCCATCAGGGCCGAGCCCGCCACCACCGAAGCGGTGCGCGTGGCCGCCACCGGAATGCCCTGGCCCTCGGCCGCCTGGGGGTTCTCGCCCACCATGCGCACCGCCAGCCCGAGCGGGGTGCGCAGCAGCACCCAGGCCAGCAGCGGCACCAGCAGCAGGGCCAGCAGCGTGAGCGGCGTCTGGGCCGACAGGATGGGAATGCCCAACCAGGCCATGGGCGCGAACGGCTCGACCGTGGGCGGCGTGGTCACCTTCGGAAAGCCCACGCGGTAGCCGTAGTAGCTGAGCGAGGTGGCCAGCAGCGTGATGCCCAGCCCCGACACGTGCTGCGACAGCGCGAGCCCCACGGTCAGCCAGGCATGCAGCAGCCCGAAGGCCGCCCCGGTGAGCGCGGCCACCAGCACGCCGGTCCAAAGGCCATGGCCGGCATGCACCGTGAGCCAGCCTGTGAAGGCGCCCGCGACCATGATCCCCTCGATGCCCAGGTTCAAAACGCCTGCGCGCTCGCACAGCAGCACGCCCAGCGTGCCCAGGACGAGCGGCGTGGCCACCCGCAGCGTGGCGATCCAGAACGCCGGGTTGGCCAGGATGTCCATCAGCTCGGTCATACTGCCCAGCCCTTCCATGCATTTGCTATTGATTTGGTAGCATCAAGGGCAATTATGAATAGGGCATGGGGGCGATTCGGCTTGAAACCGGTCATGGCATGCTCCCGCATCACTTCCAGCGCACCCGGTACTGCGCGAGCAGCCCCGCCACCAGCACCGCGATCAGCGAGGCCGCCACGATCACGTCGGCGATGTAGGTGGGAACACCCACCGCGCGGCTCATGCTGTCCGCCCCCACCAGCACCCCCGCCACGAAGACGCCCGCGGCCACCACGCCCAGCGGGTGCAGGCCCGCCAGCATGGCGATCACGATGCCGCTGTAGCCATAGCCTGGCGACATGTCCAGCGTCACGTAGCTGGTGCGGCCCGCCACCTCGATGGCGCCTGCCAGCCCTGCCAGGCCGCCCGAGAGCAGGGCCACCAGCACCACCGTGCGCGTGATGGGCACGCCGGCGAACGCCGCCGCGCGGGCATTGGCCCCCGCCGCGCGGATCTCGAAACCCGGCACCGTGCGCGTGAGCAGCGCCCACAGCAGCACGGCCAGCCCCACGGCCCACAGCAGGCCGGTGTGCAGCCGCGTCTGCGGCACCAGGCGCGACAGTTCCAGCTCGCCTTGCAGCGCCACGCTTTGCGGCCAGCCGAGGGCGAGGGGGTCTTTCATGGGACCGTCGAGCAGGGCGGACACCAGCAGCAGCATCACGAAGTTCAGCAGCAGCGTGGTCACCACCTCGTCGACCCCGAGCCGCGCCTTCATCAGCGCCGGCCCCAGCAGCAGGGCGGCCCCGGCCAGCGCGGCGGCCAGCATCATGAGCGGGAACAGCACCGGCACCGGCCACTGCAGGCCGGTGCCGCCGTGCATGCCGCCCACCGCCACCGCCACGATCGCGCCGGCATACAGCTGGCCCTCCGCGCCGATGTTGAAGAGCCGCGCGCGGAACGCCACGGCCGCGGACAGCCCCGTCAGGATGAGCGGCGTGGCGCGCGTCAAGGACTCGGTCAGCGCGAACACCGAGCCGAACGCACCCTGCGCCAGCAGCGCGTAGGTGCGCCCCACGGGGGCGCCGGCCCACAGCACCAGCAGGGCGCTCACCAGCAGGGTGAAGGCCACCGCGCCGATCGGGGCCGCCACATAGGCCAGCGCCGAAGTGCGCTCGCGTTTTTCCAGTCTCATGGGGTGTCGCTTTCAGGCGCGGGCGCCACGGTGGCCGGTGCGGCGTCGGCGCTGCCGCGGGCTCCGCCGGGGTCTGCCCCGGCCATGGCCAGGCCGATGGCCTCGCGCGTCCAGCCCTCGGCGGGGCGCGCCTCGCTCAGGTGCCCGGCGTGCATCACCGCCACGCGGTCGCCCAGCGCCAGCACCTCGTCCAGGTCGTCGGAGATCAGCAGCACGGCCGCGCCGGCATCGCGCGCCGCCACCAGCTGCCGCTGCACGAACGTGACCGCGCCGATGTCCAGGCCCCAGGTGGGCTGGTGCGCCACGATCAGGCGGGGGGCCGGCTGCGTTCCGTCGCCCGGCGGCAGCAGGGCCCGGCCCAGGATGAGTTTTTGCATGTTGCCGCCCGACAGCGACCGCGCCGGCGCGTCCAGCCCGCCGCCGCGCACGTCGAACGTCTCGACCACGCGCCGGGCATGCTGGCGCGCCACGCCGCGCCGTATCCAGAAGCCGGCGAACGCGCTGCGCGAGAACCAGCGGCTGGACAGGCGCTCGGACACCGCGTTCTCCCACACCGGCAGATCGCCCACCACGCCCACGGCATGGCGGTCTTCAGGAATGCGGGCCACGCCTTGCGCCACCAGACGGGTGGGCCGGGCGGCTAGCGGGGCGCCCAGCAGCGTGGCGGTGCCGCCCGTGGGGGCGCGCACGCCGCACAGCACATCGGCCAGCGCCACCTGGCCATTGCCCGACACGCCCGCGATGGCCACGATCTCGCCCGCATGCAGCGTGAGGCTCACGCCCCGCAGAGCGTCGTGCGCCGACCGCGCCGACGCCTGCGTCCGCACGTCGTCCAGGGTGCACACCGGCGCACCCACCGCGTGGGCCGGGCTGCGCGCCGCCACCTCCACCGCGTGGCCCACCATCCACTGCGCGAGCTGGCCCTGCGTGGTGCCCCGCGCGGGTGCCTCGGCCACGAGTCGGCCCTGCCGCAGCACGGCGATGCGGTGCGACACGCGCAGCACCTCGCCCAGCTTGTGGCTGATGAACACGATCGACAGGCCCTGCGCCACCATCTGGGCCAGGGTGTGGAACAGCGCCTCGCTCTCCTGCGGCGTGAGCACCGCGGTGGGCTCGTCCAGGATCAGGATGCGGGCGCCGCGGTACAGCGCTTTCAGGATTTCCACGCGCTGCCGCTCGCCCACCGAAAGGCTGCCCACGCGGGCATCGGGCGCCACCGGCAGGCCGAACCGGGCCGAGACGTCCAGCAGCCGCGCGCGGGCCGCGGCCCGGCGCGAGAACGGCTGCCACAGCGGCTCGCTGCCCAGCATCACGTTGTCCAGCACGCTCAGGTTGTCGGCCAGCGTGAAGTGCTGGTGCACCATGCCGATGCCGGCCGCGAGCGACGCCCGGGGCTGGCCCGGCGGCAGCGGCTGGCCGAAGACCTCGATGTGCCCCGCATCGGCCCGGTAGTGCCCGAACAGAATCGACATCAGCGTGGACTTGCCCGCGCCGTTCTCGCCCAGCAGCGCCAGCACCTCGCCCCGGGCGAGGGTCAGGTCGATGCCGTCGTTGGCGACCAGCGGGCCGAACCGCTTCGTGATGCCGCGAAGGCGCAGCACGGGCGGCGCGGCCTCGGCGGACGGCGGGCGGGCGGCGGGCTCACCCACGCGGTGTGCTCCGCCCGGCGCAGCGCGCGCGCATCACTTTGCCGTGGACTTGGGCTGGCTGTCGTCCACCTTCACGGTGAACTTGCCCCCGAGAATGTCGGCCTCCCTGGCCTTCACCTTGGCCACGACCTCGGCCGGCACCTTCTTTTCGAACGTGCCCAGCGGCGCGAGTTCGGAGCCCTTGTGCTTCATCATCGAATAGGGGCCGTAGTCCTCGGCGGCGAACTTGCCTTCCTTGACCAGCGCAATCGCGCGGTCCACGCTGGGCTCCATGTGCCACAGCGCCGAGGCCACCACCGTGTCCGGGTACTGGGCCTGCGTGTTGATCACGTTGCCGATGGCCAGCTTGCCCTTTTCCTTGGCGGCATCGGACACGCCGAAGCGCTCGGCATAGAGCACGTCGGCGCCCTTGTCGATCATGGCGAAGGTCGCCTCCTTGGCCTTCGGCGGGTCGAACCAGCTGTTGATGAAGGTGATGGTGAACTCGGCCTTCGGGTTCACCTCCTTCGCACCGGCCATGAAGGCGTGCATCAGGCGGTTGACCTCCGGAATCGGAAAGCCGCCCACCATGCCGATCTTGTTCGTGCGGGTCATGCCGCCCGCCACCATGCCGGACAGGTAGGCCGGCTCCTGGATGTAGTTGTCGAACACGCTGAAATTGGGCGCCTGCGGCTTGCCCGAGGAGCCCATCACGAAGGCCGTCTTGGGAAAGTCCTTGGCCACCTTGCGCGCGGCCGCCTCCACGCCGAACACTTCGCCGAAGATCAGCTGGTTGCCCCCCGTGGCGTACTCGCGCATCACGCGCTCGTAATCGGCATTGGCCACGTTCTCGCTGCTCTTGTATTCGATCTCGCCGCGCGTTTCCGCCGCTTTGAGCGCCTTGTGGATGCGGCTCACCCATTGCTGTTCATAGGGCACCGTGTAGATCGCCGCCACCTTCAGCTTGGCCTGCGCGAAGGCCAGCGTGGGCGCCAGGCCCAGGGTGGCGGAGATGGCCAGGGAGGTGCAGAACAGGCGGCCGGTGAAGAGGCGGCGAGAGGTCATGGAGCGTCTTTCTATGCGAGGAATCGATGCCGGGGTAACGCAATATACGTGCCCAACAGGGCTTTTGAAAGTGGATGCGGTGCAACGAAATTGATGGAAAGTCAATGCGATTGCGTAATTTGTTGTTTGCGTGACTATTTTTGGAAAATAAGAGAATAGGTGCTAGTCCTACATAAACATTGCAAGATTTTGTCGTATAGCATCCTCGCCTTTCGATAGGCAGGAAGTGTGTGATGGTGGCGATTAATGTGTCGGTAATGGCCGGTGGATCAACCGAGGAGCGCCGATCGGCGGATCCCATCACCGACAGGGGAGGACATGGCGGCATCGCCGCCCTTTGCCTCGTTGCCCGAATGCACCATGTGGCAGCCGATCCGGGCACCCTCGCACATCAAATGGGCTTGCAACCCAGCGAGGTACCCACGCTGCAGGATCTGGTCCGCGCGGCCAAGCACATCGGCCTGAAAGCCAAGATCAGTGTCACCACCACTGACCGGCTGGCCCTCAGCCCCTTGCCGGCCCTGGCCATGGTGCGCAACGCGGCCGGCGAGGTGCGGGCCATCGTCCTGGCGCAATGCAACGGCCAGCGTGTGCTGCTGCAAGACCCTTCCGCCGGCCCCGGCGGCAACCGCCCCACCATCGAATCCCTGGAAGACTTCGCCGCGCGGTGGACCGGCGAGTTGCTGCTCATCACCAGCCGCGCCAGCCTGGCGGGCGAGCTGGCCAAGTTCGACTTCTCGTGGTTCATTCCCAGCCTCGTCAAGCACCGCAAGCTGCTGGGCGAGGTGCTGCTGATTTCTTTCATGCTGCAGCTCTTCGCGCTGATCAGCCCCTTGTTCTTCCAGGTGGTGATGGACAAGGTGCTCGTCCACCATGGCGTGACCACACTGGACGTGCTGGTCATCGGCCTGGTCGTGGTGGTGGTGTTCGAGAGCCTGCTGAACGGCCTGCGCGGCTACGTCTTCAGCCACACCACCAACCGCATCGACGTGGAACTGGGCGCGCGGCTGTTTCGCCACCTCATGCAACTGCCGCTGTCGTACTTCCAGGCGCGCCGCGTGGGTGATTCGGTGGCCCGCGTGCGGGAGCTGGAGAACATCCGCAGCTTCCTGACCGGCAACGCCCTCACCGTGGTGCTGGACGTGCTGTTTTCCGTCATCTTCATCGCCGTGATGCTGTTCTACAGCGTGCCCCTCACGTTGATCGTGCTGGTCAGCCTGCCGCTGTATTTCGGCCTGAGCCTGGCCATCGTGCCCGTGCTGCGTCGCCGGCTGGACCACAAGTTCGCGCGCGGCGCGGAGAACCAGGCCATGCTGGTGGAAACCGTCACCGGCATCCAGACCGTCAAGGCCAGCGCGCTGGAGCCTTCGTTCGCCCGCCGCTGGGACAACCAGCTGGCCGCCTACGTCAGCGCCAGCTTCAAGACGCAGAACGTCGCCGCCTGGGCGCACGAGGCCGTCAACCTGATCGGCAAATTGGTGAACGCCGCCACCCTCTGGTACGGGGCCCACCTCGTCATGGACAACCAGCTCACCGTGGGCCAGTTCGTCGCCTTCAACATGTTCGCGCAGCGCGTGGCCCAGCCCATCATGCGCATGGCCCAGCTGTGGACCGACTTCCAGCAGACCGGCATCTCCATGGCGCGCCTGGGCGACATCCTCAACACCCGCACCGAAGTACCGCCCTCCAGCGCCGCGCAGCTGCCCCCCATCCAGGGCCGCATCACCCTGGACGGCGTGCACTTTCGCTACCGGCCCGAAGCCTCGCCCGTGCTGGGCGGTGTGAGCCTGGACGTGCGGCCTGGGGAGGTCATCGGCATCGTGGGCCGTTCGGGCTCCGGCAAGAGCACCCTCACAAAATTAGTGCAGCGACTGTACGTGCCGGAGCAGGGCCGCATCCTGGTCGATGGCATCGACATCAGCCTCATCGATGCCGCCCAACTGCGCCGCCAGGTGGGCGTGGTGCTGCAAGAGAACCTGCTGTTCAACCGCAGCGTGCGCGAGAACATAGCCATCGCCGACCCCGCTGCGCCCATCGAAGCCGTGGTGCACGCCGCCCGCCTGGCCGGCGCGCACGACTTCATCAGCGAGCTGCCCGAAGGCTACGACACCCTGGTGGGAGAGCAGGGCGGCAGCCTGTCGGGCGGCCAGCGCCAGCGCATCGCCATCGCGCGGGCCCTGTTCACCAACCCCCGCATCCTCATCCTGGACGAAGCCACCAGCGCGCTCGACTACGAGAGCGAGGCCATCATCCAGCGCAACATGGCGCACATCTGCCAAGGGCGCACCGTGCTCATCATCGCCCACCGCTTGAGCGCCGTGCGGCACGCGAACCGCATCATCGTCATGGACAAGGGCAAGATCGTCGAGGCCGGGCCGCACGATGCGCTCATCCAGCGCCAGCAAGGCCTGTATGCCCACCTGTGGCGCATGCAGGATGGCAGCAAGGCCGCTCCCGCTGCCGAAGGGGCGATCGCATGACGGACACCGTGATCGCCAGCGCCGCCGTGCCTTCGGATACCCCTGCGAATGCCCCCGCAAGTGCCCACGTCGCCAAACCCCAAACGCAGCGACACCCCGTCATCGAACTGCTGGGCCGCTACCGCGCCGTCTTTCGTGCGGCCTGGGCGCACCGGGCCGAACTGGCAGGCCCTTCGCGCCTGGCGGACGAGCAGGCCTTTTTGCCTGCCGCGTTGAGCCTGCAGGAAACGCCGGTCCACCCGGCGCCCCGGCGCATCGCCTTCGTGCTGATGGCACTGTTCGTGATCGCGTTGCTGTGGGCCATCTTCGGCAAGATCGACATCGTGGCCGTGGCGCCCGGGCGGGTCATCGTGAGCGACCGGACCAAGCTCGTGCAGCCGCTGGAGAACAGCGTCATCCGCCGCATCCTGGTCAAGGACGGCGACCACGTGCAGGCCGGCCAGCCCTTGCTGGAGTTGGACCCCACCGCCGCGCGGGCCGACAAGGCCAGCTTCCACGAAGCGCGGCGGTCCGCAGATTCGGAATGGGTGCGCAGCCGGGCACTGCAGCAGATGCTATCGAATCAGGAGCAAAAAAACCTTGCTGGTAGTGCGGTGGTGGCCCGTTTGACCGCAAAGGACCTTCCAGCCGAATGGAGCCGGGAAGAAACCGCTGAGGCCAATGCCTACCTGGCGGCCGAGTGGAGCGACATCACCGCGCGGCTGGCCAAGCTGGCCGCCGAGCGCCAGCGCCGCCAGGCGGAGATGGCCACCGTGCGGGCCATGATCGGCAAGCTGGAGGCCACCGTGCCCATCGCGCGCCAGCGCGAGCAGGACTTCAAGGCCCTGGCGGACCAGGGCTTCATGTCGGGCCACGCCAACCAGGACCGCACGCGCGAGCGCATCGAACTGGAGCGGGACCTGGCCACCCAGCAGGCCCGGCTGGAAGAGGCCCAGGCCGCGCTGCGCGAGGCCGAGCAAACCCGCAGCGCTTACCTGGCCGAAACCCGCCGCGCTTTGAGCGATCGCCAGGCGCAGGCGGACTTGAAGCGCCAGCAATCGGGCCAGGAGCTGGCCAAGGCCACCCAGCGCGAGCGGCTTGCCACGCTCACGGCCCCCGTTGCCGGCACCGTGCAGCAACTCGCCGCCCACACCGAGGGCGGTGTGGTGACCCAGGCCCAGGCGCTGATGGTGATCGTGCCCGACAGCGCCGGCGTGAGCGCCGAGGTGACGTTGGAGAACAAGGACATCGGTTTCGTGGCGCCTGGGCAGGAGGTCGCCATCAAGCTGGAGACTTTCCCGTTCACCCGCTACGGCACCGTGAAGGCCACGGTGGACAAGGTGACACAGGACGCCGTCACCGATGAAAAGCGTGGCGCGATCTTCCCGGCGCTCATTACCTTGAACCAGAGCCATATCGACGTTGACGGCAAGCCCATCCGGCTGGCGCCGGGGATGAACCTGACGGCGGAGATCAAGACCGGGCAGCGGCGGGTCATCGAATACCTGCTCAGCCCCATCCAGCGGGCGGGCAGCGAGAGCTTGAGGGAACGCTGACGGCACAACGGACGCACGGGACTGCCATCGGTTGCCATCTTCCAACGTGGCACAGGCAGCACAGCGTATCCGTACCACGAAACACCTCCTGCGAGCCATCGCACAGCCGCGGCTGTGAGGCGATGGGCGTGGGTTTGACAGATCCATTGAAAAACGAAAGGAATCCTGATGACCAACAACAACCAGAACGCCCCCGCCGTCTCGTGGCGCTTCCAGGGCACCCAGGGAGCAACGCCCTGGAAGGAAAACTATGTCGAGTCCACCCTTGCGGCTGAGCTCGCCAGCGCGGTGGTGCTTCCTGCTGGCGGCACCGCTGCCGCACCCGCGCTCTCGGCCGCCGTGCAGGAAGCGCGGCTGACGCATGCCTCCATTGCACAGGCGACGGCCACTGCGGCAGACACCGTGCAATGGAACCTGGAGGCGTTGCACTCGCGTGGCCAGAACGGCGTGCTGGGCGAACGGGTTGCCTCCGAGGTGGCTTCGCAGACCATCGTCAGCGTGGAGAGCATGCGCCCCTACGCCTACGAGTTGGGGGTAGACGCAGCACAGGACGCAATGCTCTCAGAGCGCACCAAGCCGCTGGAGTGGTCGGCGGGCGAAGCAAGCATGGAAAGCACCCGTCCCTATACGACCGACAGCGAAGCGCTGGCGATCTTCGAGTCCACCAAGCCGGCGCTGCTGGCGGATGTGACGGATGGTGCAGGAACGACCAAGCCGCTGGAGTGGTCACCCTCCATGAGCAGCGCATTGGAGCAGCCCCTCGCGCTGGCACTGGAAGGCAGCGCACAGCAATTGCTGCAGGCCATGGCGGGCTTTGCGCCATCGGCGATGGGGACTGCGGCAACGGCTTCGGCGACCCAGGCGGTGTTGTGGGATCAGGCCATCTCGGTGGGAACGCAATCGTGAAATGCCGATAGGCATCTTAGTGATATGAAAATTAGCATTCAAGGCAATAAGTACTAGAGCGTAAGAACGATTCGATTCAAGAACCAAGGAAGGAAAAAACCATGGACAAGAAGAACCAGAGCTCTCGACAACCAATGAATCCGCTGCGCACTAGCCTGCTGTGCCTGCTGCTGGCCCCGGGCGGATGCGCGAACGAATACGCGCTCGAAGCCGCGCCCGGCAGCGCCGCCGCGAACCAGCCCGTGAAGGAACGCCAGCGCATTGCGTGCGAGATGTTCCAGCATGTTGTGCTGGCGGAAAATAATACTAACTGGAGGGTCGTGGTATGAGTGCTTTGATATTTATTACGTTGGTGGTGCTGTGGTTATTTATTCTCAAATGGATTGTTGAAAAAATCGCCAGATGGTTGCCAGACCGCCCATGGCGTGTGTGGGTCAAATGGTTAATTTTTGCTTTTTTGATGCCGTTGCCTTTGATCGATGAGATCGTGGGTGGATGGCAATTTGCGCGATTGTGCAAAGCGAATGTGGTGCATGTAAATAGCGGATTTCCACGAGGACAGCAAGTTTATGAAGTAGTCACACCTTCAATGCAGGTAGGAGGGACATTTGTTAGCGTCAGGAAATTGGAATTTCGTTTTCTAGATGTAGCTACAGGAAAAGTTGTCGTCAGTTTCGATCAGTTTCACGCTGAAGGCGGACGACTGTTTCCCGGATTTGACTCAGGTCATGAACCCCTTACTTTCAAAGGGGAATGCCATCCTAATGGAGTTTTTGATAAGAATTTTATTGAATCCATTGGTTTTATTGAAGTAAAAAAACCTAATCAGTAAATTACCAAAAATAAAAGAGAGATCTAATATGCAAAAAATTAATAATGCATATATGAATGCGGTATTGGCTGATGCTTCATATGTGGGTGGGCTAAATCCGAATATCAACTTAAATGGCGCGCTCAGAGATCGAATGACCCCGGCTCTTGCCGAGAGCATCAGCAAAAACTTCAGCGTAGTCACCCAAATCGAATCCGGCCTGAGCAGTTTTGATGCGACCGTCTGGCGAGCGAACAATGAAGAGGGCACTCCGAACCCCAGCGGCAAGATTTATGTTTCCATGCGGGGCACCCAACAAGTCACGGACTTTCTGATTGATGGCGACTTGGCCCTGACCGGCAAAGCCCGGGGGCAGGTCAATGCAAATAATTAACTGGAGTAACATGGCATGAGCGGTTTGATATTTTTAGTGATTTTTGGGATGTTTCTTTGCGGCTGTATATGGCTAGCAAAGCATCTAGGCAACCTAGTGCCTAACCCGTCTTTGCGAAGCGCAGTAAGGATTGTAATATTATTTCTTCTACTAGCTTCTCCGTTAGTGGATGAGGTCATTGGAAAGTACCAATTTGAAGCGCTGTGCAGGGCGAATGGCATTGAGAGCGCAAATGTATCAAAAGCGCAAGGTAAACGAGTGAGACTTGACGTCGGAATAAAACGGCCGTTGTATGGAATGATTATGCCGGGCACCGTGGAAGACTGGTTTTATAGAGACGTTGATAGCAATGAAATTGTGATTCAACATAAAGCTTATTTCGCTTTTGGTGGATGGCTGATGCGGTATTCGCCGCTGAACATGGGTTCACGCCATCCCATTTTTTTCCCAGGTGGTTGTCCCGTTGATTACTTGGATCGAGATTCCATTTTTTCAAAAAACAATATTACTTTGGTTAACTGAAAAACATGTCAAAAATATCAAATATTTTTACTGATGCATTGCTGGCTGATGCAACGTATGCGCTGAATTCAAATAACATTAATGGATTAACTGGGAGTAGTCTTGAAAATCTTGTTGGATTTAAAGATCGAATGACTCCTACCCTCGCCAAATACTTAGGCGATAACTTCACGGTAGTGACTCATATCGAAAATGATGACGCTGTTACCTCGGGCTTCGACGCCACGGTATGGCGAGAAAACGCAAGCGGAAAAATCTATGTGTCTATGCAGGGCACCACTGGATTGCAAGATTTCTTGACCGACGTGGTGTTAGCGCTCACCGGTAATGCCGGGCAGCAAGTCATCGACATGGCCAACTGGTGGCTGAAGATCACCACGCCGGTGGGACAAATGGCCCGCCAGATTGGCCACACCGTGGATGCTGTCAGCGGCTTCGTTAGTGCCGCAAGTGACGTACCGGGCGCCGGTCTTGTCTCGGCCGCAGATCTTGCGCAGGGCACGGAGGTCAATGGTCACAGCTTGGGTGGCTATTTGGCCACTGCATTTACCCGATTGTTTGGGAGCGAGGCCCATGTTGGACACACCAGCACCTTTAACAGTGCGGGTTTTGCTCTTGGCAGTGAAAGGGCCTTCAACAACTTGCAAAGCCTTATCGGCCCGAGCTATGGCCTGGGGCGTTTTCCCAATGGTACAGAACAAAGCAACTACTTTGCCGCCAACGGCCTGAACGTCACGACCAACAGTTTCTACTTCAATCAGCAGGGCCAGCGCATAGACCTGTACCAAGAGGGAGGTGTTGGAATCGCCAACCACTACATGTACAAGCAGACCGACGTGCTGGCCCTGGGCGCCGCGTTGGAAAAGCTGGACCCGGCGTTCACCATTGCCGATCTCAATGCCCTGCTCAAAGCGGGCGACAACAAGATGCAGGGTTCCATAGAGGGCGTATTCGACGGCCTCCGTCGTGCCCTGGCCGGCCCCAATGTGGAGCGACTGCCCATCGGCGACGTGAGCAGCAGCGCCGCTTCGCGGACGACCTACCACGCTACGCTGGCCGACTTGCAGGACAACCCCATTTTCAAAGACCTGGCTGGCCAACTTCGCATCAAGCCCGTCAGCCAGAGCCTGGCCTCTTTGGCGCGTACCGATTTTGGGGCGCTGGTCGCTTTGCAGGACCTGTCGCCTCTCTACATTGGTGGCACCACGGCAAGCGCAAATGACGAATTGGCTGCCCTCTGGCAGAGCGGCCGCGCTGCCGACTATGCGGGTTGGCAAGCAGACCGGACGGCAAGCAACCCCGCCACTTTTTCCGATAACTGGCTCGCTGACCGCACGGCGTTGCTCATGGTGGTCATGCAACGCAATCAGACCGATGCGGCGGGTATCCTGCCCGGATCGCGCAACCTGCATTACATCGATGTGCAGAGCGGTACAGACATCCTGGTCGGCGCAGGCGCCAGCAACGAGCAGCGTGTGCAGTACCTGTTTGGCGGAAACAATCCGGATATGCTGGAGGGCAAAGGCTTTGCCGACCACCTGTACGGCGGGGCCGGGGCTGACACGCTGGACGGCAAGGGCGGCGCGGACTACCTGGAAGGCGGGGCGGGCAAGGACGTGTACCGCTTCAACGGCCAGTTCGGCAACGACACCGTGTGGGACGCGGACGGTTCCGGCACGCTGGAATTCGACGGCGTGGCCATGCCCCTGGCCACCGTCAAGCGCTACGGCTCGGACGATGCCTGGGAGGACGCCAGCGGGCAGTTCCTGTTCACGCGGGTGGCGAACGGGCAGGGCGGCGCCGACCTGCGCATCACCAAGTACACCTCGGCCACCGACAAGACCGTGCAGGGCACGGTCACCGTGCGCAACTACCGGGCGGGGGCCTTCGGCCTCACCCTGGCGGAAGCGGCCGACAAGCCCCAGGCCGCCGGCGGCACCGACACCTCGCTGGTGGTGCTGGCCGCGCAGCCGGGCGACCCCACACGCGCGGCCGACCGCAGCACACCGCCCCTGTCTCAGTCCAACGGCACGCTGGAATATTCCACCACCAGCGGTGCCGACCAGTGGGTGTATGCCGACGACTCCAACGGCGGGCAGACAGTGGCGACCGGCGCGGGCAACGACCGCATCTTCGTCGGCCGGCCGTACGAGTCGCTCACGGTGCCGGGCCTGCAGAACTGGGGACCGAAGGCGGGCGAGGACGAAGACCACGTGTTCGCGGGCGCGGGCGACGATGTGGTGCTTACCGGCTACGGCAGCGACGTGATCGAGGGCGGCGACGGCAATGACTATCTGTTCTCCGCCGAGGTGGGCGAGTACTCGGCAGTGCTGGGCGGCGGCTCCTTCGATTCCGTGTACGGCATGGTTTCGCAGAACCACGATGCGGCGGACGCTGGCAGTTCCGACTTCGTGGACGGCGGAGCGGGCAACGACACGATCCGTGCGGGCATGGGCGGCGACGTGCTGTTTGGGGGCAGTGGCAACGACACCATCAGCGGCATGGAGGGGGACGATCTGCTGATGGGGGGCGAGGGCGCTGACATCCTGTACGGCGATGGCGTGTACACGCAGGGCGACACCGTGGTGGGTGAAATGATCCAGGGCTACACGTTCCGGGGCAACGACACCCTCATGGGCGAGGCGGGCAAGGACATCCTCACGGGTGGCGTGGGCGAAGACCAGTTGTTCGGCGGTGATGGGGACGACCAACTGTTCGGTGACACCAACAGCTATGCCTCATCCAGCGGGGAAAACCTGCTGTGGATTCCCGGACAGTTCCATGCCGCGGACTTTCTGGACGGGGGCGAGGGCAATGATTTTCTGCTGGGCGGCGGTGGTGCGGACGTGTTGCTGGGCGGCCGGGGCAACGACACCATCTATGGCGACCAGTACAGCGGGGACCGCAATGCGGCCCGGTATGCCATCGACGCGCAGTACCACGGCAATGACCTGATCGACGGGGGCGATGGCGAAGACACGATCTTCGCCGACGGGGGCGACGACACGGTGGAGGGTGGAGCAGGCAACGACCGGCTGAGCGGTGGAGATGGCAACGACATCCTGGTCGGCGGCACCGGCTTCGACGTGCTGGATGGTGGCCTGGGCAACGACGTGTACCGTTTTGCGGCGGGCGATTTCGAGGGGGCCAACGAAACCATCGTGGATGCGGGGGGCGTGGACCGCATCGAGTTCATGTCCGGCCTGTCGGCCAGCGATCTGACGGTACGCCGTTCTGGTGACTTGCTGGCGGTGACGTTCGCCGGTCAGGGCGGAGTGGGCCTGCAGGGCGGCGCCATCGAATCCCTGGCGTTTGCCGACGGGACGGTGATGACCTCTGCCGACCTTCTGGCCGCTGCCGTGAAGACCACGGCCGGCGACGATGAACTGCAGACGGTCGTGGCCGGCTCCAGGGTGGACGGCGGTGCCGGCAACGACAAGTTGTCCGGCGACGAGTGGGCGGATGTTCTGCTGGGAGGGGCTGGCAACGACGTGTTGCGTGGCGGTGGCGGCGACGATTTGCTGGATGGCGGGGCCGGAGATGACCTGTTGTATGCCGGCGCCACCGGTGCCGCTGTGCTGATCGGCGGGGCGGGGCGCGACTTCCTCTACGGCTATGAAAGCGACACCACGTACCGCTTTGGCGTGGGCAGCGGCCAGGACTACATCGAGGACAGCGGCGGAATCGACACGATCGAGTTGGGGACAGGCATTGCGCCTGCCGATGTGACCATCCGGAATGGCAACCGGCGATTGACGATGGCCTTATCCAGCGGTGAAACCCTGGAAGTGGCCAACATGTTCAATGCCGATGGGAATTTGCGGCAAGGCGATGCCATCGAGTTCATCCGTTTCGCGGATGGCACTGTATGGAATCAGGAGCAGATCATGGCCCGGGCGCTGTTGCCGACGGCGGGGGCCGATGCGATGTGGGCCTTTGCCGGAGACGATGCGGTCCACGGCGGAGATGGCGATGACACGATCTATGGCAACGATGGCAATGACACCTTGATGGGGGACGCTGGCGACGACCGCCTGGACGGTGGAAATGGCGACGACCAGATCGTCGGCGGCGCGGGCCAGGACGAGATGTCCGGTGGCGCTGGAAACGATGTCTACGTCTTTGCACCGGGTGACGACGCGGGCGTCATCAGCCGGGTGGACGACCGCAACGGCACCAACACGGTGCGGTTGACGGGTGGAGCGTTGGCAGACATGCGGTTGAACTGGAGCGATGAAGAGGGACGGTGGACGCTGCGTTACTCACGTACCGATACGGTCCAACTGTCGGGCGATTTCCGCGTGGAGTGGAATGGCCAGACATATGCCATGGCCGACTTCGCACAGGCGATTGCCGCGTCCAATCAGGCACCAGTGATATCGCATGCGATCGCGACCCAGAACGCCACGGAGGATGCTGCCTGGTCGTTCACGGTGCCCCTGGATACTTTTGCCGACCCGGAGGGCGCTGCGATGGTCTGGAGCGCCAGGGCTGCGGATGGTGGGCCATTGCCTTCGTGGATGCGCTTTGATGCGGCCACCCGCACTTTCAGCGGCACGCCGACCGGCGACGATAGTGGCGTGCGCGGCTTGCAGGTGGTTGTCAAAGATCCTGCGGGCGCTTCTGCCCAGATCAATTTCGAGCTGAGGGTGGCAGCCGTGAACGATGCTCCGGTCGCCACGGGCACTCTGGCGGCGCAGACATTCAAACAAGGCGCGGCCTGGGAGTTCTGGTTGCCTCCATCGATGTTCTATGACGAGGACTATGACGATGTGCTGACCTACTCCGCAACGCTCACGGATGGCAGTGCCTTGCCGTCTTGGTTGAGTTTCGACCCTGTCCAGGAAGTCTTTCGTACCACGGGCACGAGCACGCCGGCAGGCACCGTGAATATCGCCCTCACCGCGACCGACAAGGCAGGCGCCAAAGCCACCCACCGTTTTGCAGTGACCGTGCAGTCCAGCACGATCACGGGCACCGCAAGCAATGACACCCTCACCGGCACCAGCGGCAACGACACCCTCGACGGCGGCGCGGGCGCCGACACGATGACGGGCCTGGGCGGTGACGACACCTACGTGGTCGACAACGCCTCCGACAAGGTGGTGGAGGCTGCCAACGCGGGCATCGACACGGTGCTGTCCAGCGTCACCTACACCCTCGCAGCGAACGTGGAGAACCTGACCCTCACCGGTACGGCCGCCATCAACGGCACGGGCAATGCGCTTGCCAACGCACTCGTGGGCAATGCCGGTGCGAACCGTCTGGACGGCGGCACGGGTGCGGACGCGATGACCGGTGGCGCCGGCAACGACGTGTACGTGGTGGACAACGCGGGCGATACGGTAATTGAGGCCGCCAACGGCGGGACGGATGCCGTGGAGTCTTCCATCACCCACACCCTCGCGGCGAACGTGGAGAACCTGACGCTGACCGGCACGGCTGCCATCAACGGCACCGGCAACGCCTTGGCCAACACCCTCACGGGCAACAGCGGGGCCAACCGGCTGGACGGCGGCGCGGGTGCGGACGCGATGAGCGGTGGCGCCGGCAACGACGTGTACGTGGTGGACAACGCGGGCGACACGGTGATCGAGGCCGCCAACGGCGGGACCGATGCCGTGGAGTCTTCCATCACCCACACCCTCGCGGCGAACGTGGAGAACCTCACGCTGACCGGCACGGCCGCCATCAACGGCACCGGCAACGCCCTGGCCAACACCCTGACGGGCAACAGCGGGGCCAACCGGCTGGACGGTGGCGCAGGTGCAGATGCGATGGGCGGCGGCGCAGGCGACGACGTCTACGTGGTGGACAACGCCAGCGACACCGTGACGGAAGGCGCCAACGGCGGCACGGACACCGTGGAGTCCTCCATCGCCTACACGCTGGGCAGCGACGTGGAGAACCTGACGCTGACGGGATCGTCCGCGCTCAACGGCACCGGCAACGCGCTGAACAACCGGCTGCTGGGCAACGCGGGCGCCAACACGCTGACCGGCGGCGCGGGCGCGGACTACCTGGACGGCGCGGCCGGGGCCGACACGCTGGTCGGCGGATTGGGCAACGACACCTACTGGCTCGGCAGAGGCTACGGCCTCGACACGATCCAGGAGAACGACAGCACCAGCGGCAACCAGGACATCGCGAAGTTCGCCAATGACATCTCGTCGCGCCAACTGTGGTTCCGCAAGTCAGGAAACAACCTGGAGGTGAGCGTCATCGGCACGAACGACAAATTCATGGTGACCGACTGGTATTCCGGTACCAAGAACCAGGTGGAGCGGTTCGACGCGGGGGACGGCAAGAGCCTCACCAACAGCCAGGTGCAAAACCTGGTGCAGGCCATGGCGTCGTTCTCGCCGCCCGCGGCGGGGCAGACGACGCTGCCGGCCAACTATCAGAGTGGGCTGGAGTCGGTGCTGGCGGCGAACTGGAAGTGAGTGAAAAATGACACGACCCGGGTTAGTCGGTCCTTCACGCCTGGCGCCCGGTCGGGTCATCGTGAGCGACCGGACCAAGCTCGTGCAGCCGCTGGAGAACAGCGTCATGCGACGCATCCGGGTGATGCCTTGCGCATCAAATTGGGGCGATGTGGGCTGTCGGCGTCGCTAGCGCACATGCTGAAATTGCTATCAAAAGAAGAGCAAAACAGGCAATCAATACACCGGCATGAGAGGGATTTCATGCAAAAGACCCCAAAAATGCCTCTCGGAGCGTAGAAAATCCAGGCGCCTTGCGAGCGGGAACCGATTTCAAAGCCTTGCGGGTTGACCAGCCATGGTTTTGAATCGGGTTTCGAGAACGTGGAAAGGAAGGTGGATCTTGAATAATCTTTCCAGGGTGTTTACAACATGAAAGAGTTCGAGTACTGAATGCAGTTTCGATAAGACGATGAAAGTTCTTTCAATCATTTAATCATGGATTAGAAAATATTAATGAGCTCAAACCTTTGTAGCAAACATGGGCATAATTTCCTGCGCTCTGTAATCTTTATAGGATTAGGCGGTTTGCTGGTGTCATGTAATTTATCAAATGATGAGTCTAAAGTTTGGATCGCATCGTCAGGGTACAAGTACAAAGAGATGATTTTTGAATCGCCATTACTTGTTGCTGAAAAAATAATCAATGATCCTCCTGCCAAAATGATACTGGTCGCATGCCCATCATCAACCCCTTCAATGATTATTCCATTGCAGCAAATTCTAGCAAATAAAACTTCATCGAAATTGACTATGGTTCGGGAGAATTGTCCAGATGGATTTAACTGAAAGATTGAAATGAACTATCTTGAGGTGATAAGAGAGACTCTTGGCTTCGTCGCTGATCAAGCGGCAGAGGCGGTAGGAAACTCTGGGATGGGCTTGGATTGGAGTCAAGGAGCTTTTCTTTTCAAAGGCTCCAATATTGCATTTAATCTCATTTCCTACAAAAAGGATATCCAGCCTGGTTTGGTTTATCACTACGATAAAAATGGATATATCAGCAGAGCGGACGGCTTTTTAGACGATCCTTATGTTCTGGAATTCAATACTGCTCGAGGCATGATGCTCGATGCCGATTGGAAGGCCCTCGATGCGGAAATGAGGAGAAGATTCCCCGAGATGCCAGATACTAGAGGGAACCTCTCAAAACTTCCGAATTTGCAAGGCTTGAACGCCGTAACTCGTGATTTGTAAGCGCGCCAAGTGGCTGAGACAGGGGTTTTGAGAGGTTCCCTAGATTTATTGATCCTTATGACGTCGGCATTGCGGTCAATACCTGCTTCAACGAAGCCCGAAGCTGGACGACTCCCCGAGACCCGCTGGTCCTGGACCTGGACGGAGACGGCATCGAAGCCGTCGGCATCGACCCCGCCCGCCCCATCCTCTTCGACCACGACGGCGACGGCACGCGCAACGCCACCGGCTGGATCAAGGGCGACGACGGCCTCGTCGTGCTGGACCGCAACGGCAACGGGGTCATCGACTCCGGGCGCGAACTGTTCGGCGACCAGACCTTGAAACCCGTGGACAGCTACGGCCAAACGCTCGCCTACGCCAATGGCTACGAAGCCCTGGCCGCAGAGGACGGCAACGGCGACAAGGTGATCGACGCCAACGATGCGGTGTATTCGCAGCTGCGCATCTGGAAGGACATCAACCAGGATGGGATTTCCCAAGCAGGCGAGATGCACACCCTGGCCGATTTGGGCATCGCCAGCATCGGCGTGGCGGGCACCGCCAGCAATGTGAATCTGGGCAACGGCAATACCCAGCCCTTCAGCGGCAGTTTCACCCGCACCAACGGCACCACCGGCCTCAGTGGCGTGGCCGAGGTCACCGGCAGCCTGTTGCTGGCCTCCAATAATTTCTACCGCGAGTTTTCCGACGACCCAGCTGTCACGGCTGCGGCTGGTGCCTTGCCCCAGATGGGCGGCAGCGGCTGGGTGCGCGATCTGCGCGAGGCCATGAGCTTGCCCGGCGAGGCGGCGCAGAGCCTGCAAACCCAGGTGGCTGCCTTTGCAGCAGGCGCCACCCGAGATGCCCAGTTGGCGCTCGTGGACGATCTGCTGACGCAATGGGCCGATACCTCGGGCAAGCGGGTGACCGACATTGGTTTTTACTACCTGGTGTATAGCGAAGGCGGCTTGGTGACGGGACCTCGGGACCCGATGTTTGGGGCGTCGCAGGCTACGTTGAGCATCTCGACGGATGACAAACAGCTTTCGGCGGCAGAGAGTCAGGCCGTGCTCAGGAAACTGAACGTGCTGGAGGTCTTCAACGGCACCAAGTTCATTCAGATTTCAAGCACGAACAGCTCCGGTGGTGGCGGTGGCGGCGGCGGCTTGGGGGCCCCAGGCAGTGGCGGTGGCGTGGGCGCTGCGGCAGACCCCGTCAGTCGCTATGCAGCCACTCTGTCCGCCCCGCAGGCCGTCTTGCTCAACCAAAGCTATGACGAACTGCGCGAAAGCGTCTATGGCGCGCTGGTCGTGCAAACGCGCCTCAAGCCCTACCTGGACAGTGTGGCGATCACCATTGACGACCAAGGCGTCGGCTTCGACACCAGCGGGCTGTCTGCCATGCTGGATGCCCGCAAGGCGGGCAGCGAGCGTGAGGGGCTGATCGATCTGGTGGAACTGACCCGTTACCAGGGAAACCTGCTCACCGCCGTGGGCTTTGACGGGCTGGGCACGCTGGCGCAGTGGATCGATGCCCTGCCGGCGGGCGATGCGTTGCGCGGCGAATTGGCGGGCATGGTCCTGTCCGGTGCTGCTCCGGGAACGGCCCACAACGACCTCTACCTGGGCGGCGCGGGCAATGACACCTTCCTGGCCGGGGATGCGTACGATCAGATGAAGGGCGGTGCAGGCGATGACCAGCTGTACGGTGGTGCGGGCGATGACATGCTGGAAGGCGGGGCAGGCAACGACCGACTCAACGGCGGGGCCGGCGCCAACACCTATCGCTTTGGCAGGGGGGATGGGCAGGATCTGATCGAGCGCAAGGTCAACTACGGCAAGATCGGTGTGCTGCGGTTCAAGGAGGGCGTGCAGGCTTCGGACTTGGTTCTGCGCCGGGTCCATGACTATGAGCGGTCCGTGCACAACGGCGCGCTGGAGGTGTCGATCGCTGGTACGAACGACAAGGTGGTCATCAACGGGTTTTTCGATAACGTGCAGAACGGCAATGGCGACCCGGTGGCGACCGACAGTTCAGTGCAGCGCTTCCAGTTCGCCGACGGCACGGTGTGGGACTTGGCCGCGATGACGCAGCGGATGCTCATGGGCACCGATGGAGCCGACCTCATCGTCGGTACGTCCGGCAACGACACGATCCGTGGCAACGGGGGCGACGATGTTCTCTACGGCGCGGCGGGCGACGACACGCTGGACGGCGGGGCGGGCAACGATCGGCTGAACGGCGGAGTAGGCGCAGATACTTACCGGTTCGGTAAGGGCGATGGCCAGGACGTGATCGAACGCAAGGCCAGCGACGGCAGCATCGGCGTGCTGCAGTTCAAGGACGGCGTGCAGGCCTCGGAGCTGGTTCTGCGTCGGGTCTATGACTATGAGCGGTCCGTCTACAACGGCGCGCTGGAGGTGTCGATCGCCGGCACGAACGACAAGGTGGTCATCAACGGGTTCTTTCAGAACGTGGCGAACGGTGATCCGGTGGCGACGGATAGCGCAGTGCAGCAGATCCAGTTCGCCGACGGCACGGTATGGGACCTGGCCGCAATGACGCAGCGGATGCTCAACGGCACGGATGCCGCCGACACCATCGTCGGCACGTCCGGCAACGACACGCTCCACGGCAATGGAGGCAACGACGTCTTATACGGCGCGGCTGGCGATGACGTGCTGTACGGCGGTGCGGGTGACGACCTGCTGGACGGTGCGACAGGCGACGATGTGCTCGACGGCGGTACGGGCAATGACCGGCTCGATGGCGGGGCTGGGGCCAACACCTACCGCTTCGGCAAGGGCGATGGCCAGGACACCATCGCGTTCAAGCGCGACGGCAGCGATGGCAAGACCGGCGTGCTGCAGTTCAAGGAAGGGTTGCAGGCCTCGGAGCTGATCCTGCGTCGCGTGTATGACACCGATCGTTCTTTGTACAACAGTGCGCTGGAAGTATCGATCGCTGGCACGAACGACAAGGTGGTCATCAACGGGTTTTTCGGTAACGTGCAGAACGGCGATCCAGTGGCGACGGACAGTTCGGTGCAGCAGATTCAGTTCGCCGACGGCACGGTATGGGACCTGGCGGCGATGACGCAACGGATGCTCACAGGCACCAATGCTGCCGACACCATCGTTGGCACGTCCGGCAACGACACGATCCACGGCAATGGAGGCGATGACGCCCTGTATGGCGCGGCGGGCGATGACACGCTGGACGGCGGGGCAGGCAACGACCGGCTCAATGGTGGAGCGGGGGCCAACACCTACCGCTTCGGCAAGGGTGACGGGCAGGACGTGATCGAAACCAAGGCCAATGACGGCAAGACCGGCGTGCTGCAGCTCAAGGACGGGGTGCAGGCCTCGGAGGTGATCCTGCGCCGTGTGTATGACACGGAACGGGCCTTGTACAACAGCGCGCTGGAGGTGTCCATCGCCGGCACGAGCGACAAGGTGGTCGTCAATGGTTTTTTCAGTAACGTGCAGAACGGTGATCCGGTGGCGACGGACAGTTCGGTGCAGCAGATTCAGTTCGCCGACGGCACGGTATGGGACCTGGCCGCGATGACGCAACGGATGCTCACGGGCACCGATGGAGCCGACCTCATCGTCGGTACGTCCGGCAACGACACGATCCGTGGCAACGGGGGCGACGATGCCCTCTACGGCGCGGCGGGCGACGACACGCTGGACGGCGGGGCAGGCAACGACCGGCTCAATGGTGGAGCGGGTGCCAACACCTACCGCTTCGGCAAGGGTGACGGGCAGGACGTGATCGAAACCAAGGCCAATGACGGCAAGACCGGCGTGCTGCAGTTCAAGGAAGGGGTGCAGGCCTCGGAACTGATCCTGCGTCGCGTGTATGACACCGATCGTTCCTTGTACAACAGCGCGCTGGAGGTGTCGATCGCCGGCACGAAAGACAAGGTGGTCGTCAACGGGTTTTTCGGTAACGTGCAGAACGGTGATCCAGTGGCGACGGACAGCTCGGTGCAGCAGATCCAGTTCGCCGACGGCACGGTATGGGACTTGGCGGCGATGACGCAACGGATGCTCACGGGCACCAATGCCGCCGACACCATCGTTGGCACGTCCGGCAACGACACGATCCAGGGCAATGGAGGCGACGATGCCCTCTACGGCGCGGGCGGCAACGACACGCTGGACGGCGGGGCAGGTAACGACCGGCTCAATGGCGGGGCAGGTGCGAACACGTACCGGTTCGGCAAGGGCGATGGCCAGGACGTGATCGAGCGCAAGGCCAACGACGGCAACATCGGTGTGCTGCAATTCAAGGATGGCGTGCTGGCCTCGGATGTGACGCTGAGCCGGGTTTATGACCAGGAGCGCTATGAATCCAATGGCGCGCTGGAGGTATCGATTGCTGGCACAGCCGATAAGGTGGTCATCAACGGGTTCTTCCAGAACGGCGACCCGGTGGCGATTGAGAGTTCTGTGCAGCGGTTCCAGTTCGCTGATGGCACAGCCTGGGATCTGGCAGTGATTCAAAACCAGCTGGCGGCTGCGTCCACATCACAAGCAGGCAAGGACGCAATGATTGCCAACGATTCGACGGAATTGAACAGCGAAAGGCCTTACGTGTTCGACGATGGCGTTGCCGGCATGTCCGGCACCAACAAGCCCTATCTGTTCACGGATTTGGACGATGCCGACTTCGTGGCGCTGAAGCCGCTGGAAAAAGAAGCATCGGTCAGCACGGTGACGCCGCTCGACTGGGGCATTGCGCCGTTGGAGCTATCCGCAGGCGTTCAGTGGAAGCCGTTGTTTCAATCGATCGAGGCGGATGGCGCCTCCGCTTCACTGGACAGCCAGGCCCGATTGCTGGCGAACGCGATGGCACAGTTTGCACCGCCTGCAGGCATCGATGCCAAGGGCTGGGCAGCAGCCCAGGACGGCCAATGGAAGGTCATTGCCGCGCATTGGCAGTAAACCTGAATCGCGCATAAACAAAAACCCTGGGGCGACGTCCCAGGGTTTTTGTGACGGTGGCGTGGGTTACTTCGTCCCGAAGATCCGGTCGCCCGCATCGCCCAGCCCGGGCAGGATGTAGCCGTGGTCGTTCAGTTCGCGGTCGATCGCGGCGGTATAGATCGGCACGTCGGGGTGGGCCTTTTGCAAGGTGGCTACGCCTTCCGGTGCGGCCAGCAGGCAGACGAACTTGATCGAGCGGGGGTTGAGTTTCTTCAGGCGGTCCACCGCGGCCGCGGCGGAGTTGCCGGTGGCGAGCATGGGGTCCACGACGATGATGTCGCGCTCTTCCATCTCGGAAGGCATCTTGAAGTAGTACTCGACCGGCTGGAGGGTTTGCGGGTCGCGGTACAGGCCGATGTGGCCCACGCGGGCGCCCGGGATCACGTTGAGCATGCCGTCCAGAAATCCGTTGCCGGCGCGCAGGATGGACACGAGCACCTGCTTCTTGCCGTCGATCACCTGGCCCGTCATGGTTTCCAGCGGGGTTTCGATCTGCACGTCCTGCAGCGGCATGTCGCGCGTGACCTCGTAGGCCATCAGGGTGCTGAGTTCACCGAGCAGGCGGCGAAAGCTGTTGGTGCTGGCGTCCTTCTTGCGCATCAGGGTCAGCTTGTGCTGGACCAGGGGATGGGTGATGACGTGGACATTGCTCATGGGCTGGGGCCTCTTGTTGGGAAAGTGAAAAGCTGGAAAACCGGTCTGCAGGGGCAGGGGAAAGAAAAGGTGCGTGCGTCGCCGCGCAGGGGCGGCGCGGGGCGCGGATCAGTCTGCCAGAAAGCGTGCGTACCGCGCCAGGTTGACGTTGCCGCCGCTCACGACGATGCCCACGCGCTTGCCGTGCAGGTCCACGCCGCCGTGCAGGGCGCCCGCGAAGGCGAGGGCGCCGGTGGGCTCCACGACGATCTTCATGCGTTCGGCGAAAAAGCGCAGGGCCTGGACCAACTGCTCGTCGGTGGCGGTGACGATGTCGGCCACGTCGCGCTGGATGATGGGAAAGGTGATGCTGCCCAGCGCCTGGGTCTGCGCGCCGTCGGCGATGGTATGGGGCGTGTCGATGCGCACGATGCGGCCGGCGCGCAGCGATTGCTGGGCGTCGTTGCCGGCGGCCGGCTCCACGCCGATCACCTGGCAGTCGGGGGCCAGCGTCTTCGCGGCCAGGAGGCTGCCGGACAGCAATCCGCCGCCGCCCAGGCACACGAACAGGTAGTCGAGGTCGGGCACTTCTTCGAGCAGCTCCTTGGCGGCGGTGCCCTGGCCGGCGATGACATGCGGATGGTCGAACGGCGGCACCAGGGTCATGCCGCGCTCCTGCGCGAGCCGGTGGCTGATGGCTTCGCGGTCTTCGGTGAACCGGTTGTAGGTGACGACCTGGGCGCCGTACTCGCGTGTGGCGGCCATCTTGGCGGTGGGCGCATCCTCGGGCATGACGATCAGGGCGGGCATGTCCAGCAGGCGGGCCGAGAGGGCGATGGCCTGCGCGTGGTTGCCGGAAGAAAAAGCCAGCACGCCGCCTTCGCGCTGGGTGGCGTCGAACTGCGCCAGGGTGTTGTAGGCGCCGCGGAACTTGAAGGCGCCCATGCGCTGCAGGTTCTCGCACTTGAAAAAGAGCTGGGCGCCGCACTGCTGGTCCGCCGTGCTGGAGCGCGCCACGGGCGTGCGGTGCGCGACGCCCTGGAGCCGATGGGCCGCGTCGGCGACGTCGGTGTAGGTGGGCAGGGCCGGGATGTGCGTAGGCATGGCAGTGTCCTCGCGTAGACGGGATCGGAAAGAGCACGCATCATAGCCCGCCAGCGAGCGGCGGAGCGCCGAAATGGGCTGCAGCGTAAGCCCAGCAAGCGCAGGCAGCTATCGAATTTGATAGCAAAGGCCCGCCTGTCGCAGCCCGCAGGCCGGGCGGACCGATCGCTCACTCTCCATCGCTGAATCGCTGCAGCGGCGCGAGCGCGGGAAAGGCGCCCTCGCGCCTGCCACGCATCGCGTCCACGGCCTCGCCCACATGCCGGTTGCTCCAGATCGCACCCTGCAGCCAGCCCATCTGGCGCAGGCTGTCGTCCACCGAGTGGTCGCGCGCATAGTGCACGGCCTGCTTGGTGCCCCAGATGGCGACCGGCGGCTTGGCGGCGATCTCGCGGGCGCAGGCCAGGGCCGCATCCAGCATTGCCGCCTGCGTGTCGAACAGTTCGTTGACCAGCCCGCAGGCCAGGGCGCGCGGTGCGGGCAGGCGCCGGCCGGTGTAGGCCAGCTCCTTGACGATGCCCAGCGGAATCAGCTTGGGCAGGCGCTGCAGCGTGCCCACGTCGGCCACCATGCCGATGTTGATCTCCTGGATGCAGAAGAATGCGTCCTGCGTGGCGTAGCGGATGCAGGCGGCCGTCACCATGTCCACCGCGCCGCCGATGCAGCCGCCGTGGATGGCGGCGATCACGGGGATGCGCAGCGATTCGATGCGCGTGAACGTGGCCTGCATGTCGGTCAGCAGGTCGAAAAGGGCGGCGCGGCCTTCGGGGCTCTGGTCGTCCATGGCGATGGCGCCACCGAACGTATCCAGCGCCATGCCGGCCGAAAAGTGCTTGCCCGTGCTGCTGATGACCAGCGCGCGCGCCTCGCCCGACCGGTGCAGCCTCGCCAGCACGGTGTCCAGCTCGCGCCAGAATGCCGGGTGCATGGTGTTCAGGGCCTCCGGCCGGTTCAGCACCAGATGAGCCACCTGGTCCGTGATGGCGAGCGAAAAACAGGTGAGGGCGGGGAGGTCGGTGGTATCGGTCATGCGGCGCACTCTAGGCGGGTTGGCGCCAAGGCCGCCGTCACCTGTGCGACGGCGGCGTTGGGCGGCACCGCAAGGAAGGCACGGGGGGCCGGCCGATATACTTCCCGGTCCTGTTTCCGGGCTTTCCCGCCCCATCTCCCCATGCAAATCTCCCGCCGCCTTTTCGCCCTGGGCCTTGGCCTGGCTGCCGCAATGACCGCTCCGCTGGCTGCCCACGCGCAGGACCGCGAGCTGACCGTGGCCTCCAGCGCCACCTACGCGCCGTTCGCCTTCGAGAACAAGGACAAGCAGATCGTCGGTTTCGACATCGACATCATCAACGCCATCGCGAAGAAGCAGTCGCTCAAGATCAAGGTGGTGAACACCCCCTGGAGCGGCATTTTCGCGGCACTGAACAACGGCGACGTGGATCTGGTGATCTCCGGCGTGACCATCAACGACAAGCGCCGCCAGAGCTACGACTTCACCGAGCCGTACTTTGCCGCGCAGCAGCTGATCGCCGTGCCCAAGGCGAGCTCCGTGGCCTCGCTGAAGGACCTGACAGGCAAGAAGATCGCCGTAGTGAATGCCTCCACGGCGGACGACGTGGCCTCGCGCGAGTTCGGCAAGACCAGCCCGAACATCCGGCGCTTCGAGAGCACGCCGCTCATCATTTCCGAACTGGCGGGCGGCGGCGTGGATGCGGCCATCGGCGACAACGGCGTGATCGCCTACCGCGTGGCGCAGAACGCCGCGCTGAAGACGGTGGAAGACCCCGCGTTCCCTGTCGAGGGCTTCGGCATTGTCGTCAAGAAGGGCGACAAGGCGCTGCAGGACAAGCTCAACGCCGGCCTGGCCGCCGTGCGGGCCGATGGCAGCTACAACGAGATCTACAAGAAGTGGTTCGGCAAGGAATACAAGCCACGCTGATCGCTGATCGGCACGCCGCTTTTCGGCATGACACCACGGCCGCGCTGCGGCCGTTTTTGCGGGCGCCTATGCGCCCGACGCGACCAATGAGAGGAAGAGGCCATGGAGCCTGTTGAGTGGTGTGGCTGGTTCCGGCCGGACATCCTGGTGGAATACAAGGACCTGTTCATCCAGGGCGCGTGGATGACGATCGGCGTGACGGTGGTGTGCGTGCTGCTGGGCGGCACATGGGGTCTGTTGCTCGCGCTGGCCCGCCTGGCGCAGGCGCGCCATGCGCCGCTGAGCTGGGTGTGCCGCTATCTGCTGCGGTGGCCATCCACCGTGTATGTGAGCTTCTTTCGCGGCACGCCGTTGTTCGTGCAGATCCTGCTGATGCACTTCGCGGTGCTGCCGCTGTTCATCCATCCGACGTCGGGCCTGCTGGTGACGGGCGACTTCGCGCGCACGCTCAAGCAGGAGCATGGCGCGCTGATCTCGGGGATCGTGGCGCTCACGCTCAATTCCGCCGCGTACATCTCGGAGGTGTTCCGCGCGGGCATCCAGTCGATCGCGCGCGGGCAGTCCGATGCGGGGCGCTCGCTGGGCTTCACGCCCGGGCAGGTGATGCGCTACGTGGTGCTGCCGCAGGCCTTTCGCCGCATGCTGCCGCCGCTGGGCAACAACGCGATTGCGCTGCTGAAAGACACCTCGCTGATCTCCGCCATCGGCCTGGCCGAGATGGCCTATGCCGCGCGCACCGTGGCCGGGGCCTATTCGCGCTATTGGGAGCCGTATCTGGCGATTGCCCTGGCCTACTGGATCATGACGCTCGCGCTGACCGGCGCGCTGCGCAGGCTGGAAAGCCACCTGGCGCGCAGCGACCGGGTCTGAAGCCGCTGCTGGAAGGCGCTGGCGGTTCAGCGCCGCACGGTGCTGGCGTCCTGCCCGAACAGCACCTTCTTCGCGTCTTCGTCCACGGTGGGGGCGGTGTTGATGCGCTGGACCAGGTCGTACGCCCTGACGGTGGCGGGGCGCTCGCGGATGCGTTCGAACCATTGCGCCAGATGCGGGAAGTCCTTGAGATTCTGCCGCTGGCGCTCGTGTGGCACGATCCAGGGGTAGCAGGCCATGTCGGCGATGGAATACGTGCCGGCGATGTACTCGCGCCCATCGGACAGGTGCTTGTCCAGCACGCCATACAGCCGCCCGGTTTCCTTCACGTAGCGGTCGATCGCGTAGGCGATGGGCTCCGGCGCATATTGCGTGAAGTGGTGGTTCTGCCCCGCCATGGGCCCCAGGCCGCCCATCTGCCAGAACAGCCATTGCAGGGCTTCGGTGCGGCCGCGCAGGTCCTGGGGAACGAACTTTCCCGTCTTGTCGGCCAGGTACAGCAGGATGGCGCCGGATTCGAACACCGAAATGGGCTCGCCGCCGCCCTTGGGCGCATGGTCCACGATGGCGGGAATGCGGTTGTTGGGTGCGATGCGCAGGAAGTCGGGCTGGAACTGCTCGCCCCGGCCGATGTTCACGGGCCGCACGCGATAAGGCAATGCGGCCTCTTCGAGGAACATCGTGATCTTGTGGCCGTTGGGCGTGGTCCAGTAGTGCAGGTCGATCATGGCAGGGTTCCTTGGTTTTTCTGGCGAGGGCGGATTCATCAGCGCTTGCGGCCGCCGAACAGGCTGCCCAGCACGCCGCGCAGGATCTCCTTGCCCAGCGAGGTGCCCATGGTGCGCACGGCGGATTTGGCCATGGTCTGCACCAGCCCGTCGTGCTTGCCGCCGCGTGGGCCGGTCGAGCCGAACAGCACGTCGTTCAGCCCGCCCATTACACCGCCGCCCGCACCGTCGGTGGTGCCCCCCTTGGAGCCGGCGGGCGCCGTGGCGGCGGCTTCGGTGCGGCCCTGGAGCTTTTCGTAGGCGGATTCACGGTCCACGGCTTTCTCGTACACGCCGGCGACGAGCGAACCGGCCAGCAACGCCTGGCGCTGGGCGGGCGTGATGGGCCCCAACTGGCTGGCGGGGGGCAGCACGAACACGCGCTCGGTCACGCTGGGCCGGCCCTTGGCGTCCAGGAAGCTCACCAACGCCTCGCCCACCGCCAGTTCGGTGATGGCGGTTTCGATGTCCAGGCCCGGTTTCTGGCGCATGGTGGCGGCCGTGGCCTTCACCGCTTTCTGATCGCGCGGTGTGAAGGCGCGCAGCGCGTGCTGCACGCGGTTGCCCAGCTGGGCCAGGACGCTGTCGGGAATGTCGAGCGGGTTCTGGGTGACGAAATACACGCCCACGCCCTTGGACCGCACCAGCCGCACCACCAGTTCGATGCGCTCGACGAGCACCTTGGGCGCTTCGTTGAACAGCAGGTGGGCCTCGTCGAAAAAGAAGACGAGCTTGGGGACTTCCGGATCGCCGATCTCGGGCAACTGCTCGAACAGTTCCGACAGCATCCACAGCAAGAAGGTGGCATACAGGCGCGGCGAATTCATGAGCTTGTCGGCGGCCAGGATATTCACGACGCCTCGCCCGTCCACCGTCTGCATGAGGTCGTTGATGTCGAGCATGGGCTCGCCGAAGAACTGGGTGCCGCCTTGTTGCTCGATCTGCAACAGGCCCCGTTGGATCGCGCCTACGCTGGCGGCGCTGATATTGCCGTACCCTGTCGTGAATTCCTTGGCGTTGTCACCGACGTACTGGAGCATGGCCCGCAGGTCTTTGAGGTCGAGCAGCAGCAGGCCGTTGTCGTCGGCGATCTTGAAAACCAGGTTGAGCACGCCCAGCTGGATCTCGTTCAGGTTGAGCATGCGGCCCAGCAGCAGCGGGCCCATGTCGGACACCGTGGCGCGCACCGGGTGGCCTTGCTGGCCGAACACGTCCCATAGGGTGGTGGGGCAGGCCAGGGGCTCCGGCAGCGGAAGGTCACGCTCCTTGAGCGTGGCCGCCAGCTTGTCGCCGATACTGCCCGGTTGGCTGATGCCGGTGAGGTCACCCTTGATGTCGGCCATGAACACCGGCACACCGATGCGCGAGAAGCCTTCGGCCAGCGTCTGAAGGGTGACCGTCTTGCCCGTGCCGGTGGCACCGGTGATGAGGCCGTGGCGGTTGGCCAGGCCGGGCAGCAGATGGCATTCGGTGGTGCCATGCTTGGCAATGAGAAGAGGTTCGGCCATGGCGTCGGGGTGCGGAGTGGGGTGGGGTGCGTCAAAAGTAAAATCGCGGGCAGTAGATTAAATCAATACCAGAAGGACTCCTGTGGCAGGACACAGCAAATGGGCAAACATCCAGCATCGCAAAGGTCGGCAGGATGAAAAGCGCGGCAAGATCTGGACCCGGATCATTCGAGAGATCACGGTGGCGGCACGGGCGGGCGGGGGCGATGTCTCCGCCAATCCCCGGTTGCGTCTGGCCATCGAAAAGGCCAAGGCGGCGAACATGCCGGCCGACCGCATCAAGTACAACATCGACAAGGCCACCGGCAATGCCGAAGGCGTGAGCTACGAGGAAATCCGCTACGAAGGCTATGGCATCGGCGGTGCGGCCATCATCGTGGACACCATGACCGACAACCGCGTGCGCACCGTGGCCGAAGTGCGCCACGCCTTCAGCAAGCATGGAGGCAACATGGGCACCGAAGGCTCCGTGGCCTTCCAGTTCAAGCACTGCGGCCAATTGATCTTCGCACCCGGCACCAGCGAGGACCAGGTGATGGAAGTGGCCCTGGAAGCCGGTGCGGAGGATGTGGTCACGGGCGAGGACGGCGCCATCGAAGTGCTCACCGCCTACGCCGATTTCGAAGCGGTGAAGAACGCGCTGGAGGCCGCCGGCCTGGTGCCCGAGGTGGCCGAGGTCACCATGCGCGCCGAAAACACCATCGAGCTCGAAGGCGAAGACGCCGCGCGCATGCAAAAACTCCTCGACGTGCTGGAAGACCTAGACGACGTGCAAGAGGTCTATCACAACGCTGCCTTATGAACATGAGCCTGAACCTCTGCAATCGATCCCTGCCCGCCGAAGGGCCCACCTGCCTGCCGCCAGCGGCCCATCGGAGTCCGGTATGAAAGTCCTTGTGATTGGCGGCGGCGGCCGTGAACACGCCATGGCCTGGAAGCTTTCGCAGTCTCCCAAGGTCACGAAGGTCTATGTGGCGCCGGGCAACGGCGGCACGGCCCTGAACCCCAAGCTCGAGAACGTGGCCATCACCGATGTGCGCGAACTGCGCGCCTGGGCGCACGACCAGAAGATCGCGCTGACCGTGGTCGGCCCCGAGGCGCCTCTGGCCGCCGGCGTGGTGGACGAATTCCGCGCGCACGGGCTGCGCATCTTCGGCCCCACGAAGGCTGCCGCGCAGCTTGAAAGCTCCAAGGCTTTCTCCAAGGCCTTCATGCGCCGCCATGGCATTCCCACGGCGGACTACGACACGTTCACCGACCCGGCGGCGGCCCATGCCTTCGTGGAGCGGCTGGGCGCCCCGATCGTTATCAAGGCCGACGGCTTGGCGGCCGGCAAAGGCGTGGTGGTGGCCATGTCGCTGCAGGAGGCCCACGACGCGGTGGATTTCATGCTGGTGGACAACAAGTACGGCGTGACGCACAACGAAGGCGGCGCACGCGTCGTGATCGAAGCGTTCCTGCAGGGCGAGGAAGCCAGCTTCATCGTGCTGTGCGACGGCAAGAACGTCACCGCCCTGGCGACCAGCCAGGACCACAAGCGCCTGAAGGACGGCGACCAGGGCCCCAACACCGGTGGCATGGGCGCGTATTCGCCCGCGCCCGTAGTGACTGCCGACGTGCATGCCCGGGCCATGCGCGAGATCATCCTGCCCACCATCCGTGGCATGGAAAAGGATGGCATTCCGTACACGGGCTTCCTGTACGCCGGCCTGATGATCGATTCGACCGGTCACCCCAAGACGCTGGAGTTCAACTGCCGGATGGGTGATCCCGAGACGCAGCCGATCCTCATGCGCCTCAAGAGCGATTTCGTCGATGTGCTGGGCGCTGCAGTGGACGGCAAGCTCGACCAGGTCGAATTGCAATGGGACCGCCGCACCGCGCTGGGCGTGGTGATGGCCGCGCACGGCTACCCGGAAGATCCGCGCAAGGGCGATGCGATCACGGGCCTGCCTGCGGACGCCGACGAAGCCATGGTGTTCCATGCCGGCACGGCGCTGAAGGACGGCGTGCCGCACACCACGGGCGGACGCGTGCTGTGCGTGACGGTGCTGGCCGACAGCGTGAAGCAGGCGCAGCAGCGCGTGTACGACGTGGCCCGTGGCATCCATTTCGATGGCGCGCAGTACCGCCGAGACATCGGCCATCGCGCGGTGAAGAGCTGATGGCGGCACCCGCACCAGCGCCTGCCCTGAACGCGGCCGACACGGCCACCCGCGTGCGGGCCTACCTGGAAGGGCTGCAGGCGCGCATCACCTCGGCCCTGGAAGAGATCGAAGGGCCCGCCGCGCGCGGCGGTGGCCGGTTCCTGAACGATGCGTGGCGCAAGGCGCCGGGCGAACCGCTGCAGGGCGATGGCATCACCCGCATCCTGGAGGGCGGCCGCGTGTTCGAGCGCGCGGGCTGCGGCTTCTCGCACGTGCGGGGCGCTACGCTGCCGCCATCGGCCACGCAGCACCGGCCCGAGCTGGCCGGTGCGCCGTTCGAGGCCATGGGGGTATCGCTGGTGTTCCACCCGGTCAACCCCTATGTGCCGACGGTGCACATGAACGTGCGCATGATCGTGGCGGCTCCGGCCGAAGGCGCGCCGGTGTGCTGGTTCGGCGGTGGCATGGACCTCACGCCCTACTACGGTTTCGAGGAAGACGCGGTGCACTTTCACCGCGCCTGCCGCGATGCGCTCAACCCCTTCGGCGAGGGCCTGTACCTGCGTTTCAAGCGCTGGTGCGACGAGTACTTCTATCTCAAGCACCGCAACGAGCAGCGTGGCGTGGGCGGTATCTTCTTCGACGACTTTTCCGAGCTGGGCTTCGAGCGCAGCCTGGGCATGGTGCAGTCCGTGGGGGACGCGTTCCTGGGCGCCTACCTGCCCATCGTGCATCGGCGCCAGGCGATCCCGTTCGGTGATCGGCAGCGCGAGTTCCAGTGCTACCGGCGCGGTCGCTACGTGGAGTTCAACCTGGTGTGGGACCGGGGCACGCACTTCGGCCTGCAGTCGGGCGGGCGCACCGAATCGATCTTGCTGTCGATGCCGCCCATGGCGGGCTGGTCGTACCAGCGCCAGGAGGCTCCGGGCTCGCCCGAGGCCGAGCTCACGCGGCGCTTTCTAGTGCGGCGGGACTGGCTCTGACCCAGCCCGTGCGTTCGCAAAAAGGCCGAAAGCTATAATTTCAATAGCTGCCCGCGCTCATCCCATGAGCGCCCAAGGCCAAAAACACCCTTGATGTGCGCGGGATGGCCGAATCGCCACCCGGGCCCGCCGCATTGGCCGATGCCCGGGTTGCACGCTAGTATTGGCCCATCCTTTTTAGACAAACGCCTGATGACCACCTCCTCCAAATCGGAATCCGCTGCCAAAAAAGACGTCACCAAGCTCCAGCGCGCCATCGTCGATGGCCTGGAAGACGTCAAAGCGCAAGACATCCAGGTGTTCAACACCGAGCACCTCTCGCCGCTGTTCGAGCGCGTGATCGTGGCTTCGGGCACCTCCAACCGCCAGACCAAGGCACTGGCGGCCAGCGTGCGCGATGCGGTGCGCGAAGCGGGCTTCGGCAAGCCCCGCATCGAGGGTGAGGACAACGGCGAGTGGATCATCGTGGACTGCGGCGCCGCCGTGGCGCACATCATGCAGCCGGCCATCCGCCAGTACTACCGCCTGGAAGAGATCTGGGGCGATACCCCCGTGCGCCTGAAGCTCGGCGCTGCTAAACCCAAGGCCGTGGAAGGCGCGGCAGGCACTGCGAAGAAAAAGCCCGCCGCCAAGAAGGCCGCCGCCGCTCCCGAACAACCCGCCCGCAAGCCCGGCGTGAGCAAGGTCGCCGCCAAGGCACCTGCTGCGAAAGCCCCGGCCAAGACCGCAGCCAAGGCGACCGCAAAGCCGGCCGGCCGTGGCGCCCTGAAGCAGGCCGCGCCTGCAAAGACGACTGCGAAGACGGCGGCCAAGACGACCGCCAAGCCGGTGGCCAAGGCGCCCATCAAAACCCTGGTGGTCAAGCCCATCGCCAAGAAGACGGCGGGCAAGCCCGCAGCCAAGAAGGCTCCGGGCCGCTCCACCGCCGCTGCGGCCCCCAAGGCAGCGCCCCGTGCTGCCATCGTGAAGACGGCGGCCAAGCGCCCCGCCGCCAAGAAGTCGCCGACCCGCAGGGGCTGAGCCAGCGCCTGAGCGATCGATGAAGTTGCTGATCGTGGCCGTGGGCCAGCGGGTGCCCGATTGGGCGCAGACGGCCTACGACGACTACGCCAAGCGGTTTCCTCCGGAACTGAAGGTCGAGCTCAAGGCGGTGAAGACCGAGCCGCGCGGCTCCAAGACGCTGGAGACGCTCTACGCCGCCGAGCGCGAGCGCATCGAGGCCGCCATACCCCGCGGCACCCGTGTGGTGGCGCTGGACGAGCGGGGCACGTCCCTCACCACCAAAGCACTCGCAGAGCGCCTCAAAGGCTGGCAATTGGGGGGCGACGACGTGGCCCTGGTCATCGGCGGACCCGATGGCCTGGACCCCGCCTTTCGGCAGGCTGCGCACGAGCGCATACGGCTGTCCGACCTGACCTTGCCGCACGCCATGGTGCGGGTGCTGCTGATCGAGCAGCTTTACCGGGCGTGGTCGGTGAACGCGGGGCACCCCTACCACCGCGAATGAGCGCTGACGACCCGGCGGTGTCAGGCCTCGGCCAGTTCTTCGGACGGCGCAGCCGTTGCGCTGAGGTTGGCGGCTGGCGCCTGCAGGGCATAGGCGGGCGCGAACTCCGTGGCCAGCAGGCTGAAGGACAGCAGATCATGGTGCCGTCCGCTCCAGAACCCTGCACTGCGCAGCAGCCCTTCCCGCTGGAACATCCAACGCTGCAGCATGCGGATCGATGGCAGGTTGTCGGGATGCACCGTGGCGCTGATGCGCATCAGCTGGAGATGGAGGAAGCACCAGTTCAGCACCCTGCCGATTGCTTCGTTCATGAAGCCCTGGCCCTGGTACGGCGCCGCTAGTTCATAGCCCAGTGCGGCGCTGAGCGTGGCGGCGTCGCATTGCGTGAAGTTGCATTGCCCGATCATGCCCGGCGCGTCCTTGCGCTCGATGGCCCAGCAGAACTCCGGGACGGGCCGCTGCGTCAACTGATCGGCCCAGTTCACGAAATCCAGCGCACCCTCCAGATCGTGGATCGCGTTGTAGCCGGCCCACTGCCTTGACTCCGCATGCGCATGCATGGCGAGCATGGCCGGCGCATCGGCCGCCACCATCTTGCGCAGCCTGAGCCGCGGTGTCTCCAGTGTGGGAAAGAAGATCATGCGCCATTCTTGAAAAGGCTGGCAGCGCAGGGCCGCCGGTTCCCGAAGCAGCCGACGGCGAACCGAAGCGGCGCAGCGAGAACGATCGGCTATCCTCGCGCCCCGTGCCGTCCTCTATTCCTTCCTTCATCTATCTCGCATCCCAAAGCCCGCGCCGCCGCCAACTGCTCGATCAGTTGGGGGTTCGCCATGAACTGCTGCTGCCCAATGCCGATGGCGATGTGGCGGAAGATGCAGAGGCCATCGAGGTGCCGCTGGCCAGCGAGCCGCCCGCCCGCTACGTGCAGCGTGTCACGGGGCTCAAGCTTGATGCGGCCGTCGCCCGCCGTGCCCGGCGCGGGTTGCCGGATGCGCCCATCCTTTGCTCGGACACCACGGTGGCCTGCGGCCGCACGATCTACGGCAAGCCCGAGGATGCCGCAGATGCGCGCCGCATGCTGGGCGAGTTGTCGGGGCGCACGCACCGCGTGCTCACGGCGGTGGCCTTGCACCACGGCGAAACCCGGTCGCTCGCGCTGTCGGTCTCTAAAGTGACCTTTGCTACTCTCACGCCCGCCCAGATCGCGGCATATGTGGACAGCGGCGAGCCCATGGGCAAGGCCGGGGCGTATGGCATCCAGGGGCCCGCGGCGCAGTACGTGTCGCACTTGGCCGGCAGCTATACCGGCATCATGGGATTGCCCCTGTTCGAGACGGCGCAACTGCTGCGCTCGGCCGGCATGCTGCGCGACTGAATGGCGATGTGGGTTCGGTGAGCCCTCCATTCAGGCGGGTTTCAGGCATCATGGGTGGCCACTTTTTTCCGACCCCATGCAACAAGACATCCTGATCAACTGGTCCCCCCAAGAAACCCGCGTGGCGGTGGTCGAGCACGGCGCGGTGCAGGAACTGCACGTGGAACGCACCCTGGAGCGGGGCCTGGTGGGCAACGTGTATCTGGGCAAGGTCTCGCGCGTGCTGCCGGGCATGCAGTCGGCGTTCATCGACATTGGGCTGGAGCGCGCGGCGTTCCTGCACGTGGCGGACGTGTGGCACCGCCAGGAAGGCGGCGAGGCACCCATGTTCGCGCGCAAGGGCGAGCCGCCGGTGCCCATCGAGAAACAGGTGTTCGAAGGCCAGTCGCTCATGGTGCAGGTCATCAAGGACCCCATCGGCACCAAGGGCGCGCGCCTGTCCACGCAGATCAGCATCGCGGGAAGGCTGCTGGTGTTTCTGCCCCAGGACGACCACGTGGGCGTGTCGCAGAAGATTCCTGCCGACGAGCGCGATGCCCTGCGCGGGCGGCTGCAGGCACTGGTGGGCGACAAGGCGTCGGGAGGCGGCGGCGGGTTCATCCTGCGAACCAATGGGGAAGATTCCACCGACGCCGAACTGGCCGAAGACATCGCCTACCTGCGCAAGACCTGGGCGCGCATCAAGGACGCCTCGCTGCGTCTGCCACCCATGTCGCTGCTGCACCAGGACCTGAGCCTGCTTCAGCGCGTGCTGCGCGATCTGGTGGGGGAGGAAACGGCCACCATCCGCATCGACTCGCGCGAACAGTTTTCCGCACTGCAGGCCTTCGGGCACGAGTTCATGCCGGCTGCGGCGCCCAAGCTGCAGCTGTACAAGGGCGAGCGGCCCATCTTCGACCTGTATGGCATCGACGAGGAAATCGGCCGGGCCCTGGGCCGGCGCGTCGATCTGAAGTCGGGCGGCTACCTGATCGTGGACCAGACCGAAGCACTGACCACCATCGATGTGAACACGGGCGGCTATGTGGGCGCCCGCAATTTCGACGACACCATTTTCAAGACCAACCTGGAGGCGGCGCAGGCCATCGCACGGCAGTTGCGGCTGCGCAATCTGGGCGGCATCGTGATTGCGGACTTCATCGACATGGCGCGTGAAGACCACCAGCAGGCCGTGCTCGCGGAGTTCAAGAAGCAGCTTGCTCGCGACCGGGTCAAGACCATGGCCGGGGGCTTTTCGCAATTGGGCCTGGTCGAGATGACGCGCAAGCGCACCCGCGAATCCCTGGCCCACATGCTGTGCGAACCCTGCGAGCATTGCCAGGGCAAAGGCATCGTGAAGACCGCGCGCAGCGTGTGCTACGACATCCTGCGAGAAATCTTGCGCGAGGCGCGCCAGTTCAACCCGCGCGAGTTTCGCGTGGTCGCCTCGCCGCGCGTGGTGGAGTTGTTCCTCGACGAGGAGAGCCAGCACCTGGCCGGGCTGTCGGACTTCATCGGCAAGCCCATCTCGTTGCAGGCGGAAACGGCGGTGGGGCAGGAGCAGTACGACATCGTGCTGCTCTGAGACACGGGCTTGCCGCCCCAACCAGCCAACTTGCAATCCTTATCGGGGCGCGGTCAAGCGGCCCCTGCATCAGCCCCGGAAAACACAAGGGATCGGTAGCGCCATGGTGGAGCCCAACGCCATAATAAACAATCCATCTGGATGGTTTGTATGTATGTCTGAAGCCCATAAACGCCTGAAACAACCCGAGTGGGTGCGAACCCAGTTGCTTGCCGTGGCAGCCGATCTGCTGGTGCAGGATGGCCCGGATGCGGTCACCTTGGACTCCGTCGCGCACCGTGCCGGCGTGACCAAAGGCGGCTTGCAGCACCACTTTCGCACCAAGCAATCGCTGCTGGATGCGCTGTGCGATCAGTTGTTCGATGCATTCGACGTGTTCTACGCCGCGGCACTCGAATCCGAGCCCGAAGCTCCAGGGCGGCATGCGCGGGCCTACCTGAAGACCTGTTTCCAAGGCGGCCAGACTGCCGAAGAGCGCCTCACGCAGCGTGCCATTGCCTTGCTGGCTTTGGCGTTGCCGGCCTGCCGCGAGCGCTGGAGCGCCAAGATGCGCGCCCTGCTGGCCGAGGACCGTGCCGACCCCGCCGCCGCGGACCGCTTGTTCCTGTGCCGCCTGGCGGCCGACGGCTTCTGGTTCGACCAGTTGCTGGATGGGAGCCTCTCACAACCCCATGTTTGACGAATCCGAACAGGAATGAGTGGGCGCCAGTAGCCGTTTGAGCGTGATGAGGCCCAGCAGCGGTCTGCGCCTGGGTGCATGAGGGGCCTTGCAGGCCCGGTGGCTCAGGCTTTCACCGTTTGCAGGCGCACTTGTGCCTTGCCA
>NZ_BQXI01000007.1:0-217938 GCF_030158955.1 Acidovorax sp. SUPP1855 | reverse complement strand
CTCTTGTGTTGGCGCGAGGCCTCAGCGAACAGGTCGAACTTCAGGGCGCTACGGGGAGTGATCATGGCAAAGGATGGAGCACGCGTTCTCGATCAACAAGGGACCGGATGGGTTTTGAGAGGTTCCCATTGTTATTGAGATGTCCATCGTCAATTGCTTTTTCGTAACAAAAAAGTACGTAATATCGAGGCTGCTCATGTCTTGTGAACGAGGTAGTCCTTGTGGGCGCATAGGCATCCACTGGCCCAGTCACCGGCGAAATCAACAGCCGCGATGGGAAGCCGGTGACGCTCCACGATTTGCACACAAACGCTCGATAGACGGTCAAGGTTGGGGGGCCAGACTGCGCTGCAGATGCTGAAGGCCAAGCCCGTTGCGGGATGCCAAGGCATGCAAGCCAACCCTCTGGAGCCCCTTCCGACATGAGCCAAGACAACGCCCAACTGCTGGCCGACGAAGCAAAGTACTGCTCGTTCGGCGACACCGTTCACTACGTCAACCCGCCCAAGATCTTCGACGGCTGCGACGGCAGCTACATGTACGACGCCGAGGGAACGCCTTACCTCGACCTGCAGATGTGGTACTCGGCCGTGAACTTCGGCTACAAGAACAAGCGGCTGGAAGAGGTCATGATCCGCCAGCTGCAGACCCTGCCGCAGGTGGCCAGCCAGTACCTGCACCCCACGAAGATCGAGCTGGCGAAGTTCATCGCCCAGGACGCCGAAGCCAAGTGGGGCAACGCGGGCCGCGTGCACTTCAACGTGGGCGGCGCGCAGGCCATCGAGGATTCGCTCAAGGTGGTGCGCAACGCCAGCGGCGGCAAGAGCCTGATGTTCGCCTTCGAGGGTGGCTACCACGGCCGCACGCTGGGCGCCTCCAGCATCACCTCCAGCTACCGCTACCGCCGCCGCTTCGGCCACTTCGGCGATCGCGCGCAGTTCCTGCCGTTCCCCTATCCGTTCCGCCGCCCCAAGGGCATGACGGCCGAGGAATACTCCGAATCGCTGGTGCAGGAGTTCGCACGCAAGTTCGAGAACGAGTACCACGCCGTGTGGGACCCCAAGACGCGCCAGTGCGAATACGCGGCCTTCTACGTCGAGCCCATCCAGGGCACGGGCGGCTACGTGGTGCCACCGGCCAATTTCTTCAAGGGCCTCAAGAAGGTGCTGGACGAGCACGGCGTGCTGCTGGTGGTGGACGAGATCCAGATGGGTTTCTGGCGCACCGGCAAGCTGTGGTCGGTCGAGAATTTCGGCGTGAAGCCGGACGTGCTGGTGTTCGCCAAGGCGCTGACCAACGGCCTGAACGCGCTGTCCGGCCTGTGGGCGCGCGAGGAACTGATCAACCCCACGATCTTCCCGCCGGGCTCGACGCACTCCACCTTCGCCTCCAACCCGCTGGGCACGGCGCTCGGTCTGGAGGTGATGAAGATGACGCACGAGATGGACTTCGGCGCCCAGGTGCGCGACAGCGGCGCCTACTTCCTGGAAGGACTCAAGGACCTGCAAAAGCGCCACAAGGAGATCGGCGACGTCGACGGCCTGGGGCTGGCACTGCGGGCCGAGATCTGCACCGAGGACGGCTTCACGCCCAACCGCGCGCTGCTGGACAAGATGGTGGACATCGGCCTGGAAGGCAATCTCGAATACAAGGGCCAGAAGCGCGGCCTGGTGCTGGACGTGGGCGGCTACTACAAGAACGTCATCACGCTGGCGCCTTCGCTCATGATCACGCGCCCCGAGATCGACGAGGCCCTGGTGCTGCTGGAGCAGCTCCTGACGCGCGCCAAGCGCAGCTGATGCCCTGGCGCAACGCGCTCGAGCCGCAGGCGCTGGCCGGGCACTTCGCCGCGCACCCGCCGCAGGGCTTCACGGTGCTGCAGGGCCTGCCGGCGCCGGCCTTCGCGGCGCCGCTGGACCTGCTCACCACGGCGGACGATGCGCTCAAGGCCCGGGTGCGGGCGCTGCCGCTGTTCGCGCGCTGGTCCCGCTGGCTGCGGGTGGCCACGGCGTTCGTGGGCACCACGGTGACCGAATACGCGCCGCTGCCCGCGGATGGCACCGCGCCCGAAGCCCTGGCGCAGGTCGTGCGCGCGGGGCCGGGGCGGCGCTTCGCGCTGGCCATCATCAAGGACCTGCCGCAACAGTCGCCCCTGCTGTCCGACGCCGACAACGCCTACGCGGCCGCCCTGGCGCACGCCTGCGAGCGCCAGGGCTTCGTGCTGGTCGAAGGGCAGGCGCTGGCCTATGTGCCCATCGACTTCGCGAGCATCGCCGACTACCTGGGCCGCCTGTCCGCCAGCCGGCGCCAGAACCTGCGCCGCAAGCTGCGCAGCCGCGCGGGGCTGGCGGTGCGCCACATCGCCACGGGCGCGGCCTTTGCCGACGACGCCGTGGTGGACGCCTACTACGCGCTGTACGAGGCCGTTTACGCGCAGAGCGAGGTGCACTTCGACCGGCTCACGCGCGGGTTCTTCGCCGCCGTGCTGCGCGATGCGTCCAGCGGCGGCATCGCCTTCGAATACCGCCACGCCGCCACGGGGGATCTGTTGGGCTGGAACCTGTGCTACGTGCATGGCGGCCGCCTGGTGGACAAGTACATCGGGCTGGCCTATCCGGCCGCGCGCGAGGCCAACCTGTACTTCGTGAGCTGGATGGAAAACCTCGAATACGCGCTGGCGCAGGGCCTCACGCACTATGTCGCCGGCTGGACGGACCCCGAGGTCAAGCGCAGCCTGGGCGCGCGCTTCACCTTCACGCGCCACGCGGTGTACGTGCGCCAGCCCGTGCTGCGCGCGCTGGCGCGGCGGTTCGCCGGGCGCTTCGAGAGCGATCGGCAGTGGCGCGACCGCGCGGAGGCCGCATGAGGCCGGCGGACTGGCCACCGGTCGTGCTCGACCTCGACGGCGCCGTCGGGGCGCTGCCGGACGAGCGGCGCATCGATCTGGCGCAGGACTGGCACGAGTCGCTGCGGTTCGGCTGCGGCCTGGCCCGCATCCGGGCCTTCGGCGGCCTGCTCGACGCCCGGCTGCCGGCCTTCGACCGCCACGGCCCGGTCTTCATGGGCAGCGGTGATTTCCACCACCTGAGCTGGCCGCTGATCGCCCGCTGCATCGCCGCGCGCGGGCACACCGCCGCGCGGCCCCTGCGCGTGGTGGTGCTGGACAACCACCCGGACAACATGCGCTTTCCCTTCGGCGTGCACTGCGGCTCGTGGGTGCGCCGCGTGGCGATGCTGCCGCAGGTGTCGCACGTGCACGTGGTCGGCATCACCTCGGGCGACATCGGCCTGCGCCACGCTTGGGAGAACTACCTCGCGCCGTTGCGGGCCGGCCGGCTCACCTACTGGAGTGTGGGGGTGGATACGCGCTGGGCGCGCTGGCTGGGCCTGCAGGCGCGGTTTCGCAGCCTGCCCGATGCCGACGCGCTCGCCGCCACGCTGTACCGCGTGCTCTCGGCCCACCGCCAGCCCACCTACCTCAGCATCGACAAGGACGCGTTCTCGCCCTCGGTCGTGCGCACCAACTGGGACCAGGGCGTCCTGGGCGCGCACCACGGCGCCGCCCTGATCTCCGCGCTGCGCGGGCAGCTCGTGGGCAGCGACGTGACGGGCGAGGTGTCCGTGCACCGCTACCGCACGGCGTGGAAGCGCTGGCTCAGTGCGGGCGACGGGCAGGACACGGCCCAGGCCGACGCGGCGCTGCCGCAGTGGCAGGCGCAGCAGGCGGCGTTCAATCGGGTGCTGCTGGGCCAGTTGGCGATGGCGGCGGATTGAACGGCGCGCGGGGCTAAGTCAGCAACGCTTGCGCCAGCGTGGCGCAGACCCGCTCGAAGCCCGCGTCGTCCAGCCAGGGGCTGTTGCTGATGGACAGCACCTGCGTGGCGAATCGCCGGGCCTGGGGCAGCCCTGCCGCGCGGTCCTCCGCCGAAACTAGGTGGGCGTATCGCTCGTAGTCGGGCAGCACGTGCACGAAAGGCACGCCCACGCCCAGGCCGGCACCCCACAGGGACTTCAGGGCGGCCTCGCGGGCCGCGGCGTGGGGCAGCAGCACCAGCAGGGTGGGCCAGGTGCCCTGCGCACCACCGGCGGCCACGCTGTCCTCCAGCACCTGCAGCCCTGCGATGCCGCGCAGCCGTGCGACCCGCGCTGCGGCGCGCGCTTGCGCTGCGGCCAGCCAGTCGGGCAGCCGCGCGAGCGCCCGCACGCCCACCGCCTGCCGCCAGCGGCCCACGCGGTGCAGCGGAATGCGCGGCGAGAAATCGTCCCCCGCGGCGCCCACGCGGTCGCCCCGGGCGAGCGCCCGCCGCAGCGGCGCGCCGTAGGCCATCGGCAGCGTGGCCGGGCGGTAGAGCGCGGCGTAGGCCAGCAGTTCGGCGCAGCGGCGCAGTTCCCAGAACATACGGCGCGGCACGGTGCTGCGGCTGGCGTGCAGGCATGAGGTGCGCAGCTGCGGGTCGGCTGCGATGAGCGCGCCGCCCTCGAAAAGGGTCAGTCCCTTGCCCACCGCCAGACTGAAAAAAGCGAGGTCGCTGCCGGCCCCCACGCTCGCGCCGGCCACGCGCGCACCCAGGGCCTGCGCCGCGTCCTCGATGACCCAGGCGCCCGCGGCCCGCGCCAGGCTGCGCACGTTGGCCGTGTCCACCACGCGGCCGGCCAGGTGCGTGGGCAGCACCGCCAGCGTGCGGTGGCCGCACAGCGGATCGAGCTCCGCCAGGTCCAGGTCGAGCGTGCCGGGGCCGAGGTCGCACAGCCGCAGCTTCAGGCCGCAGTGCGCCACCGCCATGGCCACCAGCGGGCAGGTATAGGCCGGCACCACGACTTCGTCGCGGTCGGGCGCCAGCGTGCGCAGTGCCGTGAGGGCGACCACCAGCGCGGCGGTGCCGGAGCACTCCACCTGCACGGCGGGCACGCCCAGGAAGCGCGCGAGCGCACCGCCCAGGTCGGCATCGCCGCCAGGTAGCAGGTCGGCCATCCGCAGCGGCAGGCCCGCGGTGGGCGGGGCTTCACGCGCCATCGTGCGCCGGGACGTGATCGGCCCCGGGCTCGGCATCGGCCTCGCTGCGCGCCAGGCAGGCGATGCCGCCCAGGATGAGCACCGCGCCCGCCACCTGCGGCCAGCCGATGGGCTCGTTGAACCACATGGCCGAGATCGCCAGCACCGAAACGACTTCCAGGTGCGACGCGGCGAACGCCGGGCCGATCGGGGCATGCTCCAGCAGCGTCATCCAGGTGAAGAACGCGCCCAGGTAGCCGATGAAGGCCCCGTAGATCCACGGGTGCCCGAAGACCCGCACCAGCCAGTCGGCGGACAGCTCCAGCGGCAGCGCGTGCTCGCCCGCGAGCTTGAAGCTGATCTGCGCCAGCGTGTCGAACGCCACCAGCGCGAGGAACCCGAGGGCGTAGAAGCGCTTCATCCGTGCAGCCCCACGACGGCCACGCCGGCCGACACCAGCAGGATGCCGGCCACGCGCATGCGCGACAGCTTCTCGCGGAACAGGAACCGGCCGGCCACCATGACGGCCACGATGTTGATGGAGCCCAGCAGCACGCCGTCCGACAGCGGCACGAGCGAGAGGAACGCCAGCCACACCAGGAACTCGGCGACGTAGCAGCCCACGCCGATCCACAGCCACGGCCGTCGCGCCATGAACGCCCAGCGGGCCAGACCGCTGCCGGCGCGCGGGTCGGCCGTGGCCGCCGCCTTGAACGCCAGCTGCCCGCCCGTGTCCACCAGCATGTTCAGCGCCCAGAGCGCTGCCACCAGCGGCGTGATGCCGCTCTCGGCCCCGGCCGGGTTCACGGCGTGCCCCCGCGGGCGACTTGCTCCGCGAACGCGACGGTGCGCGCCACGACGGCGCGGCGCTCCCGGTCGATGGTGATCATGTGGTAGCTGTCGTCCAGCAGCACCAGCTCCACCGGCGCGTACCGCACGCCCTGCACGATGGCCTGGGCGTTGGCGGCCGAGGCGATGTCGTCGTGGCGCGCATGCAGCACGAGGCAGGGCGAGCGCACGGCGTCCAGGCGCCGGCGCACGTGGGCCGCCAGCGCGCGCATTTCGATCACCGACCACCACGGGTTGCCCGGCAGGCCGGCGGCCGCGCTGTCGCCCGATTGCATCTGCGCCACCACGCGCTCGCGCAGCGCCGCGTCCTTGATGCCGTAGGGCGGCTGCTCCATGAAGACGCGGCGGCGCCCGATGCCGAGCATGCGAAACAGCGGCAGCAAAAAGGACAGCCGCGTGTACGCGGGCATGCTCCAGCCGTCGTAGCGGAAGGTGGGCGACAGCGCCACCACGCCGGCCACCTGGGCCGGGCGATCGGCGGCCAGCGCCAGCGCCAGCACGGCGCCCATCGAGAGGCCGCACGCCACGAGCCGGCCGCCGGTCACCATCGCCAGCCGGTCGGCGCCGCGCTGCACGCTGGCGTGCCAGTCCTGCCAGCGCGTGGCGACCAGATCGTCCTGCGTGCCGCAGTGGCCGGCCAGCTGCACGGCCAGCACGGTGAAACCGGCGCGGTGCAGGCCCTTGGCCAGCAGGCGCATTTCGTTGGGCGTGCCGGTCAGCCCGTGGATCAGCAGCACGCCGGTGCCGGCGTTCGGGCCGTGCCCGCGCAGCAGGTACTCGTGCTGCGTGCCGGCATCGCCGGAGCGGGCCGCAGTGTCGCCCAGGGGAAGGGCGGTTTCGCGGGGCATCACGGCGGCGTTCATGCCGCCAGTTCCAGTGCCACGGGCTGCGGCAGCAGGGCCAGCGCCTGCGAGAAGTCGGTGAACGCCGCATGGGCGATGCCGTGGTCAACGCAGTGCTGGATGAGCTTGTACTTGGCCAGCACGAAGTCGGCTCGGCCGGACACGCAGAAGTCCGAGGTGCTGTCGCCCACGTACAGCACGCGGCCATGCCGCTCTCGCTGCTCGGCCAGGCGTTCGCATTTGCAGTTGCCGCTGGCGCGCGCGCAGGCAGCGCTGGCCCAAGGCGATTGCAGCTGCCAGCTGCGCGGGTCGGTCTGCACCAGCCGGTTGGCGATCACCGGCAGGTCGCCCAGGCCATGGCGTTCCAGCACGGCATGGATGGCGTAGTCGATGCCGTCGCTCACCACCTGCACCGGCATGCCCCGCCCGCGGGCCGCGCGCACGAAGGCGCCGAAGTGCGGGTCCACCGCGATGGTGGCCAGGTGCGCGTCCAGCTCGGCGCGGTCCATGTCGAGCAGGGCCACCTGGCCCTTCATGCATTCGCGCGAGCCGATCTCGCCGCGCTCCCAGGCGGCCTCCAACTCCTCCCAGCCGTCGCGGCCGAAGCGCTGCAGCAGCGAGTCGGTCACGTCTTCGGTGCTGATGGTGCCGTCGAAGTCGCATTGCACCATCCAGCCCGAGCCGGTCGCGGGCTGGGAGACATGGCGTGCATCGACCAGGGCGATGCGGTGGGTTCTGGCGTCATTCATGGAAGCTCACTCTCACGTTCTGTCCGACCCGCGCGGTGGGCGCCTGATCGAACTCCAACACACATTCGACGATGCGCACGGGGCCGCGCTGGACGTCGTCCTGCAGCCGCCCGGTGCCGAGCACGGGGCTGATGCGCACCACATGCGCCGGCGGCATCGCCGCAGCGGCGGTGTCGCCATCGGTGGTGACGGTGGCGCGTTGGCCCACGTGCACCTGGGCCGCGTAGCTTTCGTTCAGCTCGGCCCGCACGACGAGCGGGCGGCGCGGCAGCAGCGTGATGGCCGCTGCGCCGCCCGACGCCGGCGCACGCTGGCCGGCCTGCGTGCCCACGCGGACCACGGTGCCGTCTTCTGGCGCATGCAGCTCCAGCCGCGCGCGCTGCGCCTGCACCTGGGCCAGGCGGCTGCGCGCCACTTCGGCCTCGGCCTGCGAGACGGCGAGGTCGGCTTCGGCATCGCGCACGGCCTGCAGGGCTTCGTCGGCACGCTGGGGTTCAGCGGCGCCCGCAGTCACTGCCTCGGACAGCCGAGCCGCCGTGCGACGCAGGGCCGGCAGGCGCTGGGCGCGTGCCTGGTGGCGGGCCTGGGCCAGGTGCAGTTCGGACTGGGCGACCGCGGCTTCGCTGCCCGCGGCATCGCCCGCCAGGCGCAGCAGCAACTGGCCGCGCTGCACGGTCTGCCCTTCCTGCACGGCGACGGCCTGCACCAGCCCTTCCTGCGCGGGCGACAGTTCGAGCAGGCCGCCCGGCACTTCGATCTTGCCGCGCGCCACGGCCACCTGGGCCGGGGGCGGGGGCTCGGCCGCGACGGCCGAGGGCAGGGGCTTTTCGTTGCAGGCGACCAGCAGCACGGCCGTGGCGAGGAGCGCCGGGATCAGGCCGAGCAGCGATGGGGGCGTAAGGGGCAGGCGGGTCATGGGGTGTTCGTGGTCAGGGGCGCGTCGGGCTGGCGCCAGTCGCTGCGGATGGCGCCGTCCTCCATGCCCAGCACCCGGTCGGCATGGCGCACCAGCCGGGGGTCGTGGCTCACGCACAGCACCGTGGTGCCGTGCGCATGCGCGATGCGGTGAAGGATGTCGATGACACGCTGGCCGCTGTCGGCATCCAGCGCGCTGGTGGGCTCGTCGGCGAACAGCAGTTGCGGTTCCTTGGCGATGGCCCGCGCGATGGCCACGCGCTGCTTTTCTCCACCGGACAGCTGCGCGGGCCGCATGCTGGCGCGGTGCGACAGGTCCACCTCGTCCAGGGCGCGGCGGGCGCGCTTTTCGCTCTCGCGGTCGCTCAGGCCCAGGTAGCCCAGCGGCAGCTGCACCTGTTCCAGCGCCGTCAGGGCGGGAAACAGGTTGAAGCCCTGGAACACGAACCCCGTGTGGTGCAGCCGAAAGCGCTCGAGCGCGCGCACGCTGAGCGCGCCCAGGTTCTCGCCCAGGGCGATGGAATGGCCCGCGTCCGCCCGCTGCAGGCCGGACAGCAGCGACAGCAGCGTGCTCTTGCCGCAACCGGAGGGGCCGGAGATGAGCGTGAGCTCGGCCGGGTAGATGGACAGCGTGAGGCCTTCGATGACCTGCACGCGCACGACGCCAGACACGAACGACTTGTGCACCTGCACCGCCTGCAGGCTGTGCGTGAGGCGGGGGGCTTCGGGAGCGGTGCCGTGGTTCATCGCAGGAGCAGGGCCGGGTCGGCCCGCAGCAGGCCACGGATGGCGAAGAAACCCGAGAACAGGGCCACGATCCCGACCAGCACCGCGCAGGCGGCGGCTACGCGCGGCGTCATGGCGACCGGCACGCCATAGGCGGCCGCCACCCCCAGCAACGCGGCGCTGGTGGCGCCGGCGACCAGCAGGCCCAGCCCGCCGATCCAGCAGGCCTGCTCGATCACGAGCCGGCCCAAGGCGCCGCGGCTGGCGCCCAGGGCGTTGAGCACGGCGTATTCGCGCGCCGTGCCGGCCACCACGCCCATGAGCGACTGGCTGGTGACCACGGTGCCGACGAGGCACACGACGATCACCATGAACAGCACGGCCACGCCGGCGCCGGTGTCGAACATCCAGTACAGCTGCGACCGGCGCGAGAACTGACGGGCCGTCCACACCTCGAACGGGCCGAAACCCGGGCCACCCTGCGAAAGCCGAGCCTGGGCGGCCGCGGCGTCCGCCGGGCTGCGGGTGCGTGCGACCACGTAGGTGCTGCCGGAGCCGGCTTCGGCACCGGCGATTTCGCGTGCGGTGTCCAGCGAGGCCAGCACGTTCACGCCACCCAGGCCGCGCAGGCCGTCCACGGCCGCGGCCACGCGCACCGGGTGGCTGTTGATCCACGCCGTCTGGCCGACCCGCACGCCCAGCGTGTCCAGATCGGCCCGGTCCACGATCACCGCGCCCGGCTCGCGCAACGCATCGCGTTGCCATGGAGCGATGAGGCGGGCAAACAGCATGCCGTCGGGCGCGCTGCGGATGCCCGAGACATAGACCGAGATGCCGCCCGCGCCCGCCTGGGCGCTGCGCCAGTCGCCATCGACCCAGAGGTAGGGCTCGACGGCGGTCACGGCGGGGTCCATGCGCATCCGGCTTTCGACGTCGCGGCCGATGGCGCGGCCGAAGTTCACGCTCTGCGTGCCCGGGTAGCCGGCCCAGAGATCGGCCGTGGAGGCCCGCACATAGACGGCGGCGCTGCCGAAGATGCCGAGCACCAGCGCGGCCTGCACCATCAGCAGCAGTCCGGAGAACCCGACAGCGAACACCGCCGGCACGAAGCGGCGCCATTCGTGCACCAGGGTCTTGCGGGCCAGTGGAATCATGGCGCGGTCCCCGCGATGTTCTCCGCGATGTGCGTGGCCTCGGGCGCGGCCGCCCCGGCCGTGGGCTCGGCCGGCGGCAGTGGTGCACCGCCCAGGGCTTTGTAGAGCGCCACGAAGGCGAGGGCGCGGGCGTCCTGCGCCGTGTCCCATTCCGCGGCGGCCTGCAGCTCGGCGCGCCGCTGCGGCAGGCCTTCGTATTCGCTGGCCAGCCCAAGGCGGATCTGCGCCTGCCCGGCCGCCGTGCGCTGGCGCAGCAGGCCCAGGGCCTGGGCGAGCGCGTCCGCGCGGGCCTGCTGTGCCCCCAGGGCCGCGAGAGCGCCCTCCACCTCGGCCACGCCGTTGTTCACGGCCTTGCGGTAGCCGAGGAGCGCGGCGTTCACCGCTTCCTGCCGTGCCTGCACCTGCATCTGCCGGCGGCCCCAGTCGAACAGCGGAATGTCGATGACGGGCCCGAGCGCGGGGGCGTTTTCGCTGCGCGTGCGGAAATGCTGGGTGATGTTGTACGAATAGAGCAGCGAACCCATGAGCGAGATGCGCGGGTACAGCTCGGAGCGCGCCAGCCCCAGCGCCGCGGCCGCCTTGTTCACCTCCGCCTCGGCGGCGTGCACGTCGGGGCGGGTGCGCAGCAGATCGGCGGGCAGTTCGGCCAGGGCGAACGGCGCCAGCGCCGAAGGGGCGCTGCCGGGCACCTCGGCGCTCCAGGCCGGATCGGGGGTGGTGCGGCCGAGCAGCACGGCCAGGGCCTGGGCGGCACGGGCGCCGGCTTCGGTCAGGGGCGCTTGCGCTGCGCGGGCCTGTGCCCCCCGCACGCGGGCCTGCACGATCTCGTCCGCCGGTCCCAGCCGGGTGCGCAGCCGCACCTCGGCCAAGGCGGCGCTGCGCTCGTCCAGGGCTGCTATCTGCGCCAGCCGCTGCGCCTGGCGGCGGGCGGCGCGCAGGTCGAGGTAGTTGCGCACCACATCGGCCACGACCGCCACGCGAACGCCCTGGGCATCGGCTCCGGCCGCATCCAGCTCGGCTTCGCCGGCCTGGCGCGTGCTTTCGCCGGCGCCGAAGAGGCCCAGCTCCCACACCATGTCCAGGCTGGCGTGAAAGTAGGTGTCGGTGGCCGAGATGTCCTGCAGCGAACGGGCGCTGGCGCCCAGCGATGGCCGGAACTGCAGGGCGGCGCGGCCCGATTGCAGCCGCGCCTCGCGGAGCCGGCTGGCGGCCTGCGCCAGGTCGAGGTTGCTGGCCAGCGCTTCCTGCACGAGGGCATCCAGCGCAGGGTCGTTGAAGGCTTTCCACCAGGACCGCAGGTCGGCCGCCGGCGCACCGGCGGGCGCCGGCTGGCTCCAGGCCGCTGGCACCGGGGCCACGCCCTGCACCGAGGGGGCGTCGGCCCCCCCGAGCGCGGCGCACCCGGCCACCAGGACGGACAGCGCGGCGCACGGCAGGAGGCGAAGGGATCGGTTCACGCGGACAGGACCTGGAGGGGGAAGGGCATTCGGGAAGGTTTTCAGCGGGCATTGGGCCCGCCAAAATTCGCGCAGCCGTGAATACCGTGTGGAGAAAACGTGGAGACGCGCCGAGGCCCGGTGCGGAGGGCGGCCCATGGATAATCGGCCGGCGATGTGCCGCCCTCGGACCCTCCCCGGGCCCCGTGGCCGCCGCCCTAGCCCCTGGTGCCATGAACAGTCCTACCCCTCTGCCTGGTCCGCTTGTCCTCGTGGTCGAGGACGAACCCGGGATCGCCAGCATCCTCACGGCCTACCTGCAGCGCGACGGGCTGCGGGCGCAGCAGGCCGGCAACGGTCTGGACGCCCTGCGGCTGTTTCGCCAGCTGCGGCCCGACATGGTGCTGCTGGACATCCACCTGCCCGGCATGGACGGGCTGGACGTGCTGCGCGCCATCCGCGAAGAGGGTCAGACCCCGGTCATCATGGTCACCGCGCTGGCGGACGACATCGACAAGCTGCTCGGCCTGCGCCTGGGGGCCGACGACTACGTGGTCAAGCCCTTCAGCCCGCCCGAAGTGGTGGCCCGTGTGCGCGCCGTGCTGCGCCGCACGCGGTCGCAGGAAGCGCCCGCCACCACGCCGATCCGCGTGGGCCGGATCGAGATCGACCAGCAGGCCCATGCCGCCCTGGCCTACGGCGAGGACGGGCGTGCCGTGCCGCTGCCGCTCACGTTGACCGAGTTCCGGCTGCTGGCCTGCCTGGCGGCGCAGCCCAAGCGCTGCTTCTCGCGCGGCCACCTGATCGAGCATTGCCTGCCCGAGAGCGACGCGCTCGACCGGGTGATCGACTCCCACCTGTCCAAGCTGCGGCGCAAGCTGCAGCAGGCCGGGCAGGGCGAGCTGATCGAGACGGTGCGCGGCATCGGCTACCGCCTGTGGCCCGGCGAGTCCGCCGAGGCCTGACCCGAGCCGCGCGCCATGCAAGGCTCCATCCTCGATCGCATCTGGGTCCGCTTCGGGCTGTACATCGCCGGGACGCTGCTCGCCACCATGGGCCTGCTGGCGGCCAGCGTGGTCGTGTTCTCCGAAATGCAGTACCGCGATTTCTACCGCAGCCTGCCCGCCACCGTGCAGCACGAACTGGACGAGCTCAACGACCATGACCAAGAGGACAGCCCCCAGGCGATGGCGATCTACGGGCAGTACTGGCGCGGCGACCTGCTGTTCGGCGAGAAGTGGTCGCTGGTCGTCGGGCTGGTGGTGTGCCTGCCTTTCGGGTTGGCCGTGGGGTTCTGGGTGTCGCGCCTGGTCACGCAGCCCGTGGCCTCGATGGCCGAGGCCGCCACGCGCGTGGCGATGGGCGACTTCACCGTGCGGGCGCAGCCGGGCCGCTACAAGGGCGAGATGGCCGAGATGGTGGGCCACTTCAACCAGATGACCGATGCGCTGGAGGACATGGCGCGCGAGCGCCGCGCCACCGCCGCCTCCATCTCGCACGAGTTGCGCACGCCGCTGACCGTGCTGCGCGCGCGCCTGCACGCGATCTGCGACGGCGTCATCGAGGCCGACGCCGCCGAGTCGCGCGCGCTGCTGGAGCAGGTCGAGTACCTCGGGCGCCTGGTCGGCGATCTGCACACCCTGTCGATGGCCGAGGCCGGCCAGCTATCGCTCAAGATGGCGCCGCAGGACTTGGCGGAACTGGTGCGCGAAGCGCTGGCAGGCCACGCCAGCCGCATCGCCGAACACGGCGTGGCGCTCGATTTGCAGGTGCCGCAGGCCCCGAGCACGGCGCTGGTGAATGCCGACCCCGACCGCCTGCGGCAGGTGCTGTTCAACCTGGTCGAAAACGCGCTGCGCCACGCGGGCGACGGCGGCTGGCTGGGCGTGGCGGTCGAGGTGACGGCTGCCGGCGTGGCGCTGCGCGTGAGCGATGCCGGGGCCGGGCTGCCTACCGAGATGCTGTCGCGGCCGTTTCGACGCTTTCCGCACGCACCCGGACACGGGGGCGAAGGCTCTGGCCTGGGGCTGTCCATCGTCCATGCCCTGGTGGTCCGCCAGGGCGGCACGGTCGAGGTGGAAAACCGCCCGGAGGGGGGCTCTTGTTTCACCGTGCGGTTTCCGGCGGTGGCGCCCCAGGCGTTGGCCTGAAGGGTTGCCTCCCCGCCTGCGCTGCGCCCGGCGGGCACGGGCGGTGCGGGAATCTGTCCTACGGACCCCGCTGCCAAAGACCCACAGCAGGGGCGAAAGGCCATTTCTAGGATCGGGGCTTGTCGCGAGGACGGGGTCTGACACCCGCTCCTGCGACTTTCCAATGACCGATCCTGACTGACCCATGAACGCTTTTCTCAAGACCTTTTCCGCTGCCGCCTGCACCGCCTTGCTGCTCACCGCCTGTGGCGGCGGCAACGACGACGATCCCACCCCGAGCGACCAGCCCGGCGTGCTCACGGTGAGCAACGCCACGGTCTCTGGCCTGAACGGCGTGTACGGCGACGGCACCATCAACCTGACCGATGTGGAAAAGAAGAACCCGGTGGGTTCGTCGCCCGAAGTCTGCACCTTCCGTTTCGACGGCGCCAAGAAGGTCGGCTCCAGCGACCAGGCCTCCGGCGACGTGCGCTACCAGCCCAATGCCGGCAACCTGTACATCGCCTTCCTCACGTTCTCGCAGCGCGAATTCAGCGCCACCGACTGGAGCGACACCACCGTATCGCGCGATTCCAACCAGGTGCGCCTGCTGAGCAAGACGCTCACGGCCACCGATGGCTCGGGCGATCGCATCACCGTCTCGGGCATCGTGCCCATGCGCGGCAACCGACCGTCCGGCTGCTGATCCGAAATACCAACCCGCAACCCCCTCGCCCCATTATTTGGGGTTTACCCTGTCCACCCTCCCGGGTGGGCAGGGTTTTTTCATGGGCCGGTGCGATGGGACAATGGCGCCCATGACCGCTGCCCACTCCCCCGACACCCTCACGATCACCCGCCCGGACGACTGGCACCTGCACGTGCGCGACGGCGAAGCGTTGCTCACCGTCGTGCCGCACACGGCCGCCCAGTTCGGGCGCGCCGTCATCATGCCCAACCTGCGCCCGCCCGTGACCACGGCGGCCCTGGCCACGGCGTACAAGGAGCGCATCCAGGCGGCCGTGCCGCCCGGCGTCGCCTTCGAGCCGCTGATGACGCTGTACCTCACCGACAACCTGGCGCCCGAGGAGATCGTGCGCGCCAAGGCGGCGGGTGTGGTCGCCCTCAAGCTCTATCCCGCCGGCGCCACCACCAACAGCGATGCCGGCGTGACTGATCTGCGCAAGACCTACCGCACCCTGGAGGCCATGCAGAAGGCCGGCCTGCTGCTGCTCGTGCACGGCGAGGTGACCAGCAGCGACATCGACCTGTTCGACCGCGAGGCCGTGTTCATCGAGCAGCAGCTCATTCCGCTGCGCCGCGACTTTCCGGAACTGAAGATCGTCTTCGAGCACATCACCACCCGGGATGCGGCGCACTACGTGCAGCAGGCCGACCGTTTCACCGCGGCCACCATCACCGCGCACCACCTGCTCTACAACCGCAACGCGATCTTCACCGGCGGCATCCGCCCCCACTACTACTGCCTGCCCGTGCTCAAGCGTGAAACGCACCGGGTGGCGCTGGTGGAGGCGGCCACCAGTGGCAGCGACAAATTCTTCCTGGGCACCGACAGCGCGCCGCACCCGGCCCACCTGAAGGAGCATGCGAGCGGCTGCGCCGGCTGCTACACCGCCCATGCGGCGATCGAGATGTATGCCGAGGCATTCGACCATGCCGGTGCGCTAGACCAGCTCGAAGGCTTCGCCAGCTTCCACGGCCCCGCGTTCTACGGCCTGCCGCGCAACCAGGGCACGATCACCCTGCGCCGCGAATCGTGGACGCCGCCGGGCAGCTTTGCCTTCGGCGAGGCCGAACTCAAGCCGCTGCGCTCGGGCGAAGCGCTGCCGTGGCGGGTGGTGGGGTGAACGCCACCGCGCACCCGGCGTGCCTGCCCGCCTTGGCGGCCGTGCTCCGACAGTCCCTGCGAGGCCACCCATGACCGCTTTCTTCATCGACGCCGACAACCTGTGCGCGCCCGCCTGGGTGGAGGAGGCCTTTCGCACCTTGGAGCAGCACGAGGGCAGCGTGTCCCTGCGCCGCGCTTACGGCAGTGCCGACAAGCTCAAGGGGCTCGGGGAGGTGCTGCGCACCCGCATGATCCGGCCCTACATGAACCTGTCGCTGACCAAGAACACGACGGACGTGGCCCTGGCGGTCGATGTGATGGAGCTGTCCTATGAGCCGTCGCATCCGTCCACCATCGCGATCGGTTCGGGCGATGCCGACTTCGTGCCGCTGGTGCTGCGGCTGCGCGAGCGCGGGTTCCGGATGGTGTGCCTTTCCGACCGCGGCAAGATGGCGCCCGAGGCCGTCAATGCCTACGATCAGGTCTTCCTGGTCGGGCAGGAGGCCGATGCGGTGACCGAGGCCCCCGCCGCGGTGCAGGATGCCGCACCACCGGCCCCGCGAAGCCCCGCGGCCAAGAAAACGCCCGCGCGCAAAACCACCCCCCGCAAGGCCGCTGCGCCCAAGCCGGCGGTGCAGGCCGCACTGTCCAGGAAGGCGCCGGCGAAGAAAGCCGCCGCCAAGAAGGTGGCTTCCACCACGGCGGCCAAGGCGGCGGATGGCCGGCGGGCGCGGTCGGCCTCGGGTGCGGGCGAGGCCGTGAGCGTCCGCAACATCCTGGACCATGCCCCTGCCCTGAAGGCCGGGCAGTGGCAGCCCCTGGGCGACATCGTGAAACTGCTGCACGACGCCAAGCTGCTGGGAAAGAACACGGCATCGACCAAACTGTTCAAGAAATTCCCCGACCAGTTCGAGCTGAAGCCCCAGACGCAGCCCAACGCGGTCCGCTACCTCCCTGAGGCGCGCTGAATCCGTGGGCCCCGGCGCGCTCGGCGCGGTACCGCCCTGGCGGCAGCCGTTTGAAGACCTGGGCCCCGCGGTCCGGGCGGCGTGGCAGTCCGGCACGCCCCTGCCGGACGCCCTGAACCGGATGCCGGACGCCGCTGTGCGCTTTGTGGCGCACTCGGCGCTGCCGGCGGGCCAGGCCTACGAGGCGTTCATCTTCGACACCGGCACCGTCCCCACCCGCGACAACCTGCACGATTTCTTCAATGGCCTGGTCTGGCTGCGGTACCCGCTGGCCAAGCGCCGGCTGAATGCCCTGCAGGCCGAGGCCATCGCCCAGACCGGGGTGGGCGCGGTGCGCGGGCCGCTGCGCGATGCGATCACGCTGTTCGATGAAAACGGCGCCGTGCTGTTCGCCCCCGCGCCGCTGTGGCAGGCGCTGGCGGCGCGCGACTGGCGGCGGTTGTTCGTCGATCTGCGGCCGCTGTGGCGGCAGGCGCAGCTGGTGTTGTTCGGCCATGCCTTGCTGGAAAAACTCGAGGCGCCAAGAAAACCGATCACGGCGCATGTGTATCAAGCGCAGGGTGCTATGGATTCGGTAGCGGATGTGGATGCCTGGCTGGCCGGCGCGCTCGATGCGGCGCACCTGGCCACCAAGCCTTTTCTGCCGCTGCCGGTGCTCGGAGTGCCCGGCTGGTGGCCCGGGAACGAGAACTTTTGCTTCTATGATGACTCCCTCGTATTCCGCAGCGCGCGCCCCGCATAACAAACCACACCAGGGCCATCGCAACGCTGCGAACACGGCTTGAACGCCTGCGCACCATCCCCATTTTCCGGTTTGTGACAGCGCGTTCCTGCCGCTGGTCACACCCCCGTATCCCTCCGTGGAGAACCCTTCGATGAAACGAATCGCGCTTTTCTTGTTGACCAACGTCGCCGTCGTGGTGGTGCTGGGCATCGTCGCCAGCTTGCTGGGCGTCAACCGCTTCCTGACCGCCAATGGCCTGAACCTGGGGGCACTGCTGGGCTTTGCCTTCATCATGGGCTTCGGCGGCGCCATCATCTCGCTGCTGATCAGCAAGCCCGTCGCCAAGTGGAGCGCGGGTGTGCAGATCATCGACGGCACCGGGTCGGCCGATGAGGCCTGGATCGTCGAGACCGTGCGCAAGTTCGCCGACAAGGCCGGCATCGGCATGCCCGAGGTCGGCATCTTCCCCGGCGACCCCAACGCGTTCGCCACCGGCGCCTTCAAGAACAACGCCCTCGTGGCGGTGTCCACCGGGCTGCTGCAGGGCATGACGCGCGAGGAGGTCGAGGCGGTGATCGGCCACGAGGTGGCCCACATCGCCAATGGCGACATGGTGACCATGACGCTGATCCAGGGCGTGATGAACACCTTCGTGGTGTTCCTGTCCCGCGTCATCGGCTATGCGGTGGACAGCTTCCTGCGCAAGAACGACGAGAACAGCTCCGGCCCCGGCATCGGCTACTACGCCACGACCATCGTGCTCGACATCCTGCTGGGCTTCCTGGCGTCGATGATCGTGGCCTGGTTCAGCCGTCAGCGCGAATTCCGTGCCGACGCCGGCGCGGCGCAGCTGATGGGTCGCAAGCAGCCCATGATCAACGCGCTGGCCCGCCTGGGCGGCGCCCACCCGGCCGAACTGCCCAAGAACATGGCCGCCCTGGGCATCGCCGGCGGCATCGGCAAGCTGTTCAGCACCCACCCGCCGATCGAAGAGCGCATTGCCGCGCTGCAGACGAACGCCTGAGGGGTCATGTGAATGGGGCGGACGGCCTTCCACGCCGCCTGCCCCGCGAAAGAGCGGCCGGAGCGATCCGGCCGCTCTTTTTTGCGCTTGTATCAAGTTGTCAGAACCGGTGCCGATACTTACCATGGACCCCACCCCATGCGCCTGGCGCACCGCTGGCCGCTCTTTCCCGCCTGCGGCCCTTCTCACCGGTATCTGACATGACCCTGCACAACGCCCGCCTTTCCCTGCGCCTTGCCCTGGCTTTCGGGGTCATCTGCCTGGTCATGTCCTTCGCCGCTGCCGTGGGCATCTGGCGGCTCATGGAACTGCAGGACATCGCCGATGGCCTGGGCGGACCGGCGGCGGAGCGGGCCTTGCTGGCACGCGAACTGCACGCGATCGTGGTGCTGAGTTCCTCGCGCGCCGAAACTCTGCTGGAAATCGACAACCCCGCCTATGCCGCGCGCATCGACACGGACCGCAAGGCGACCTCCGCCCGTTCGACCGAGGTGCGCAAGCGGCTCGAAGAACTGGCGACGGACAGCGAATCCAAGCGCATCTTCGAGGCCATCGACACCGCGGGCAATGCTTTTCGGGGCGCGCGCGACGATCTGGTCAAGCGGCGCAAGGCCGGCGAAACCCTGCCGCCCGATGCGGTGGGCAAACTGCTGCGCCCTGCGGCCGACCGCTATGCCGCGGCGGTGAACGACATGGCCGATTACCAGCGCAAGCAGGTGGAGGAAGACCGGGCCGCCGCCGCCGCCAGCGAACGCCAGGGCATCGCGCTGCTGGTGGGCGGCTCGGTGCTGGGGCTGCTGCTGGCGCTGGTGTGCGCCGTGGTGCTGTCGCGTTCCATCCTGCGGCCGCTGTCGCATGCGTCCACGGTGGCGGACCGCATCGCCGAAGGCGACCTGACCTCCACCGTGCCGGCCATCGGCGCCGGCAACCGCGACGAGGTGCGGGCCATGCTGGCGCGCCTGGACGGCATGCAGGCGCGCCTGACCGGCCTGGTGATCGGCATGCGGCAGGCCAGCACGTCGGTGGCCGGCGCCAGCGCCGAGATCGCGGCCGGCAATTCGGACCTGTCGGCGCGCACCGAGCAGACGGCCTCCAACCTGGAGGAAATCGCAGCCAGCATGGAAGAGTTGCTGTCCACCGTGCGCCACAGCGCGGATGCGGCCCAGCAGGCCACCCACCTGGCGGTGTCGGCCAGCGACGTGGCACGGCGCGGGCGCGACGCGGTGGAGCGGGTGGTGGGCACCATGGACGGCATCGCCCAGTCCTCGCGCCGCATCGCCGACATCACCAGCGTGATCGACGGCATCGCCTTCCAGACCAACATCCTGGCGCTGAACGCCGCCGTGGAAGCGGCCCGCGCCGGCGAGCAGGGCCGGGGTTTCGCCGTGGTGGCCAGCGAGGTGCGCAGCCTCGCGCAGCGCTCGGCCACGGCCGCCAAGGAGATCGGTGGGCTCATCGGGGACAGCGTGCGCCAGGTGGCGGAAGGTTCGCAGTTGGTCCACGCGGCCGGCGGCACCATGGGCGAGATCGTCGACTCGGTGCAGCAGGTGGCGACCATCATCGGCGAGATCGGCACCGCCACGCGCGAGCAGAGCACGGGCCTGGGGCAGGTGGGCGAGGCGGTGAACCAGCTCGACCAGATGACGCAGCAAAACGCGGCGCTGGTGGAGGAATCCTCCGCCGCCGCCCAGGGGCTGCGCGTGCAGGCCGAGCAATTGGCCCAGCTGGTGGAGGCCTTCCGGCTGCCAGCGGGTTCGGCGCTCGCGGTGCGCTGACCGCTCGAGCCGCGGTGCGCCGGGCGGGGGGCGGCCTCGGCGGCAGGTCCACGCTTTACCGGGGGTTTACGCCAGCGCGTCAACAGGGCCCGCGGGCGCGGGCGTTGAGCACGCATCAGTCACTCTCTCGGACCGGTACCCATGATGCTTTCTTCCCCTGCTGTCACTTCTTCCTCCAGGCCCGTATTCGCCGGCCTGGCGGCGGCCCTGGTGGCCGCCACGGTTCTCTCGGGCTGTGTCGTCGCCCCGCCGCCCCGTCCACGCACCGTGGTGGTGGAGCCACCGCCCGCGCGTGCCGTGATGGTCGAGCCCGCCCCCGTGGTGGTCGTGGCGCCCACCGCACCGCCCGCACCCTATGTCGAGACGATCACCGTGGCGCCTTCGCCCGTGCATGTGTGGGTCGGCGGATTCTGGGAGTGGGGCGGCGGCCGCTACGTCTGGCGGCCGGGCCACTGGACCACGCCGCCGCGCCCCGGCGCGGTGTGGGTGCCCCACCATTGGGAGCCGGGCCCGGGCGGCTGGCACATGCGGCCCGGGCACTGGGCGCCCCGCTGAGGCCAGGTGCCGCCTGTGCGCTGAAGGCGCTGGGCGACGGGCCGGGCATGCGCGTCAGGCGAGCAGCGCGCGCGCCACGGCCTCGCCCACCTTGATGCCGTCCACCCCGGCCGAAAGAATCCCGCCCGCGTAGCTGGCGCCTTCGCCGGCCGGGTACAGGCCGGCGGTATTCAGGCTCTGGAAGGCCTCGTTGCGCCCGATCTTGAGGGGCGACGATGTGCGCGTCTCCACCCCGGTCAGCACCGCGTCGTGCATGTCGAAGCCCTTGATCTTCTTGCCGAAGGCCGGCAGCGCCTCGCGCAGGGCCTCGGTGGCATAGCCGGGCAGGGCGGCATCGAGGTCGGTCAGCGTGACGCCGGGCTTGTACGAGGGCTCCACGGAGCCCAGCGCCTGCGAAGACCGCCGTGCCAGGAAATCGCCCACCAGCTGCGCGGGCGCGTTGTAGTTGCTGCCGCCCAGCACGTAGGCGTTCGACTCCAACTGCCGCTGCAGCACGATGCCCGCCAGCGGGTGCGGCGTGGCACCGGCCGCCAGCGCCTGCACGCCATAGGTGCCGCCCAGCGCGGCCTCGAACGCCGCGGCGTCGTGCGGATAGTCGTTGGGATCGATGGCGACGACCATGCCGGCGTTGGCATTGCGCTCGTTGCGCGAATACTGGCTCATGCCGTTGGTGACCACGCGGTGCGGCTCGCTGGTGGCGGCCACCACCGTGCCGCCCGGGCACATGCAGAAGCTGTACACCGCGCGGCCGTTGCCCGCGTGGTGCACCAGCTTGTAGTCGGCCGCGCCCAGCAGCGGGTGCCCGGCGTGCCGGCCCCAGCGCGCGCGGTCGATGAGCCCTTGCGGATGCTCGATGCGAAAGCCCACCGAGAAGGGCTTGGCCTCCATGTGCACGCCGCGCTCGTACAGCATGGCGAAGGTGTCGCGCGAGCTGTGGCCCAGCGCCATCACCACGTGGTCGGCGCGCAGCGCATGGGTCTGTCCCGTGGCCTGGTCGAGCACCTGCAGGCCGCGCAGGTGGCGCTGACCGGCGGCGTCCTGCTCGACCACCACGTCGGTCACGCGCTGCTGGAACCGCACCTCGCCGCCCAGCGCGATGATCTGCTCGCGCAGCGTCTCCACCACCTTGACGAGCTTGAACGTGCCGATGTGCGGGTGCGCCACCGAGAGGATCTCGGGCGGCGCGCCGGCCTGCACGAACTCCTCCATGACCTTGCGGCCCAGGTGGCGCGGGTCCTTGATCTGGCTGTAGAGCTTGCCGTCGCTGAACGTGCCGGCGCCGCCCTCGCCGAACTGCACGTTCGACTCCGCGTGCAGCTCGCGCCGCCGCCACAGGCCCCAGGTGTCCTGCGTGCGCTCGCGTACCGCGCGGCCGCGTTCCAGCACGATGGGCCGGAACCCCATCTGCGCCAGCACCAGCGCCGCGAAGATGCCGCAGGGCCCGAAGCCCACCACCACGGGCCGGTGCGCCAACCCCTCTGGCGCCCGGCCCACCGGCCGCCAGACCATGTCGGGCGTGGGCTGGATGTGGGGCTGCCCGGCGTGGCCCGCCAGCAGCGCGGCCTCCTGCGACGGATCGGCCAGGGTGATGTCGATGATGTACACCGCCAGCAGTTTGGCCTTGCGCGCATCGAAACTGCGCTTGAAGACGTGGACATGGGCGATGCCTTCGGGCGGCAGCGCCAGGATGCGGCAGGCGGCGGCACGCAGGGCGGGCTCGGGGGCTTCGGCTGCGCTGAGCGGCAGCTTGATTTCGGACAGGCGGATCATGGCTTGCGGGCCCGTGTCGATCGGGCGAAGGGCAATGTCGTGGGGACCGGCATGATAAAGGAGGCCCGCGATGCCGGGCAGACCGGGTGCGGCAAGCCCAGCCGATGTGCAGTCAGTACTAGGGCATATTGCTACTAAATTAATAGCAATATGCCCTAGTAATGATTGCGCTGGAGGCCTTTTTCCTTGTTGCCGGCGTGCAGGGCCTGCACTGCTCCGAAGTGCATGAGATCGGACCGACCGAATGGCAGCGAACACGCGACGGCGCAGGGCGCACGTCAAGGTCGCGCCTGGCGCGAGGCCGATGCCGGAGAAGGGCTAGTCCGCGCAGAACTGGCAACCCGCCGATGTCAGGTGGTCGACCTTGCACGCGGTGCACCGCGAGACGTCCATCATCGTCCTGCAGGAGCCGCATTTGCCGGGGACGGACGGGTTGTCGCCCACGTTGAGCACGTCATAGATCACGCCTTCCTTTCGGCCGCACGCCGGGCAGTCGAGAAACCCCATGGTGAAGGGCCCGGCTTCGAAATGGCACACCAGGCAGCGTAGATCGCCATGCTCGCTTTCCACCATCGCATCGCTGCCACAGGCCAGGCAGCAGCGGACTGGGCCGAAGCGATCGAAATCGTCGTACGCGCGGTCAATGGCCTCGTCCACGTAGGATGTCTTTTCGATGAGCTTCTGATACAGGTCCAGGCCGATGAACTGCTTCAGGCTGTTGGACAGGTATTGGTCTTGTGCCCGGAGATTGACCTTCCAGTCGAGCTGGGTGATGACCCGCACCAGCAACCAGATGGACTCGTCCAATACCGTTTCGGGGTCCATGTCCAGGCCGAGGTGCATCAGTTGATTCCTTCGGTTCTGAAAATCGTCGAGAAGCTGGAGGTCCTGGGCGTTGAGAAGCAGACTGGACGAGGCCTTTTTTCGGCTCTCCCAGAAAGCGATGGACTTGAACTGTCCGTCGTGGATGGACTGCAGTAGCTCGGCTTGCGTCTTGGTGTGCAGGCTGGCCACCGCGATGCCTTGCCAACCGACGGTCCTGACGATGCGCAGCTTGGTGAGCAGTTCGAGCGCGGCCTGAATGTTGGCCAGTGTCTGCAGCGCGTTGGTCTCGTTGCGCTCATCCGCCAGCGCGTGTTCCAGAGCGTGCAAAAGGAAATGCCGCGAGGTTTTCTGCAGGCGCCGGATGAGTTCGGCATCGACGGGGTCGGCTGGTTTCATGGTTCGGTTGTTGGAGGTGGGGGCGGCGCATCGGCGCTGTTGCCATGGGCCTGCGACTGGCTCCGGATTCTTTCGTGGACGGTGCCAGGAGCTCAAGGGGGGAACCCGTGTGAAGGATACGGGCTGACAGACCGGGCGCGGGTGTCCGGTCGCGCGGGGCCGCACCGGGTTGCCGCCATCCCTGCCCCGGCATTCCATGGCAACGGCCTCCAGGCGCAGCCTTGGGTCTTGCGGCTCTCAGCTCGATTGCTATTTAATTAATAGCACTATGCCTTAGTATTGATTGCGCTGGCGGGCTTTTTGATGATCGTCCTGGGCGGCGGATTCTCCTGCCATGCCGGGCCGGCGGCGGCCCAGCAACTCCACCCCGCCGAACGCCAGTGCAGCCAGCCCCAGGGGCAGGAAGAAATACAGCATGCGGTAGGCCAGCACAGAGGCCAGTGCCTGCGGTGGGGGCAGGTAGGCCGACAGCACCGCCACGCCCACGGCCTCCAGCACGCCCAGCCCCGCGGGGATGCGCGAGATGAGCCCGGCCACCGCGCCCAGCAGCACCGTCGCCAGTGCGGCTGCATACGGTGCGCGCTGCCCGGTCAGCACCCACAGCGCCGCGCCCATCACCATCCAGTTGGCGGCCGACAGCGCCACCTGCAGCATGCCCACGGGCCAGCGCGGCATGGCGATGCGATGCCCGCGCAGGTGCACGGGCCGGCCATGGCGCAGGGCGCAGGCAGCGACGTAGAGCAGGCTCGCCGCCGTCAGGGCGGCACCCATCCAGCGCAGGTGCTGAGGGCCGACGTGCCAGTTTTCGGGCAGCTGCGGCGACCACAGCCAGAACACCGCGCCCGCCAGGAAGAAATAGCCCAGCCAGTTGGTCAGGATGCTCATCCCGATCACCTGCCCGATGGCCGCCACCGACACGCCCTGCTGCGAGTAAAGGCGGTAGCGCACCGTCACCCCGCCGATGATCGATCCCAGGTTCAGCGTGAACGGATAGGCGATGAGTGTGATGCCCACCGTGCGCCCGGCCGACAGCCCGTGTCGCGTGTAATGGCGCCCGAACAGGTCGAAGGTGCTGTACAGCAGGTGGCTGGCCAGCGCCAGCGCGCCGCCCAGCAGCAGCACCGGCACCGGCAAGGCCAAAAACGACGCCCAGACCGCGGGCCAGTCCACCGTGCGCGCCTGGCGCACCAGCAGCGAGACGACGAAAAGGACGAAGGCGCCGCTGGCGAGGGTCACGGCCCAGGGCCACCAGCGGTGGGCGGTCAGGCGCTTCCAGCGGCTGGCGGGGCGTGCCGGCGGCGCAGCACGGTCCCTGGGGGCCTCGGCCTGGGGCCGGGCGGGGTCTTGCCCGGGCGCGGCCGGGTCCAGGGAGGACAGGGCCGGGGAGGGCGCCGCTGCCGCCATGGCTCAGGTGGCCGAAGGCCGGTGGGTGGGGTCGGGGGTCGGACCGTCCTGGGCGCCAACCAGTGAGATCTCGGGCTCGTGGCGCGGCAGCCAGCCCGCCCACGAGGGGAACCAGCGCATGACGTGGAACAGGAAATAGCTGCGCAGCAGGCGCAGGCCATCCCAGCGCGAGGGGGGCGTGGCCTCGACCTGGCGGCAGCTGTGCTGCATCAGGTGGTCCAGCCGTTCGTGCAGCGTCGCGTTGAAATCCTTGTCGCGGATCACCACGTTCGCCTCGAGGTTGAGCGAGAGGCTCAAGGGGTCGAGGTTGCTGGAGCCCACGGTGGACCATTCGCCGTCCACCAGCGCGACCTTGCCGTGCAGCGGCCGGTCGCAGTATTCGTAGATGCGCACGCCGGCGCGCAGCAGGTGGTCGTAGAGCATGCTGGCCGCCGTGCGCACGATGGGCATGTCGGGCTGGCCCTGCAGGATGAGCCGCACGTCCACCCCGCGCCGCGCCGCGCGGCGCATTTCGCGGATGAAGCGGTAGCCGGGAAAGAAGTAGGCATTGGCGATCACCACGCGCTCGCGCGCGGCGCGCAGGGCCACGCGGTAGTGGCGCTCGATGTCGTTGGTGTGGTTGTGGTTGTCGCGCGTGACGAAGATGGCGTCCGCCGTGCCCGCATGGGGCAGCGGCGGCACGGCGTTCGCCCCCTGGCGCCGCCGCCGTGTGCGTGGCGGCATGACGGCATCGCGCGCGAAGCCCAGCATGTGGGCGACGATGGGGCCGCGCACCTCGACCGAGTAGTCCTGCTTGGCCTCGGGGCCGTAGTCGGCCACGTGGTCGGCCGAGTAGTTGATGCCGCCGATGAAGCCGATCTCGCCGTCCACCACCACGATCTTGCGGTGCATGCGGCGCAGCACGTTCAGCCGCTGGCCGAACAGCCGGCGGCCCGGGTCGAAGATGCGAAAGCGCACTCCGGCGTTCACCAGTTCGCCGATGAAGTCTTCCGGCAGGTCGGGCGAGCCGAAGCCGTCCACCAGCACGTGCACCTCGGCGCCGTTGCGCGCGGCCTGCAGCAGTGCGGCGTGCAGCCCCTGGCCGATCTTGTCGTCGAAGAGGATGAAGGTTTCCAGGATCACCTCGCGCCGCGCCTGCGCGATGGCCTCGAACACGCGAGGGAAGAACGCCTCGCCGTTCTCCAGCAGCGTGAAGTGGTTGCCGGGAACCCAGCGCGAGGGGCGGGAGCGGTGCATCACAGCGAAATCTCCGCGGCCAGGGGGGCGTGGTCCGACAGCTTGTGCCAGGGCTTGCGCGGCAGCACCACCGGCGCGTGCACCGAGGCATTGCGCACGTAGATGCGGTCCAGCGCGAGCAGCGGCATGGAGGCCGGGAAGGTGCGCACCGCCTTGCCCCGCGCATGCATGAACACCTCGTGCAGGCCGGCGCCGGCGCGCAGCACGTCGTGCGCACGGCCGCGCCAGTCGTTGAAGTCGCCCGCCACCACCACCGGGTCGTCGGGCGGAAACGTGGCCACCAGCTCGCACACGCGCTTGAGCTGGCGCTGGCGGTGCGCCTCCTGCAGGCCCAGGTGAACGCAGATGGCATGCACCTGCCGGGCGTGGCCCGGGGGCTGCAGCACGCAGTGCAGCATGCCGCGCCGCTCGGGTCCGCTCACGGAGATGTCGTGGTTTTCGTAGTGGACGATGGGGAACTTGGACAGCAGCGCGTTGCCGTGGTGGCCGTTGTCGTACACCGCATTGCGGCCATAGGCGTATTGGCCCCAGATGGTGTCGGCCAGGAATTCGTAGTGCGGCTCCTGCGGAAAATTGGCCACGCGCCCGGCGTGCCGCTGGTGCGTGCCCAGCACTTCCTGCAGGAAGACCAGGTCGGCCGACACGCCACGCACGGCTTCGCGCAGCTCGTGCAGCATGAAGCGGCGGTTGAAGGTGGTGAAGCCCTTGTGCACGTTCACGGTCAGCACCTTGAAGGCAACGGGAGAGGCGGTGGATGGTTCCATGGGGCAATCAGTGAGCGCGGGGGAGGGGCGGGAACCGGGCCGAAAAGCCCGGTTTCAGGCGGGCCCCGCATGGGCTTTGATTGTTTCGATGGCGGTCCGGCTGGGCTGTAGGACGGCTGGCCGAACGCTTGTGACCCGATGGCGGCCGGGCCTGAGGGCCGCTGGCAGCCCGGCTCCCGGGCCGGGGCAGGCGCCTGCCCCAGCCCGAAAAAGGCCCCACCCATGGGCATCGGGTGGGTGGACTGCGCACGCTGCCCTGGCCCGGGGCAGCGCGCGGTCTCATTCAGAAAGCGCCTCAGGAGGGCAGGAAGCCCTCGACCGACAGGTAGCGCTCGCCCGTGTCGTAGTTGAAGCCCAGCACCTTGGCGCCGGCGGGCAGCTCGGGCAGCTTCTGTGCGATGGCGGCCAGCGTGGCGCCGGAGGAAATGCCCACCAGCAGGCCTTCCTCGCGCGCGGCGCGGCGGGCGTATTCCCGCGCGGGCTCGGCATCGACCTGGATCACGCCGTCAAGCAGGCTGGTGTCGAGGTTCTTGGGCACGAAGCCCGCGCCGATGCCCTGGATCGGGTGCGGGGCCGGCTGGCCGCCGGAGATCACGGGCGAGGCCACGGGCTCCACCGCGAAGATCTTGAGGGCCGGAAACTTCGCCTTCAGCACGCGGCCCACCCCCGTCAGGTGGCCGCCCGTGCCCACGCCGGTGATCAGCGCGTCCAGGCCATCGGGAAAGTCCGCCAGCACTTCCTGCGCCGTGGTGCGCACGTGCACGTCGATGTTGGCGGGGTTTTCGAACTGCTGCGGCACCCAGGCGCCGGGGGTCTGCGCGCGCAGTTCCTCGGCGCGGGCGATGGCGCCCTTCATGCCTTTTTCGCGCGGTGTGAGGTCGAACTGCGCACCGTAGGCCAGCATGAGGCGGCGGCGCTCGATGCTCATGCTGTCGGGCATCACCAGAATGAGCCGGTAGCCCTTCACCGCCGCCACCAGGGCCAGGCCGATGCCCGTGTTGCCCGACGTGGGCTCGATGATCGTGCCGCCGGGCTGCAGCGCGCCGGTGCGTTCCGCGTCTTCCACCATCGACAGGGCGATGCGGTCCTTGATCGAACCGCCGGGGTTGCTGCGCTCGGACTTCACCCACACGTTGGCGCCCGCGCCGAACAGGCGGTTGATGCGCACATGGGGCGTGTTGCCGATGGTTTGCAGGATGTTCTCGACTTTCATGGCGTCTCCAGGTTGGACAGGTACGGGACAGGCAAAAAAACATTTTGGCCCATGCCTACGACACTCCGCGCATATGGTTATGCCGGCGATGCGGCTTTCTCGATGTCGATGCGCGTGGCACCCGCGCAGGGCGCCATGGCGATGCGCACCGGCAGGCACTGCGCGATGACCTGCGCATTCGTGCTGGCATGCGGGGTGATCGCCTCGGCCGTATAGCTGGCCTGCTGGCCGCTGCGCCAGACGGCGAGGGCCAGCGGCAGCATCCACTGGTCCGCCAGGTGCGGACCGACAGCGCCCCGGCTGTGCTCGAACGAGCGCACCTCGCCGGCCAGCTGGCGCGCCACCTGTTCGGCCGGCATGCCGCGCTCTCCCAGCGCGCAGAACACCTCGGTCACCTCGGCATGCTCCAGCACCGCCAGCAGGGCGTTGCCCGGGCCTTCGTTCTGCCGTGCGGGCGGGATGCGCCACGGGTCGTCGCCTTCGCTCCAGTCCAGTTGCTGGCGCAGCGCCGCCAGCTCGCGCACCGCGATGCCGCGGGCCAGCCCCGGCACCAGGGCCTCGGCCCAGGCGCTGCGGCGCGCGCCGCGGTCCAGCAGATCGAACGGCGCCAGCGGGCCTGACGCGGGCGCGATGACTGCATGCACCTCGCCGCCGCCTGCGGGATAAAAGCCCCGGCGCCGCAGCGTAAGGTCCAGCCCCACGCCAAGGCGCCGCACCAGCGGCGCAAAGGCCCGCTGCAGGAAATCGAACGGGGGCGCCATGGGGTTGTGCGTGCCGCCCGAAAGCTGCACCCGGCTGGGCGCGCCAGCCAGCATCAGCGCGGGCAGCACGGTCTGCAGCACCAGCAGGCAACTGCCGGCCCCGGCGATCGCAAAGGCGTAGTCGCCCGCCTGCACCGGGCCGGGCGTGAACTGCAGCGCTTGCGACCCCAGCTCGGCGCCCTCCGCCTGCCCGCCGCAGACCTGCACCGCCGCCTGCACGCAGGCCAGGTGCTGGCGCATCAGTCCTGGCTTGGGCCGGCCCGCGCGGATGCGGTCGATGCGCAGCGGCCGGCCGGTCACCATGGACAGCGCCAGGCCGGTGCGCAGGATCTGCCCACCGCCCTCGCCGTGGGAGCCGTCGAGGGTCAGCATGGCGCGGGCCCTTCGGCGCCGCCATGGGCAGGATCGAAGCGCAGCACCGTGTCGTGCAGCAGGGAGTCCAGCCCGGCATGCCCGGCAATGGGCAGGGGCTGCACCGGCTGCGCCGCATTGGCGGCCAGCTCGGCCTCGATGAATGCGTGTATGCCGGGCCAGCGTGGGCTGGTGGCCGACTCGTTCGCACGCATCTTCACCGCCAGCAGGGCGTTGATTTCTTCGATGAGCGCCGCATCGCGTTGCGCATCCAGCGTGTGCTGGGCCAGTTCGGCGAAGCGCATGGGCGGCACTCCGGGGCGCGTGCGGATCCATCGCGCCGCCAGCAGCGGGCGCAGCACGTACAGGTATTTCTTGTAGCGCACCACGTCGGCCTGCAGGTGCTCGCGGAAGTTCTTCTTGGCCATGGAGGCGTAGTGGTGCCAGGCCTTGGCGTTGGAGAACACCTGCGCTGCCAGGGCGCGCACCTGGGCCATCGTGTCCGCCGCCTCGCGGTAGACGACGGGCGAGCGCAGCCACTCCAGCAGCGTGGGGTTCGATTCGCGCATCAGCCCGAGCGCCTTGCGCAGGTCCCAGCCATTGATGTCCAGGTCCCCGCTGATGGGCACCTCAATCACGTCGCGCCCGGGCGAGACCGTGAGGTACCAGGGCAGGCGGTGCACGTAGAGAAAGCGCACGTCGTAGTCGCTGTCGGGCGAGGCGAAGCCCCAGCCGCGGCTGCCCGATTCGCAGGCGAACAGGATGGTGACGGCGTGCTGCGCCTCGATGTCACGCAGCGCATCCATGATCTGCCCGCGCATGGCGGGCTCGATCGGATGGGCGGAATGAAGCAGTTCTCGGGGTTCTGTCTTTTGCATGTCCATGCTTTCAGCGCACGCTCCTCGTGCGTTGGTCTTGATCCGATGGTGGGCCGTGGTGCGCTCGCTATCCCTTCACGCACACCACTTGCTTGAGCGTGTACACCACTTCCACCAGGTCTTCCTGCGCCGCCATCACGGCGTCGATGTCCTTGTAGGCCATCGGGATCTCGTCGATCACATCCGCGTCCTTGCGGCATTCCACCCCTTCGGTGGCGGCGATCTGGTCGGCGATGGTGTAGAGCTTCTTGGCCTTGGTGCGGCTCATCTTGCGGCCCGCGCCGTGGCTGCAGCTCATGAAGCTCTCCGGGTTGCCCTTGCCGCGCACGATGAAGCTCTTGGCGCCCATGCTGCCTGGAATGATGCCCAGCTCGCCGGCCTTGGCGCTCACGGCGCCCTTGCGGGTGACGAACACGTCTTCGCCGAAGTGCGTCTCGCGGCTCACATAGTTGTGGTGGCAGTTCACCGCTTCCACATGGGCCTCGAAGGGCTTGGCGATCACCTTGCGGGCGGCCGCGATCACGCGCTGCATCATCACCTCGCGGTTGGCGCGCGCGAACTTCTGCGCCCAGCCCACGGCGCGCACGTAGTCGCCGAAATACCGGGCGCCTTCCTCGAAATACGCCAGGTCCTGGTCGGGCAGGTTGCGCTGGTGCAGCTCGGCATCCTTCTTGGCCAGCTCGATGAAGTGCGTGCCGATGGCGTTGCCCACCCCGCGCGAGCCCGAATGCAGCATGAACCACACGCCACCGTGTTCGTCCAGGCACACCTCGATGAAGTGGTTGCCGCCCCCCAGCGTTCCCAGGTGCTTGTGGTGGTTGGTGCTGGCAAAGCGCGGGTAGTCCTCGCAGATCGCGTCGAACTCGCCCTTCAGCGAGGCCCAGGCCGCGTCGCTCTCATCGGGCGGCGTTTCCCACGCGCCCTTGTCGCGGCCCATGCGGCGCGGGTTGCTGCCGTGCGGCACGGCCTTTTCGATCGCGGAGCGCAGCGGGCCCAGGTTGTCCGGCAGGTCGTTGGCGTGCAGCGTGGTCTTGCACGCCATCATTCCGCAGCCGATGTCCACGCCCACGGCCGCCGGGATGATGGCCTTGAAGGTGGGGATCACCGATCCCACCGTGGCCCCGATGCCGTAGTGCACATCGGGCATGGCGGCCACGTGCTTGAACACGATGGGCAGGCGCGCCGCGTTCTCCAGTTGCTTCTGGGCCTCGTCCTCCACGGGCACGCCCTGCGTCCACATCTTGATGGGGACACCGTTTTCCACACTGCGTTGCAGGTAGTTCATTGCGTTCTTCTTTCTTTTCGTCTGTCTGTCTGTTTGTCTGTCTTATTTTCGGGTGCTCATTCACTGACCCAGTCGAACACCGCTTCCACGATCTGTCGCGGGCCCGTGCAGTTGCCACAGGTGCAGTGCGCGGGTTGTGCCATCGCGCTGGTGTCCAGCGCCAGGATCTTCTGTGCAAAGCGCTGGCGGTTGCCGGGGTCGAGCATCCAGGCTTTCATCGCCTCGCAGAATTCCGGTTGGTCTTCGGCAAAGGCGTTCTGGATTTCGTTCTTTCCCCAGAAGTCCCAGTAGCTCGCCTCGGCGTACCGCAGCACGGCGCTTTGGCGCTCGTCGTTCAGCCAGTGCGTCAGCAGCGGTTGCACGTTCACGCCGCCCTTGTGGAACATCAACAGGATGTCGAAGGCGTTCGCGCCATTGAACGGGCTGGGCTCGCGCCCGGCGTGCCCCAGGCCTTCGTGGAAGAAGGCCAGTGCGTAAGCGTCCACGGCGGCTCGCTCCTGGGGCGACAGGGCATCGGCCGGGCAGTTGCCCAGGCGGTCCAGGTACAGCTCGGTCGAGTGGTGCAGCTCCTCGCCCAGGGCCATCAGTTCCAGCATGCGGGGCAGGAAGTAGAGCAGTTCCTCGGCCGGCTGCTCGCTGCCCTTGGCGGAGCTGTTGTATTCGTAGAAGTGGCGGGTCGTTATGCGGCGCAGCGGCAGGCGCCGCATCTCGCGTTCCATGGCCTCGTCCATGCAGCAGGCCGTGCACACATCCAGCATCTGTGTCGGAGCGCCATGGTGCTGGAAGGCGGCATAGATGGTATCCACCGCCTCGCGCAGGGCGGGTGGCAGCATGGCGGCCTGCGCCGCGGGGGCGTTCGTTTTCATCGGTTTCTTTCCTGTTTGGTTCGCCATGGGGCTCAGCCCTTCCGGCGCATTCAAAAAAAGAAGTGACAAGGGGTGTCGGGTTGCGCCATTGAGCTACCTGCCGAAGCAGACCGGGGATTGAACCCGGAACCTTCAGAGCCCGAGGGCCCCGACGCTCTACCTGTAAACCCGTCTGCATTCACCTAGCAAACACACAAAAAAGCAGCGACAAGGATCGACGAAACATCGTGCTCTACCACTGAGCTACGGCCTTTCGACCGGCGGGATTCGAACCCGCGACCACGAGAGTAGAAGTCTGTAGTTCCGTCAGCATTCGCTGCAAAAAACAGTGCGACAAGGGTGGCAAGACATGGACCACGCCGCGGTGCGGCGCTGGGATTCGAACCCCGGTCCCTCCAGATGTAGTCCTGCCTGCATTCGCACATTCATTCATCGATGGCCTTCCCGTTCGGCGACAAACAGGCGGTGCGACCGGGATGTAGTCACACCTGCATTCGCCGAACGACAGCCATCATTCCCACAATCTGGTGCCATGAATTGGCATTCATGGCACCTTCTCGCCGATCGTCAGATCGGGGTGTCCTCGATCACTCCGACCCAATGCGCCGCGCCCATGCCCCCTGCGGCATACACCGCCAGCAGCTTGAACACTTCGTCGCTGAAGCCACCGATGTTCAGCACATCGGGCTGCTCCTGCGCCTGCGTCGTTGCGCAAGGCTGGATGTCGATGCACACCAGCCGGGCCGTCGGGTTGCGCTGCTTGAACGCCGCCCACTCCTGCATGGTCGCGGTGCCCCGGCCCCGTGCACGGTCGGCCCACGATTCGTTGTCGGACACCAGCACCACCAGCTCGGCCTGCGCCTTCTCGCGGTTCAGCAGGGCCAGCGGTGCGCTGCACGACGTTCCTCCACCACCCACCGCGGCCAGCTTGGCCGCATTGGTCATGACCGAATCGCGGGGATTCAGTGGCAGCGGCACCACCTTCGTTTCGAAGGGCAGCACACGCGCATCCGCATTGCGGCGCAGCACGGCAGCGGCCACCAGAGCGGCCACGTCGATGCACCGCACCGCGGAAGTCGCCGAGCCCCGGTGGCCCGTCACAGGCGAGCCCATCGAGCCCGACACATCGGGGCACACCACCACGCGGCCTTCGAACTGCGGCACATTGGCCAGCGCGAGTTCCATCGCATCCTGCAGCGCTTCCTTCACCACCGTCGGCACGTCGGCGCCGCAGGCGGTGTACGCCGCCATCAACTGGTACGGCAGCACGCGGGCCTTGGCCACGGCCTGCGGGTCACGCAGCTTGGCGGCCACGGCATCGGCCAGGCCTGGCAGCGCGAACACGCCATGCCGGGCAAAGGTGTTCAGGTTCTGGCGCACCATCTGCCACGAGCCGCGCTGTGCAATCGTGGCCCAGGCCGATGCGTCCAGCTCCAGCGCGGTCAGCATCTGGAACGGCACGTCGGGCACGGGCTGCGTGCGGTCTTGCTTGAAGCGTTCGAAGGCCTGCGTCAGCGGAGGCAGCGCCTCCTGGGCATAAGGGCGACCGATCAGCCAGGCGAACCACGCGGCGCGCCAGGCTTCCGTGGGCTTCGGGTGCACCATCTTCACCACGTCGGCCAGCGAAGGCGTGTTGCCCACGGCGGCGTTCAGCAGTTGCGCCTCGGTGGCGTCGAGCAGCCATTGCTGCACCAGCTTTTTCGGACGCGTGCCGAGCGATTTGCGGCCTACCGCGCCGGAGCGCAGCATCTGCACGAAATTGCGCAGCATCTTGCCGTTGTCGATCACGCGGCCGAACACCTGGGCCAGCAGGGGCACATCGCGAACCGCCAGCGTGGCCGCCAGCAGGGCCGGCATATCTTTCATGGAGCCGGCACGGCGCGCATACAGGGCCGTCTTCGCCACGAACACCGGGTCGACTTCACGGGCGAGGGCCTGAACGGCGTCCAGCTGGTCCTGCGCCTGGGCATAGAAGGTGCTGTGGAGGCAGCCGGTGGCGGCCAGCTGTGCCAGCTGGTGCTTGGGCGACAGGGCGTAGGCCGCACCGCCGGCCTGGTTGCGCACGGTGGCAGCGGGGAGCAGGGTGCCGCGCAGCGTCTGGAAGAGTTGGTGGTTGGCCATGTGCTTTTGCTCCGTTCGTTGGTTCTTGGTGGGTTTGTCTTTTCGACTTGCCTCTTCCATTGCAACCGGTGTGCCAACTGTGGTTTTGAATGGATGGAGAACCTCTTAAGTCGATGATTTGATTCGATATTTTTTAATCCGCTTGTCATTTCTGCCGCACTGACTGGAGGTTAGAATGCTTTGATTTTTATAAAATGAGCTAGTTTTTTATCCAAAAGATGAAGAAGCAAAACGTGGTGATCGGCTTTCTGGGCACCCAGCTCGATTCGGGCAAGGGGGCAGGGCGTTGGGAGAAGTGGCGCCCGACGCTTTCGCTGGTGCAGCACGACGACGTGGTCATCGCACGGATGGAGTTGTTCTACACAGCTTCCCACCAGGAACTGGCCGAGCGGGTGCGCACCGATATCCAGGCGGCCTCGCCCGAAACCACGGTGGCGCTGGTGCCGCTCGACATTGCCGACCCCTGGGACTTCGGCGAGGTCTATGCCAAGCTCTTCGACTGGACGCAGGGCTATGCTTTCGACACCGAGCGCGAGGAGTACTGGACGCACATCACCACGGGCACGCACGTGGCGCAGATCTGCCTTTTCCTGCTGGTGGAGTCGCGACGCATTCCGGGCGTGCTCGCGCAGACGTCGCCCCCAAAGCGCCAGCAGGCGGGCGATCCCGGCAGCTACGCGCTGATCGATCTGGACCTGTCACGCTACGACGTGATCGCCCAGCGCTTCGGCGCCGAGCAGCGCGATGCGGTGGATTTCCTCAAGAGCGGCATCGCCACGCGCAATGCCCGTTTCAACGCGCTGATCGAAGAGGTGGAGCGGGTGGCGGTGCGATCGCGCGCGCCCATCCTTTTCACCGGGCCGACCGGCGCGGGCAAGTCGCATCTGGCGCGGCGCATGTTTGAGTTGAAGAAAGCCCGCCACCAGGTGGAGGGCGAATTCGTGGAGGTGAACTGCGCCACGCTGCAGGGCGATGGTGCCGCGTCCACGCTGTTCGGGCACAAGAAAGGCGCCTTCACCGGTGCGGCGGCGGACCGGGCAGGCCTGCTGCGCACGGCGCACAAAGGGGTGCTGTTTCTCGACGAGATCGGCGAGCTGGGCCTGGACGAGCAGGCCATGATGCTCAAGGCGGTGGAGGAAAAGCGGTTTTATCCCATGGGCAGCGACCGCGAGGTAGCCAGCGATTTCGAACTGATCGCCGGCACCAACCGCGACCTGCGGGCCGAGGTGGCAGCCGGGCGTTTTCGCGAAGACCTGTACGCGCGCATCAACCTGTGGAGTTATCAATTGCCGGGCCTGGCCCAGCGGCCCGAGGACATCGAGCCCAATGTGGATCACCTGCTGGCGCGATGCGGTGTGGAACTGGGCCGCACGGTGCGCCTGTCGGCCGAGGCGCGGGCGGTGTACCTGCGCTATGCGCAGTCTCCCGAGGCGCTGTGGAGCGGAAACTTCCGCGACCTGTCGGCCAGCGCCACCCGCCTGGCCACGCTGGCCGAGGGCGGGCGCATCGGCCTGCCGTTGGTGGAGGCGGAAATCGCGCGCCTGCAGTGGCTATGGCAACCCCTCGGTTCGGCAGACCGCAGCCAGGATGGCGATGCGGTGGATCTGGCCGCACTGCTGGGCGAGCCGCAGGTGCAGGCCATGGACCTCTTCGACCGGTTGCAGTTGGCGGCCGTGTTGCAGGTGTGCCGCGGGGCGCGCACCCTGTCGGACGCGGGGCGGCAGTTGTTCCAGGCCTCGCGCGCGCAGCGCGCGGTGGTCAACGATGCGGACCGGCTGCGCAAATACCTGGCGCGATTCGGCCTGGACTGGGAGCAAGCCCGCAGCGGTGGACGATAATCGCCCCCGTGAAGCGCGCCAGACCGCCGCTGGTGCAATCTGGGAAACCAGGCACTGGAGGAACGTCCGGACTGCACAGGACAGCGTAGCAGCTAACGGCTGCCCACCGTGAGGTGAGGATCAGAGCAACAGAGACGAGTCGCAAGCAGGCGGCAAGCCACCGAAGGTGTTCTATGGGTCACCCGCGCAAGCGGGTACGGCTGGCGCAAGCCAGACGGTTTGGGGCGAAAGCCGCAGAGACCATAGCCACCCGAAGCGGGCGGCGCCCGCTTCGGGTGAAACGGGCAATCTCTACGCGCAGCAATACCAAGTAGGCCAGCGTTGATGTGGTTCCGCAGAGCTGGCGGGTAGGTAGCATCGAGCCGTGGTGGCGACACCCGGCCCAGAGTAATGGCGGTCACGCCGCGGGCAACTGCGGTGCACAGAATCCGGCTTATCGGCGCGCTTCACACTTTTTCTTGCCGTGCCGATGGTCGGCCCAGGCGCCGGTTGCGGTGGAGCCGGCGGTGCGACCGCCCTGCGGCAGCAGGCCGGCATGCAGGCGTTCCGCTTCACAAGCCGCCTGATCGGCCGGGCTTTCGGCCTCCCATCCCACTCCTTCGACCGGCCTCCCGGAAGGCGGGTTTTCTTCTTTCAAGAAATCCGCAGTCCTGCCCCGCGTGGCGGCAGCGACGCGTCGTCGATCGGCTCGGCACATGTCGCGCTGCGGCCTTCAGAACGCTTCAGAAGTCTTCAGCAGGATTGACCCGGCTTTCATGCCGCGCCCCCTCCAATCCCACCAGAATATTCACAGCCACAGGCCAGAAATTTCCAGCAGCGGCCGAGTCGGATGCGCCTCGGCGCGGAGGTTTTTCAGCCGCCATGGCGATGCCATTGGCGCCATGGCCGTAACTCGCACGAAACCGGGGCACAGCGCTGGCGAGGGCTCTTCCGCTGGAGGCGGCTCTGAGTCATGGAGTGGATTGCCATTCCTCGATTGGCCCGAGGGTGATTTTTCTTTTCTCAAAGGACATAGACATGAGCAGTGATCCATTCACCCAGATCCTCAACGAAATCCTGCAGGGACTCGTCACGCAGTTGAATGGCGAAATCGGTGGGGCCATCCGGGGCGCCGGCTATGACCCTTATCCCAATGTCGCCTCGGGGTCCGCCAGCATCGGGGTGGGCACGGCTTCTTATTCCGTCTCCAATCTGACGGGCATTTCGTCCCTGCAGATCCAGGACATGGTGGTTGGCAACGTCACTTCGTCCGGTGCCAATATTTCCGGCACAGTGAATTTTCATGCAGTCCTGAACAGCTCCCTGAGTGCGCAGGCCGGTGGCAGCTTGAAGGTGCTTTTCTTCGATCCGGGCATCTCCGGCAGCGTCCGGATCGACAGCCCCAGCATCTCCGGCACGGCGCAGTTCCAGGCCGGCACGGCCGGCGGCAAGCTCTGCCTGAACCAGCTGTCGGGCATGAACGCGAACTTCAACTACGGCAACGCTTCGGTCTGGATCGATGGCCTGGGGCCGCTCAACTACCTGCTGCAGCCCGTGGAGAACCTGATTCTGGATGCCGCCAAGGGCGCCATCAGCGAGCTCATCTCGTCGCAGATCAACAGCATCGTCAGCCGGGAGCTGAACCAGGCGCTGCCCCAGTGCGTGCCCTTTCCATGAGGGTGAGGATCGAGCCGCTGGCCCGCACGACGCAGCGCATCGGCCCGATGTTTCCTGCCTGGCAAGAGGTCGAGGCGAGCACGGGGCAGGCGCTGAACCTGCCGCTGGAGCCGCAGCAGCGCACCAACTGGTGCTGGGCCTCGGTGACCTGTGCGATCGCCGCGCACTACGGCGACACCTCCTGGCGGCAGGACACGCTGGCCTGGCGCATTCTCGCGCCGGACGAAGTGCTTCCCAACTGCCTGCCGCCACCCGCGCTTCTCCTGGAGCCCCGCTACGACCAGCAAGCCGCGATGGAGCGCACCCTGCGCTACGTGAATTGCCTGGCCGGATGGAGCAGTGGACGACCGCCGTTTCGCCGCCTGATGCGCGAGCTCGACGATGGCCGGCCGGTCGCGGTCGCGATCCGCTGGCATGTGGGGCCGCAGCACTACGTGCTGGTGGACGGCTACTGCCGAACGAAGCGCACGGTCTCGGTCGCCGACCCGCAATGCGGCCGCGCCACGGTCGATTTCGATGATTTTCCGTTGCACTACCGCCATGGCGGCGAGTGGATGGAAACCTACTGGACACACAACCCCCGCTCGGCCAACCCGACACGCAAAGGAGAGGTGGAATATGAGTAGCTACGACGTCGCGCTGGTGCTGGATGCCGGCACCCTCAACCAGGGCATGACCCAGCTGTATGCCAATGCCCAGGCCAAGCAGAAGCTGTTCCAGGGCGTTCAGGACGTGGGCCAGATGGGCATCACCTCCGTCAACTGGAGCATCGATGCCGTGCCCCAGTTCGTGCTGGCGCCACCGACCCTCACGCAGTGGAATGACAAGAACACGTTCGTGCCGTCGGGCCAGACGAAGCCGAAAGATCCGACCGACCAGATGTTCCAGGTGCAGCTGGCGTCGGTGTCCACCACGTTCAACATGCAGAGCGGGCCGCCTTCCCCCCTCACGTTCTCGTTCACCCTGTTTGCGCAGGTGACCGTGTCCAACAACCAGATCCAGTTGGGATCGGTGGCGGTGCTGCCGATCAATCCGACCGGCGCCACGGAGTTCATGCTCCAGGTGATCTGCGGGATCGTCTACACCAAGGTCCAGGCCCTGCTGCAGGGCTACCAGATTCCGCCCAGCATCACGGTGGAAGGGCAGAGCTTCACCCCGCCGGTCATGACCGTCACCGGCGCGCACCTGGTGCTGGCAAGCAACCTGGTGGCCAACGGCACGCCGGATATCAGCGGCGTGCAGTGGCCGCAGCAGGCGCTGGGCGTGCTCGTCGGCCGCAAGCTGCTGACCGCGCTGGTGGCCCAGTACAGCGGTGCCATCGTGCAGAAGATGGACGCCGCTCAGGTCAACGCCAGCGACAGCAACTGGACGGGGAGCTACTCGCTCGACGGCGGGATCAGCAACGCCTCCATCGCGGTGGCATCCACGCTGCCCAACATCAACATCACCGCCACCTTCGCCGCCACCGCCTCGGTGGGCGTTTCATGGTGGCTGGTGCCAGCCGCCTGCGCCCTGGAAGCCGCCTCGAACCTGCTGCCCTGATTGGAGCCACACCATGGTTGACTTTGCCAAAGCCGATTTCGCCACCAGCCCCACGCCGCTGACTTTCACCGTCGCCCCCGTGGTGTCGGGGTCGAACACCGTCCAGCTGCAACTGCAGCCGCTGCCCAGCTTCACGATCACCTACGCCGAAGACGGCAGCGGGTGGGAGAAGTTCAACGCAGGGCTGCTCAAGCACGTGGCGACCACCATCATCGGGGTTGTCACGCCCTTCATCACATCCACCATCCAGAGCAAGGCGCAGGCCTATCTGAACGACAAAGCCTCGTTCCCGGTGCCGCCCATCCCCATCACGTTCGAAGGCATCAGCCTGAGCCTGACGGCGTCGAACCTGAACATTTCCACCGCGGATGCGGACCACCTGCTGATCACGGCCACCGTCAATGTTTCCTGACCTGTCGTCCCCGCCCACCGGACCCGGTCACATCGCACGAGGAGAATTTTCATGAGCGCTGGAATGCAAGCTTTTCAAGCCGGCTGGACGAATCAGCCCGCCGCCACCCTGAACGCCGCCTTGCCCCGCAGCATCGGGCTTGGCGACATCCCGATGCTGCCGCTGTCGCGCGCGCTCGACATGCCCGCGCAGGCCGGTTTTGCGCGCGGCTCTCTGGGCATCGACCTGTCGGGCATGCAACTGGCGCTGGCCGGTGACGGGCCGCTCGCGGTCGAATGCAGCAGCGATGCGCAAAGTCGCTGCGTGCTCGCCGTGCGCCTGCAGGGCATTGAGCTACGGGGCACGCACGCCCTGAAAGGCACGCAGATCTGGGAGACCGGACTGGACGGTGCCGGCACGGCCATGCCCATCGGCGCCCGGCGCCGCGGCGGCAGCGCGGACGAGTACGCGCACCCCACCTGGATCAAGACCGCGAACGACCAGCGCGGGTTGCTGCAGAACGTGCCCGGCGGCAATGGACAGACGCTCCTGACCACCTACTCCAATCACCGGGCGGCCTTCAACGATGTCTTCAATGAGCAGAATTTCCAGGCCTACGCGTTCCAGCAAGGCTGGGGCAACTCCGCCATCTCCGAAATGGCCGACGACACCAACACCGCGCTGACCGAGGGCGGCGTGGTCAACGATCCCAAAAAGCAATACAACAACTCAGGTACGGGAATCACCACCAACTACAACGGACATGCCCAGAACCAGAAGCTGGCCTTGCTCACCACCCTGACCGCCATGGCGGAGGGCGCCGACCCCAACAATCCCAAGGATCCCACCAATCCCTACAACCAGGCGGCCGCTGCGACCCTGGGCTTTGGCTCGAGCATCGTGCAGAACATCAAGGTGACGAACCCCAATGTGACCAAGATCGAAGACTTGCCCCCATTGCAGAAGGACGGCGTCTACGAATTGGTGCAGAACGGCACGCCGGCGCCAACGCCTTCGGTGGATGAAGTGCACAACTTTCTGAACGGCAGCCCGATCGGCGGTCGCGATGCGCAAGGCAACAGCTGGACGTGGTCGCTGAGCGAGGACGAGCGCGCGTTCGTGCGCAAGCTCCAGGCAGACATTGCCGAGCATGCCGCTCGGGTGGCCGCGCAAAAGCCGGTGGCCCTGGTGACGGGGGCGCTGCACGCCCGCCTGGCATGCCATGTGTACCTGCAGTTCGGTGCGCATGGCGACCAGGGCGCACCGGCGCTGATCGACGGGCGTATCGAGCTGGACGGCTTCGACCTGCACTTCGACGATGGCGCGTGGAACGGCGCCCTGGGCGACGGCCCGGCGCAGGCCGCGCGCGATGCCTTGTCCGAGGCGCGCTTCATCAAAAGCCTAGTGCACGACCGCATTGCCGATGCACTGGAGCGCGCGCTGGTCCAGCCGCTCGCCAGGGCCCTGCTGGATTCGCAGCCGTGAGGATTGGCGCCGCTGCGCCGGACCCGGTCCACGCCATCCTGCAGGGGCTGATGGCGGCGGACATGCAGGGCTTCAAGGGGAAATTGGACCAGGCGCTGCAGCCGCAGCAGGGCTATCTGACCGATGCGGAGATGTCGCTCTACCAGGGGGGCAAGAAGCTGCGCCCGCTGATGCTGCTGCTGACCGCGCGGCTTTTCCAGCCCGACGGCGAGCTGCCGAACAAGGTGCTGCGCGCCTCCGCGTCGCTGGAGATGCTGCATGTGGCGAGCCTGATCCACGACGACATCATTGACCACGCCTCGCTGCGGCGGGGCCACGCCAGCGTCAACGCCGCGCGCGGCACCGAGATGGCGATCATGATCGGCGACATGCAGTTCCTGCAGGCCGTGCGCTGCTTCGTCGATGCGATCGAGGACGCGAACGACATGCAGCTCGTGAAATGGGTGCTGGACTCGGCCTTCGACATCTGCCGCGGCGAGATCGACGAGATGACCACGCAGCCGTACTGGCATCCGGACTCGCTGATGAGCCGCTACCTCACCACGGTGGACCGCAAGACCGCCGTGCTGTTCGGCCTGGCCTGCGAGGCCGGCGCCGCGCTCATGCGCGCGCGCACCTCGGAGCTGCGCCGCCTCGGCTCCTTCGGGCGCTACATGGGCCGTGCGTTCCAGATGATGGACGACATCTTCGACCTCGCGCATTCCGATGCCGAAGCCGGCAAGTGCAGGGGCATCGACCTGCACCAGCGGCGCATCACCCTGCCCATCATCCATGCGATGAAGCTGTTCGGCGATGCGCACCCCATGGTGCGCTATCTGCGCGACACGCAGACCCCGCCGCCCGAGCAGATCAACGCTTGGGTCGAGGAGATCCGCCGCTCCGACGCCTTCGCGCTGGCCTACGCCCAGGCGCGGGACACCGCGCTGCAGGCCGTGCAGTACCTGCAGAACCTGCCCGCCGGCCCGCACCTGCGGGCATTGCACGACATCACCCTGCATGTCGTGAATCGACCTTACTGACCGCCAACATTTTCGAGAGGACGCCGCCATGGGCTTGCAGCTATTCCATTTCGTGTACGACACGCTGATGCAGAAGGCCAACGACAACACGCCTGACAACAGCCTGTTCCTGCCGGTCGCGCTGTCCGGCATGAAGGGCTCGGACAACAAGCCCTATCTGCCGCTGAAAGGCACCCAATGGAACCTGGACAACATCGGCGGCGCGCAAGACATCTCGGCCGACATGGCCACATCCTGGCTCCAGGCCCTGTTTCCGCTGATCGGCCAGTTGAGCCTGCAGACCAATCCCACGCCTCCCGTCACCCAGCAGATGGTCGATGACGCCAAGGCCGCCGTGACCTACATCATGTCGCAGCACCTGAACGTGATTCCGTATCCCGGCGTGGGACCGGATCTGGACGTGAGCAGCATCGAGATCCAGGGGCTGGCGAACATCCAGGTCAGCGGAGAGCCACCAGCAGTCACCACCAGCAACGCCGGCTATACCGCGGACATCACGCTGAACCTCAATGCCTACGCTTCCACGGGGCAGGACTGGAACCAGCCGCTGGCGCTGGCGGGCCCTGAAAAGGGAACGGACAGCACGACCAACCCCCCTACGGCCTTCGACGGGCTGGGGTTCACGTTGAAGCAGTGCCTGTGCTTCGTCGACAAGCAGATGAACATCGTCGCCCCGCCGCCGACACTGGGACTCACGCTGTCGTCCGACCATGCGAACGGCTTCGACTGCCTGGCCACGGGCATTGCGCTGCTGACCTTGTCCAACGCGAAGGTGGTGTCGGGAACCACCGTCACCGTGGACGGCACCGGCAGCAGCGCCGCGCTGCAGATCGGCCTGAACACCGTCCAGCTCGTTGCGGTGCAAGGCAGCACGCCCACGTTCACGCTGCAGAACCTGCAGTACCAGAGCATCTCGCCGGTGCCCTTTCCCGCCTACATCAACACCAGCATCTTCTATGCGCCGTGGAGCCAGTTCTTCAAGCAGGTGCTGTCCACCGGGGATGCGGCCCAGCTGTTGAGCACCCAGGTCAACAACGCGCTGATGGACCCGGGCAACCGCGGCCAGGTCGAAAAATTGCTCAACCAGCAGCTGAAGAGCGCCTTCGACGACATCTTCGGCAGCACCCAGGTGGCAGGCAGCACCGTGGACACCGATGCGAACGCGGTGGACAAATACCTGTTCGATCGGGCGCGCGGGGCGCTCAACGACCCGAGCAGCTACGTCTATCTGCCGGCCCTGGTGTTGGGATCGACATCGCCGGTGATGGAGCCCTACACCGCCGTCAACCTGAGCATTCCCGGCCCTTTCACAACGTCGATCATGGGGCAGAACATCGCGCTGTCGGGCATCGTGCTGCAGAGCCTGGCGATCCAGGGGCTGTCGAACCTGATCGCGCCACCGAACAACATCGTCTTCGGCACCAACCAGCAGGCCAGCGCCACGCTGCTGCTCGGCACCATGAACCCCGGGCCCACGGTGCAGGTGAAGGGCAGTCCCCGCACGGTGCCCTCGCCGCCGGCCACCGCCAGCACGCCCTTCACCCTGAACGTGCAGGTGAACCAGAACGCGCCGATCCCGCTGAGCGGCACCCTGAACCTCAGCCTGCAGAACAACAGCAACACGCTGGGCATCCAGACCACGCTGAACGCGTCGGGCGACACGCCGGACGATCTGGTGCTGACCTACAGCCAGATCCTGCTGGTGGCCGGCGACAAGGATGTGCTGCTCACCATCTCGTTGCCGGACGACGAGGCGGCCTATGCCATGTTCATCAATGCGTTCCTGAGCCAGTCGCAGCTGATCGAGCAGGTGGTGTCCGCCCTGAACGGCTGCATCAAGGACAACCTGCAGCAGATCAGCGACGCAGCGACCCAGTTCGCCCGCTCGGCCTTGAAGAACCTGGGGCAGTGACACCATGAGCAACGACATCTACACCACCCTCCAGGGCGTCCTGAAGACCGACGCGGCCAGCAAGGTCCTGCAACTGGCCCAAAGCCAGTTTCCGGGACCGATCCAGACGGCGCTCGGCTATTACCTGAACGGCATCACGCTGCAGCTCGGACCGTCCGCCAGCCTGGCGGTCGATCCCTCCAGCAAGCAATTGCAGCTGCAGGCGCAGCTCGACGGCGCCGATCTCGATCTGCAGGCGACCCCGAGCGGCGTCACGCTGACGCTCACCAGCAAGCAGTACATCGATGCGCAGGTGGTGCTGACGTTCAGCCGGGGTGACAGCGGCGTGGAAATGGTGTTGAGCGCCACCATGGGCGCGAGCCTGCAATGGCCGCTGCAAAGCCTGTGGCCTGCGGAACTGAACTGGACACCAGCCAACCAGATCGCCTTTTCCCAGGGGCAGTTGACGCTGAGTTACGCCGCGGGCCCGTCCATCCAGTTCAACGGGCAAGGCGGCCTGCTGTATTCCGGGCAGCCTTTCCTGAACGCGGCGCTCAGTGTGCAGCGCACCGACCAGGGCGCGGGCGTCATGTTCGGCGCGGTGGTCCAGCAGTGGTCGCCGGGGTCGCTGTGGACGCCCCTGTCGGCACTGACCTTTAACGACAGCGGGGTGGTGGTATCCACCATCGCGGGCCAGTCCGGCAGCCTGGCCTCGCTCGGCCTGCTGAGCGCGGACGATGTCCCCGCGATCGCGGCCGATTTCGACATCGCCCCCGGCTTCGTGCTGTTTTCGTCGCTGCAACTGACCGACTCCCTGAAGGCGATTGCCAACTTCATGGGCGACGTGTCGCAGCTCGACCTGTTCGCCACCTATGCCAAGGACAGCGGCGACAAGACGCTCAAGGCGGTGCTGAAGAACACGTTCAGTGCCCAGGGCAACGGGGTGTTCGAGTTCGACGGCTTCACGCTGGACTGGGAGGACCCGGGCCAGGGCAACAGCAGCGTGAACGCCACGGCGTCCGGTGTCTTCCGGCCCGATGCCGGCACCGAGATCACGCTGGGCCTGACGGGCAGCATCGTTCCGTCGCAAGGGGATCTGAGCATCACCCTCAAATTGCAGAACTGGAATCAGCCCTTCGGCCTGCAGACCGTGGACATCGTCGAGCTGCAGGGCACGGTGACGGTGGGCGCCGAGGCCGCCGGCGTGACGCTGAGCGCGGGCGGCGACCTCAAGCTGCAGAACCCCAACGCGCCGCAGTACGAGTTCGACGTGGGCTTCGAAGTGGAGGTGGTGGACTTCGAGGTGCCCAACGGCATCGCGGTCTGGACGCAGGCCGACCAGCAGCCGATGCAGCTGTCCAACGTGTTCAACGCCGCCTTCGCGCTCGACTTCTCCCCGCAGACGCTGGACAACGACCACGAGCCTGAGATCGCCGACGTGGTGCGCTTTCTCGACGAGATCATCAGCATCAAGCAGTTCACCTTCTGGTTCGTGGAAGGCGCGCAGTTGCAGAAGATCGGCGACCGCGGCCCGTTCCCGGCCGGTTTCGGGCTGCAGGCCGAGTTCAGCCTGCTGGACCAGGACGATGTGCAGGTGACGGCCACGCTGGCCGAATCGGCCGACGCCAAGGCCGGCTTTTCCGGCTACATCCTGGTGCAGAAAGCGATTGCCTGGGGCAGTGTCTTTGCGCTGTCCGGCTGGGACCCCACCACCAGCAAGCCGAACGGCCAGGGTCCGATGCTGGCGATCGCCGCCACGCCGGATGGCATCGTGGTGCCGCAGATCAACGGCGGCAATCCGGTGCGCTTCTATTCGTCGCTGTACCTGGAGTTCCTGGACGTGGTGGAAGACCACCTCTACGCACTCGCCACCACCGATAACCAGTTCCAGCTGGACTATGCGGTGCAGAACGGCCAGCCGACGGGGGGCTGCGGCGCGTGGGCCGGCGACCGCATCACGTTCATGCTCAATCCGCAGGCCAAGCAGCTCAGCGCTTCGTTCGGCTTCAACTTCGGCTGGCACGACATCGAGTGGGACGGCATCACCCTCTGGGGCGTAACGCTGGTGCCCAAAATCCAGCTGCCCGATTTCAGCGTGGCGGCCGGCCTGGGCTTTTCGGCCTCGATGCAGGCGCTGGTGGTGACCGGGTATTTCGACTTCAGCCTGTTCGGACTCGACCTGCACCTGGGCGACGAGGCCAGCCCCTACACCTTGCTGAACGTGAACGTGGCCGGCGTCATCGCTCAGCTCAAGGACGTGGCGGGCCACCTGCTCACCGCGCTGAAGCAGGAGGCCTCGGCCCTGATCCAGGCGGTGCTGTCCGGCCTGAGCAGCTTCGTGGCCTGGGTCAAGAACCAGTGGCGCAACTTCGTCAACGGCCTGCAGCTCGTCGGCCAGATCCTGCAGGACCAGTTCAAGCAACTGGGCAAGGACCTCGCCTCGGTGCTGCAAAGCCTCGGCGCCCTGGCGGCCGAAGTGCAGCAGGCCATGGTCGCGCTGGGCTATGAGCTGGAGAAGGTGGCGGACTGGCTGGGCGACCTGTTCGGTTGCCCGATCAGCCATGGGTCCAATGCGCTGCCTTGATGGCGGTTGATGTCCTTCGGCTGTGGCTCTGAAGGGTTTTTGGTATCAGCGTCCGAACATTGGAAGGCCTGCCGCTCGCTGCCGGGCGGGCAGCGGATTGCTTTTTCGCTTCAATTACAGCGAACTGGTTTCGGCATATCTGGCACGCTTTTGCAAGCGGTGTTGATGAAAAAACCACAATTCAAGGCTGAAAACTTTGCCGAGTAATAAGATTCTCTTTCTTTGCACGTGTTTTCATGGGGATAAAAGCATGCAGTGATTTGATTTTTACATTTTAAAACGTTAATAACATATTGTTTGGTCGATGGCTATCCCTTGTCGAATAATTGCGCTGCGGCTTCTGACGGGATTCGCCTTTTGGGAGGATCGCATAATCTCTGGGAGATGGCTAAAGGATGAAAAGGAAAACAATAAAATCATTTGCGGCTACATTGTTGTTGTCCGTATTTTCAAATTGCCATGCGGACGACTTTGCTGTTCTGCCTGTTGTTACAGTCACGGATGAATATAACGTTGATTACAATGGTTGGGGTGATTATAATCCTTGGTATTTTCCTACGGCTTACCTCAATGCCGCAGCGTTGGATTATTTGGGGAGCTATGCTGGCACGCATGCGGAAGCTGCAATTTTGGCAGAGCTTTCTTTCTTGGATAAGAGTATCAGTGTTTGCATTGCGGTGGTTAGTGCAAATGCAAAGAGTACAACATCCGCATCGGATGTAACTTCAAGATGGCTGGCTGCGCAAGAGGTCTTTAATTATCAGAATACGACCGGCCTTCTTGCCAAGCGTGAAGAGATGATAAAGAATTTGATTTTTATCATCGATGGGAAAAGATATAAGGGATTTCATGTGCTTTACGCCGATGGTGTGAGAGAGACTTGGGCGGTAAATCCTGGTTATTCTTGGTCATCTGTTAAGCTTTTGGATCAACCACTACCCAATTCTCAAGAGCCTGACAACGGTTTTCGACCCAAATGCAATATCGGATAACGGAGTTTTAAATGAAAAAAATTCTTGCTAGTGCAGCTTTCCTCTGCTCTTTGACGGGGGTTGGGTATGCGCAACCAATTTCTGCCTCTTTTTTGGATCGGTATAATAACTCATTTGATTATAGTGATTTAATTTCTCGCGCTGTAGATAATCCGGAGGCGGGTGGGTATTTTTATGCTCACAAAGTGTTGTCAGAATGCAAAATGGCCTCCTCGCTTTTTAATTTTTGGAAAGAGAAATCAAAAAATTCTGCAAATGCGGCCAGAGACTCGGCACTGAATCTTATAAGCGCTAGATGTGTAAATATTCCTGCTGAAAGATTGAGTGATGATTATTTGTCAAAGCTGTATGTCGAAGGCACAAGTGGGAGGGATCCGCTGTTCGTGGCCTCGAAAAGTTATTCGAATTCCATGCCAGCTTTAAAGAGCGGCAATGTGAGTCAAGCAAGGCGATCAGAGGCTATCTCCGCTGCTTTGCAAGTCAAGGATCCATTGGTTGTTCAGGATCTGGGTCTGCGTTTGGTTGTAAATAAAGACCCCGATTCAGGGCGGACCACATTTCGAGCGCATGGACAGGATATTCCTTTGAATTCCAAGGTCGATGTTGGATTGGCGACATTCTTGGTGCCATGCGAGATGGGATTGAACTGTGATGCGAAAGATTTTGCAGTTACCTTGCCATGTGCAAGCCAAGGTATTTGCGATATAAATCGTCATGAGGCCGTCAAGAGAATGGCCGTTGAATCTGGGAAAGACTATGAAGGCATTACAAAACTTGCCAAGTTGATCGCAGATTCGTTGAAAGATCAGAGCAAATCGGCCCCTGCCCTAGATTAATTATTCAGGGTAGTAAGTGTGAATTGCTGGGGGTGGCGCCATTCCAACGGCTCAGCGGGCGCAGTGCGGTGCCCGGCCCTCGCGCAGCTCGGTCGCGCGCTGCACGGTGCCCGGGTGGCTGCTCAGCAGCGACAGCAGGCCCTCGCCGCCGGGCTCGACGCCCGGTGAGCGTTGTTTGGGCGGATCGCTCTGGCCCTTGCTTTCCTGGGGCTTGCCCGCGGGGGCGCCGGGGTGCTTCTTCTCTTCGTCGTGCGCAATGGCTAGCAGCAAGTCGGCCATGGGCGCCGTGGGCAGGCGGGCCTGGCCCATGAGCGCGATGGCGTAGCAGTCGGCCTCGCGCTCGTGGTCGCGGCTGTAGGCCAGGCCGGTGAGCAGCGCGCCGCCGGTGGACAGCAGGCCCGACACATCCCCCAAGGCCAGTCCCAGGCCGATGTTGAGCACGCCTTGCTCGACCACGGTGCGCGTGGTGTGGCGGTGCACGACATGGCCGATTTCGTGCGCGAGCACGCCGACCAGCGCGTCGTCGCTCAGGCCGTTCTTCGCAGCCGCCTGGGCCAGCCCGTCGGTCATCACCACGCGCCCGCCGGGCAAGGCGAAGGCGTTGGCGCCCATGCCCTGGCGGAACTCCAGCTGCAGGCGCGGCGTGTAGCCGCCGTAGCGCGGCGGCAGGGTGCGCGCCTGCGCCGCCAGCGCATCGAAGCGCTCGCGCAACTGGGTCTGGCGCGCTGCGGGCAGGGTGCTGGCCTTGAGCGTGCCGTTGTCCATTTGCTGCATGGCGCGGTCCGCCAATGCGGCCTCCCAGGCGATCGGCACGTGGCGCGTGAGCTGCGTGGCGGCCCAGGGCGTGCCGTAGCGGTAGAACAGCACCAGCGCGAGCACCGAGGCCAGCACGGTGGCGGCCAGCACGGTCCATCGGGTTTGCATGCGCTGCGCGATGCCGGGGCGGTGGCCGGCCGCGTGCATGGCGGCCTGCCAGGCACTGACCGCCTCGATCTCCAGGCTGCCGTGGTCGCGCAGGTCCACCACGATGCGCGGTGGGGCGCGGTTCGCGCTCCAGGCCTCGGGCCAATCGACCTCGCGAAAGCCGAACACGCGGGGCGGGGCGCCGGGGGCGAGGGGGTGCAGCGCGAGCGTGGGCCCGCGCGCGCCGGCCGACAGGCCCACGAGCGCCGGCTGGCCTTTGCTGCTCCGCCCGTCGTACCAGCGCGCGGGCACCAGGGCCGGCGCTCCCGGGTGGGGGGACGAAGCGGCCGGGGGCGCGGAAGGGTCGGCCATGCGGTCGCGGTGCGGCAACGGCGAAGCGTCAGCCGATCAGGTCGAGGCCGGCCGCGTCGGCCAGCGCATCGCCCACGCCGCCCTGCTGCTGGCGCACGAGCTGCCCGGCCACCTGGTCCACGCCGCCCTTGATGTGCAGGGTGACCGATTCGAGCTTCATGCGGTATTCGCTCACGCGGGCGAACGGGCGGTAGAACCCGAGCGTGACCACGGTGAGCAGGATGTTCTTGAGCCGCAGCCCCACGTAGCGGCCCGCGCGCAGGTCTCACTTGAAGCGGGCCATGTGGCTCACCCCGATGTTGTTCCACATGAGCTGGAACATGCGCGCTTCGCGGAAGGCGCGCGCGGGGGCCGATGCGAGCAGGAACACCACGAAGAACAGGATGAAGCCCAGCACGATGAACACGAACAGCCACAGCCCCATGCGCTGCGTGGAGTTGGCCAGCAGCGCCCACGAGCCCTTCAGCGCCGCGGCGATGACGGCACCCAGCACGGCCGACGACAGGAGAAACACCAGCACGGTGGCGACCCAGACCTTGACGAAATCCACGTACTCCGGCTTCCAGCGGCCGGGCTCGGTGCCGATCTGCGAGCGCAGCACGAGCAGGCTGCGGTAGTTGTATTCGAGGCGGATGAAGCACAGCACGATGAGCACCAGGCCCACGGCCAGCAGGCCCCACATGGGCCCCGTCACCTTCGGCAGCTTGCGCCCGCCGGCCGGCAACTGCGCCTCGGGCGCCAGGGCCTGCAGACCGAAGAACACCGCCAGGCCCACCAGGGCGATGGCGAACACCGGCCAGCTGGCCTGGTAGACCTCGCGCCAGTTGGCGTTGAACTGCAGGCGCAGCCCCTTCCAGCGCGTGTTGGCCAGGCGAAAGCGCATGGCGCTGCCCCAGATCAGCGGGGCGAGGAGGGCGCCACCGATCAGGAACAGGCCCACGGTGGCGTCCTGCCCCGTGCGCACGGCGATCTGGTAGGCGACGGTGAGGCCCAGCAGCACGACGAATCCGAAGACCATGCGGCGCTGCTGCGCGGTGAATTCGAGGGGGCTGCCGGCCACCAGGGTGTGGCCGTAGAAGTACTGCGCGGTGCGCCGGCGGGCCCAGGGCGTGTACAGGCCGAGCGTGAGGATGCCCAGCAGCACGTTCACGATCCACACCCGGAAGTATTCGCCGCCGCTGCCGGTGAAGACCAGGGCATGCGGTTCGATGCCGTGCGATGTGAAGGTGGAAGACACCCTGTCTGCGGGTGGTGGGGTCATGTCCATGGGCTGCTCTCCTCGGTGCCGCGGAGTGTAGCGCAGCCCCTGTGGCATCGGTGGCCTGTCCATCGGCCTGTAGCGCAATACCAACTTGCGGTGGCAGCTACTGATTTTGTAGCGTTTGCGGTGGCGCCGCGCGCGGTGGGGCGCCCGCCGGCATCAGAACTTTTCCCACGGCTGCAGGTAGCGCCACTGGCCCTCGGGCACCTTGGCCAGCGGCACGCGGCCGAGGCGGATGCGCTTGATGGCCACGACCGACAGGCCCACGGCTTCGCACATGGCCGGGATCTGCCCGGGGCGGATGCCCTTGAGCGCAAAGCGCAGGCGCGTCTCGTTCTGCCAGCTCACCTTGATGGGCGGTAGCGGGCGGCCATTGAAGCTCAGGCCGTGGCAGAGCTTTTTAAGGCCGCTGTCGGACAGCGTGCCCTGCACCTCGACGATGCATTCCTGCTCCAGCGATTCGATGTCCTCGGCCAGCTTGCGGGCGATGCGCGCATCCTGCGTGTAGACGACCAGGCCGCTCGCGGGCGTGGGCAGGGGGGTGAAGCATTCGAGCGCCCGGAAGTGCCGCTGCAGCACGCGCGTGCCGCTGGCGTCGTCGGCCGCATGCGAGGCCGCGCCGAGCAGGGTGAGCGCCGAGGGCTCGCCCTGGCTGCGGCTGCCGTGGCTTCCATGGCGGCCTGGGCCTGCCGGCGCTGCGCCGACCGGGCCCTGCGGTGCGCCTGGGCCGCCCAGTCCCGCTTCGTAGCCCACGGGCTTGTGCAGCAGCAGGGTCACCGGGGTCAGCTCCATCAGGTTGGCGTCCTGGTCCATGGCCACCGCCTGGTGCGGCGAGACGCGGGCGCCGGGCGCCTCGACCACGCGGCCGTCCACGCGGACCCAGCCGCCCTCGATGTATTGCTCGGCCGTGCTGCGCGAGCAGCCCAGTTGTTCGGCCACGCGCTTGGCGAGGCGGATGTGTTCGCGGGTGGGATCAGACATGGCCGGGCTCCAGGGAAAGGTTCAGTGCGCGGATGCGCTCGACATGGGCCAGCAGCGAGCGCCGGGCCACCGGCCACATGCGCTCGGGCACATCGGCGTAGGCGTGGCGCACCCAGTCGTCCGGGCTGCCATCGGGAAAGGCCCGCATCGCGGCCAGCACCTTGGCCTCGCGCGCCAGGCGGTGGGCCTTGAGGCCGGCGATGGCGCCGCGCGCATCGCCCAGCACGTAGCCGTGCGCGGGCAGGATGAACTGCACGCCGTGCCGCTCGCACAGCGCATCGAGCCGGTCGAGCGAGTCGAGGTAGTCGGCCATGTTGCCGTCCGGCGGGTCCACCACCGTGGTGCTGCCGTTCAGGATGTGGTCGCCACTGAAGAGCAGGCCGTCCTCGACCAGCAGCAGGCACAGGTGGTTGGCCGCGTGGCCGGGGGTGTGCACCACCTCCAGCGTGTGCGTGACTTCGCCCTCGGGCGACGGGCCGGCCAGCACGAGCCGCTCGCCCTGCGCCAGTGCGCGCTCGGGCACGAAGTGGCTGGCCGCGCGCGCGGTGGGCGCCGACGGCAGGCCCAGGATGGGCGGTGCGGCGCGGCCATTGGCGGCCACCCGGGCCTGCAGCGGCAGCGCGCCGGGGGAATGGTCGGGGTGCGAATGCGTGCACACGATCATGCGGATGTCGCCGCCGGCCGCGCGCCACAGGCGCTCCAGGTGCTCGGCATCCTGCGGGCCGGGGTCGATGGCGATGAACCCCGTGGCCGGGTCGCCCACCAGGTAGCTGTTGGTGCCGGGGCCGGTCATCACGCCGGGGTTGGGCGCGGTCAGGCGCTGCACATTGCGCAGCAGCGGCATCGGGCGGTCGCTCTGCCAGTCGAGCGGGTGCACGATCTGGCCGTCGGGGCACACCAGCGCCAGTTCGCCGAAGGGTGGCTCGTGTTCCATGTGGCGCGATTCCCGGCCCGCCAGCAGGCCGGCGCGCGGGCAGCTGGTCCACAGCGGCGCCTCGTGCGCCACGGCGGCCAGCACGGCGTCCACACCGTCGAACCGGGCCAGGCGCTCCAGCGTGCGGATGGTGGGGTAGATCATGAAGAAGCGCCCTGCGGCATGGCGCTCCAGCGCGTCGGCCGGGCGCACCCACACCGGCTCGAACTGCTCGGCCTCGTCGGCCACGGGTTCCTGGCCCTCGGGCATGCGCGCCACGAGAAAGGGCACGTCGAAGCGGCGCGGCAGGTCGCGGTCGGCCGTCCAGTGGGCGAGCAGGAACACGGCATCGGCCGCCAGCCGCAGCCCGCGCGCCTGGCACTGCGCCACGAACGGCGCGTGGCGGTCGAGCGCGGCGATGTCCGCGGCACCGGCGAAGCGGCCATCGGCACGGCGCGCCAGCAGCACGCCCAGTTCCTCGAAGCTCTCGCGGATGGCGGCGATGGCCTGGGTCACGCGCAGGCCGTTCTGTGTGGCGCGCCGGTCCGCGGCGGCGTGCGAGGCGGGCGCGGCGTCCAGCGCGTCGATGCCGCCGCCCGGGAACACGTAGGCGTCGGGCGCGAAGCTGGCGTTCGGCGAGCGGCGCGTCATCAGCACTTCGAGCCCGGTGCCGGTGCCGGCTGCCGGCGCGTCGCGCAGCAGCAGCACGGTGGCCGCGGCGCGCGTGGCCACCGGTTCGCGGTGGGGATGGAGTTGTTGGGAGGTGCGGGGCATCCGGCGATTATCGGCAGTGGGCGCCGGGGCGCCGCCCGCCCGCGCCCCGTTGGGAAGCAAAGCAGTTGATTGCTATAAAATTAATAGCATTATGCCCTAGAAAATCATGCGCTGGAGGCCGATTTTGCTTCGACCTGCCGGTGGCCGGCCGCGGCCTTGTATTCCTGCACCCAGCGCGCCAGCACGGCCGGGTCCATCACGTCCTCGATGCGCGCGAAGCCCTCGGGGGCGCGTTCTTCCACCATGTCGAGGATGGCGTCCAGGCCCTCCTGCCGGTTCAGGGCCACGATGCGGGCGGTGGCGGGGCGGCGCGCGGCCTCGTAGTGTTCCAGCGCGGCGACGGGGTCGGGCTGCGCGTGCAGCGCATCGGCCAGCGCGCGGGCGTCCAGGATGGCCTGCGTGGCGCCGTTGGAGCCGATGGGGTACGCAGCAGGTGGACTGCCACAGCCTTCCTGTGCCTTCCTGTGCAGGTGATGGAGCAAATAGTCCCCCAAAAGATAGAGCCTTTCTACCACTGTAAACCCTCTGCTCTGTGGGCGGTGTCGCATAAAACGATTTCTTCCCGATCAGCGTTCTTTGCGAAGGAATATTGCTCGTCCACAGGAACAATATTAATTCTGCTCTCTGGTCTTTTTTCATAGGTGAAATTTATTTTTGCAACAAAATCCCAGTCGAAAATCGCGGCTATGATAGCATCGGCTTACGTCGCAATGCTCCGTAAACCCCCCGGCATTTTGGTAATTTGTTGCCAATTGTCGGTAATTATCAATCACAAGGGAAAGGTAAAAAATGACTATTAAGAAGAAAATCATGCTAATCGCTTTGGCGCTGGCAACAAACGCAGTCTATGTCAGCGCGCAAGATTTTTCTGCAGACACTTACGCCAAGCCAGAGAATTTCAACTTTACTAAAGAGCAGGCGCTTAAGGCCGCTGGGTTGGATGTGTATGTGAACGAAGAGAATTCTAAGCAAGTTCAAGCATTGGTAAAAAATAGGCCAAAAATACAGGAAATTGCTGGGGAATTTTATGCTGGCTCGTGGATAAGATACGATGAAAATCTCAAGGCACATCAAATTTTTGCCACTACTGCCCCTATCAACAAGCTCAAAAATTCGACTTTTGATGGAGATGTCACATTCGTCCAGGTGAAATTCAGCTATAAACAACTGGAGGCGATGAAAGACAAAATCATGAGTACTTTCGCCGAGTCTGCTCAAAGCAGTAATCCGCTCGTTTTCGGAGTTGCCATTGATGAAGAAAAAAACCGACTTCTAGTGCGGGGGCGCGAGGAAAACCACAATATCATCAACTCTCGACTGAGGTTGCTTGGTATTGACATGGGCGCCATCTTGCTCGAGGACCAAAATGGCCCTATCACTCTAATGGGTTCATTGTTTGGTGGGTCAAAAATTGGTGCATCAAACGCGGATACAGCAGCCATGCTCAGATGCACCGCTGGGTTTAACGTCATCATTGACGGTATATATCCTGGCACCATCACATCGGCGCATTGCTGGCATTACAACACCAGCTGGAATAAGGTGTACTTCGCTGATGGGGTAGGCAAGGGTGTTGAAATTGGGGAATTCTTTGCCGATGGATATCTGGATAAAATGGATGCTATTATCTTTGGGAATACTAATTTTGTTCACACACTATTCAGAAAAATAATTACAACCCCTAACAATGCCGTGAGCGTAAAACCCGTAACAGGCTTGTCTCAAAATGCCAAAGTATGCACTTCAGGTGGTACTAATGGTTGGAGATGCGGCACGCAAAAACAGCTCGTTTCAGAAGCGTTTGTTAATGGAACGATTTTTAAATTCTCGGAAGCAACGTTCTGTGGCTCTGGAGGTGATTCCGGGGGGGCGGTGGTTAATGAAACTAACAATGCAATAGGCATCTACACGGGGGCAGTTGGCAACTACCCTAATGGAACATGCGGATCAGTGTTCGGAGGGGGAACCGTAAACTCGTTTTTTCAGCCGCTTACGCAGTATCTCGCACGGTATCCAAATGTGGCCATAATGTCAGAGTAAATTAGGCTTGAATCGAAGGCGGATTCGATTCCCGGCCCGCCAGCAGCCCGGCGCGCGGGCAGCTGGTCCACAGCGGCGCCTCGTGCGCCACGGCGGCCAGCACGGCGTCCACACCGTCGAACCGGGCCAGGCGCTCCAGCGTGCGGATGGTGGGGTAGATCATGAAGAAGCGCCCTGCGGCATGGCGCTCCAGCGCGTCGGCCGGGCGCACCCACACCGGCTCGAACTGCTCGGCCTCGTCGGCCACGGGTTCCTGGCCCTCGGGCATGCGCGCCACGAGAAAGGGCACGTCGAAGCGGCGCGGCAGGTCGCGGTCGGCCGTCCAGTGGGCGAGCAGGAACACGGCATCGGCCGCCAGCCGCAGCCCGCGCGCCTGGCACTGCGCCACGAACGGCGCGTGGCGGTCGAGCGCGGCGATGTCCGCGGCACCGGCGAAGCGGCCATCGGCACGGCGCGCCAGCAGCACGCCCAGTTCCTCGAAGCTCTCGCGGATGGCGGCGATGGCCTGGGTCACGCGCAGGCCGTTCTGTGTGGCGCGCCGGTCCGCGGCGGCGTGCGAGGCGGGCGCGGCGTCCAGCGCGTCGATGCCGCCGCCCGGGAACACGTAGGCGTCGGGCGCGAAGCTGGCGTTCGGCGAGCGGCGCGTCATCAGCACTTCGAGCCCGGTGCCGGTGCCGGCTGCCGGCGCGTCGCGCAGCAGCAGCACGGTGGCCGCGGCGCGCGTGGCCACCGGTTCGCGGTGGGGATGGAGTTGTTGGGAGGTGCGGGGCATCCGGCGATTATCGGCAGTGGGCGCCGGGGCGCCGCCCGCCCGCGCCCCGTTGGGAAGCAAAGCAGTTGATTGCTATAAAATTAATAGCATTATGCCCTAGAAAATCATGCGCTGGAGGCCGATTTTGCTTCGACCTGCCGGTGGCCGGCCGCGGCCTTGTATTCCTGCACCCAGCGCGCCAGCACGGCCGGGTCCATCACGTCCTCGATGCGCGCGAAGCCCTCGGGGGCGCGTTCTTCCACCATGTCGAGGATGGCGTCCAGGCCCTCCTGCCGGTTCAGGGCCACGATGCGGGCGGTGGCGGGGCGGCGCGCGGCCTCGTAGTGTTCCAGCGCGGCGACGGGGTCGGGCTGCGCGTGCAGCGCATCGGCCAGCGCGCGGGCGTCCAGGATGGCCTGCGTGGCGCCGTTGGAGCCGATGGGGTACATGGGGTGCGCGGCATCGCCCAGCAAGGTGACGCGGCCGTGGCGCCAGCGGGGCAGGGGGTCGCGGTCCACCATGGGCCACTCCAGGATCTGCGTGGCCGCGCGGATCACGCCGGGCACGTCCAGCCAGTCGAAGCGCCACGCGCCGAAGGTGGGCAGCAGGTCGTCCACCGCGCCGGGCCGGCTCCAGTCGGCGCGGTCGGGCGCCCGGAGCCCGCCGCCGAAGCCGTCCTCGCGCAGGCGGCGGTCGGCCACCCAGTTGATGAGCTGCGTGCCGTCCGCCGCGGGCGGCGCGATCGGGTAGACCACGAACTTCGCCCGGCGGTGGCCGGCCTGCACCATGGTGCGCCCGTCCAGGAACGGCCGCGCCACGGTGGTGCCGCGCCACATCATCATGCCGTTCCAGCACGGCGCGCCTTCATCGGGGAAAAACTGGCGCCGCAGCGCCGAATGGATGCCATCCGCGCCGATCAGCAGGTCGCAGGGCAGCGCCTCGGTGCGGCCATCGGCATGGGCGATGTGGGCGGTGGCGCCGGCGTCGTCCTGCGTGCTGCCGGTGACGCGGGCGCCGCTGCGCATCGCCGCCGCGCCGAGGCGCCGCGTCGCCTCGTCCCACAGGAACATCTGCAGCTGCCCGCGGTGCACGCTCAGTTGCGGATGGCTGTAGCCCGCGGCCACGCCGCGCCGGTCTTCGTAGATCGGCTGGCCGTGGCGGTTGGCGAAGACCAGCGCCGCGGTCTCCACCCCCATCGTGCGCAGCGCGGGCAGCAGCCCCAGGCCATCGAGCACCGCCACGGCGTGCGGCAGCAGGTTGATGCCGACGCCGAGCGGCTTCAGGTGCGCGGACGCCTCGCACACGGTGATGCGGTGGCCTTGCGCCGCCAGGGCCAGCGCGGCCGTGAGGCCGCCGATGCCGCCGCCGGCGACGACGATGTGGAGCGGTGCAGAGGGCATGGTGTGTCTCCGGGTTGTCCTGCTTGACGCCATGCGATGGCGCCGCCTATTGTTGCGCCATGCAACAAAAATCGGCACGCGCGAAAACCCTGCCCTCCCATGCGCCGGCGCGCGCCCCGGATGCGCCCGAGGGCGAACTGCGCCCCCTGCCGGGCCTGGACTACGGCGTGCTCGACCAGCTCATGGGCTATGCGCTGCGGCGCGCGCAGAACGCGCTGTACCTGCACTTTCAGCGGGCCGTCGCCGCGCAGGCCGACGTGAGCCCGCAGCGCTTCGCCGCGCTCGTGCTGGTGGCGGGCAACCCGGGTCTGCGCCAGGGCGTGCTGGCCGATGCGATGGGGCTGCACCGCAGCGGCGGCATGCGCCTGGTGGACTGGCTGCACGCCCAGGGCTGGGTGCGGCGCGCCGCCGATCCGCTGGATGGCCGCGGCTGGACCCTGCACCCCACGCCCGCGGGCCGCGCCGCGCTGCAGCGGCTGAGCGAGGCGGTGCTGGCGCACGATGCGGCGCTGGTGCAGGCGGTGGGCGAGGGCGGCGGGCAACTGCATCCGCTGCTGGAGCGCTTGGCTACGGCGGCGGCAGCGGCGTCGTCCGCGCCCCTCCCTTGATCCTCGCCCCCTGATGGCCCCATGGTTCCGGCCGGCACGGTCGTCTGGCATGCTTTCCGGCCTTGCCCAACAGAACCCACACAAGGAGACAACGCATGACGAAGATGAACCGACGCCAGGCCGGCCTGGCGCTGGCAGGGCTGGCCGCCGCTGGCCTGGGAGCGCCCGCACGGGCGCAGCAGGGCGTGCCCCGCATCCTGGTGGGGTTTCCCGCCGGGGGATCGATCGACGTGGTGGCCCGCCGCCTGGCCGAGCAGTGGCGTGGCCGCACCGGCACCACCACGGTGGTCGAGCAGAAGGTGGGCGCGGGCGGGCGCATTGCCCTCGCCACGCTCAAGGACGCGCCGCCCGATGGGCTCACCCTGGTGCTCAGCCCCTCGTCCATGCTGACCATCTACCCGCACGTCTACAAGCGCCTGCAGTACCGGCCGGCCACGGACTTCATCGCCGTGACGCCGGTGGCCCTGTCCACCTGCGGCTTCATGGTCGGGCCGAAGGTGCCCGAGTCGGTCAAGACCCTGCGCCAGTTCGCCGACTGGACGAAGGCGCGGACCGAGCCCGAGGGCTACGCGTCGCCCGCGGCCGGTGCCATGCCGCACTTTCTGGGCACCCAGTTCGCCCGCGCGGCCGGCATCCAGCTCACGCACGTTCCCTACCGTGGCGCGGCCCCGGGCCTGCAGGACCTGATGGGCGGGCAGGTCGCCTCCGGCTGCTTCAGCGTGGGCGACTGCCTGCCGCATCTGCCCACCGGCCGGGTGCGCGTGCTGGGCGTGACCGACACGCGGCGCTCGCGCTTCCTGCCCGATGTCGCCACGTTCGAAGAGCAGGGCTTCGCCGGCATCCACGGCGTGGAAAGCTATGGGCTGTACCTGCCCGCCAAGACGCCCGCCGCGCAGGTCGACCGGCTGCTGGCGCTGGCGCAGCAGGCGATCCGCGATCCGGCCGTGGTGGAGTCGCTGGCCAAGCTGGGCTTCGAGCCCGTCAGCAGCACCCCAGAAGAGTTCGCGCGGCAACTGGCGCAGGAGCGCGAGCGCTGGGCGCCCGTGGTGGCCGCATCGGGCTTTTCGTCCGAGGAATAGCCGCCGCCGGGCACGGGGCGGGCCGGGTCAGTCCCAGGCCGGTGCCAGGCCTTGCGGATCGACCAGCCGGCCGCCGCGCTCCAGTGCGCCGATGCGCTGCATCTGCCCGTCCGTCAGGCGCAGCTGCGGTGCTTTCAGATTGCTTTGCAGGTGGGCGTGCTGCGTGGACGAGGGAATCACCGCATGGCCCAGTTGCATGGCCCAGGCGAGGGCCACCTGCGCCGGCGTGGCCGCCAGTTCCGCCGCGATGGCCTGGATCACCGGGTCCTGCAGCACCTGGCCGTAGGCCAGCGTCATGTACGACGTGGTGTGGATGCCCTGGCTGCGCGCGAAGTCCACCACCGCGCGGTTCTGCAGGTAGGGGTGCAGCTCGATCTGGTGCGTGGCGATGCGGTCCGCGCCCACGGCAGCGATGGCTTCGCGCAGCAGGGCGGTGTTGAAGTTCGATACGCCGAAGGCCCGCGTCAGTCCCTGCGCCTGGGCGTCGGCCAGTGCGCCCAGCGACTCTCCCACCGGCACCGCGCTACCGGGCGACGGCCAGTGGATCAGCGCGAGGTCCACCCGGTCGGTGCGCAGTTTGGCGAGGCTTTCCTGCAGGCTGGGAACGAGACGGTCGGCCGCAAGGTGGTCGGTCCAGACCTTGGTGGTGATGAACAGTTCGTCGCGTGGCACGCCGCTCTCGGCGATGGCCTGGCCGACCTCGGCCTCGTTGCCGTAGATCTGCGCGGTGTCGATGTGGCGGTAGCCCAGCGCCAGTGCGGTTTTCACCGAGTCGATGACGACCTGGTCCTTCAGGCGGAAGGTGCCCAGGCCGAAGGCGGGCACGGTGGGGGAAGCAACGGGTGTGGTCATGAAAATCTCCGGTGGCAATGAAGGGGTGAACGGAAAAAGGTTGGCCATGGAAAGCGGCCGGATCAATGGGCCGCAGCAGCCGGGCTGCCCGTGCGCACCGCGAAGCCGCTGCGGCGGTCCAGTACGCCGCTGTAATGCGTCAGGGCCAGCGACACCAGCACCACCAGTGCGCCGATCCACGGCGTGTGCATGAGGCCCAGGTGCGTCACGATCAGGCCACCGGCCCAGGCCGCGCCGGCGATGCTCAGGTTGAACGCGGCGATGTTGAGGCCCGAGGCCACGTCCACCGCCTGCGGCGTGAAGCGCTCGGCCTGCTGCACCACATACACCTGCAGCCCCGGCACATTGCCGAACGCCACCGCGCCCCACAGCAGCACGGTGCCCAGCGCCAGCCAGGGGTGGGGCACCGTGAACTGCAGCAGCAGCAACACGGCGGCCAGCAGCGCGAACACGATGCGCAGCGCGGCAATCGGCCCCTTGCGGTCGGCCAGCCGGCCGCCGCAGAGGTTGCCTGCAGCCACCGACACGCCATAGACCAGCATCACCCAGCCCACCGCCCCGGCGCTGAACCCCGACACCTCGGTGAGGATGGGCGCGAGGAACGTGAAGGGGATGAACGAGCCGCCGTAGCCGATGGCCGTCTTGGCATACACCAGCAGCAGCCGCGGCTCGGCCAGCACGCGCGCCTGCTGCGCCAGAGAGGCGGGCGGGGTGTGGGCGATGTCGCGCGGCACGAACAGCGCGCTGCCGATGAAGGCCACCACGCCCAGCGCCGACACGGCCAGGAAGGTCTCGCGCCAGCCGAAGTGCTGGCCGATGAACGTGCCCAGCGGCACGCCGGTCACCAGCGCCACCGTGAGGCCCGTGAACATCACCGCGATGGCGCTCGCGGCTTTCTCGCGCGGTACGAGGCCCGTGGCGATGGTGGAGCCGATCGAGAAGAACACCCCGTGCGCCAGTCCGGTGAGAATGCGCGCCGCCACCAGCGGGCCATAGCCCGGCGCCTGCCACGCCAGCAGGTTGCCGGCCGTGAACAAGGCCATCAGCGACAGCAGCAGCGCCTTGCGCGGCACCTTGCCGGTGAGGGCGGTGAGCACCGGTGCGCCGACGGCCACGCCCAGCGCGTACAGGCTCACCAGCAGTCCGGCCGAGGGCAGGCCGATGGAAAGATCCGCCGCCACGGTGGGCAGCAGGCCGACGATCACGAACTCGGTCGTGCCGATGGCGAAAGCGCTGAGCGTCAGCGCGAACAAGGCAATGGGCATGGAAGCACTCCTGAAGATGCGCCGAGTCTGCGGGTTTATCCTTTGCAGAAAAACCCGGTTTCGCTCCATAGATACTTGCCCCGAAATCAACAATGAAACGGCTGGGCCGCGCACCATGAAGACCACGCTCGAAGAACTCCAGGCCTTTGCCGCCGTGGTGGACGGCGGCTCCATCACGGCCGCCGCCGAGCACCTGGGCCAGACCGTCTCCGGCATCAGCCGGGCGCTGGCGCGGCTGGAGAAGAAGCTCGAGACCACCCTGCTGCGCCGCACCACGCGCCGCATCGAACTCACCGAAGAGGGGCAGGCCTTCCTGGCCCGCACCCGCGCGATCCTCGCCGCCCTGGACGATGCCGAGGAGCACATGGCCGCGCGCCGGCTCCAGCCCGCCGGCCGCCTGCGCGTGAACGCCGCCACGCCGTTCATGCTGCATGCCGTCGCTCCTCTGGTGCCCGAGTTCCGCCGCGCCTACCCGCAGATCACGCTGGAGCTGGACACCGACGAGCTGAACATCGACCTGCTGGCGCGCCGCACCGACGTGGCGATCCGCATTGGCCCGCTGCGCGACTCCACGCTGCACGCCCGGCCGCTGGCCACGAGCCGCATCCGGGTGCTGGCGAGTCCGGCCTATCTCGCCGAACACGGCCGGCCCAGGACCGCGGCGGCCCTCGGCCGCCACACGCTGCTGGGTTTTTCACAGGTCGAATCGCTCAACCGCTGGCCGCTGCGCGGCGCGCATGGCGACGAATGGCCTATCACGCCGGACATCACCGCCTCCAGCGGCGAAACGCTGCGCCAGCTGGCATTGCGGGGTGCGGGCATCGTGTGCCTGTCCGACTTCATGACCGCCGCCGACCGCGAGCGGGGCGATCTGGTGCAGATCCTGGCGAAGGACACGGCCGACGTGCGCCAGCCGATCAGCGCGGTGTACTACCACAACACGCAGCTGGCCGCGCGCATCGCGTGCTTTCTGGATTTTCTGCAGGAGCGGCTGAAGGCGTTCTGAGGGGGGCGGCGGGCGATTCAGGCGGCGTTATCGGCTCCCATCGGCCATTCGCCAGCCACGTTCGCCATCCAGTAGTTGGCCAGTGCGGGGAACTGGTCGCCTTCTCGCGCATAGTCGGGGTCGCGTATGTCGAACAGGACATGGTCGCCTTCCTGCACGCGAACCAGCGTGAATGCGTGCTCGCTGCCACGGCTGTTGTCGAACATCAGGGTCATGTCAGCCAGCGGTGCTGCATGCCGGATGGCCGCTTGGGTGCGAGGAAAGCGATCACGCAGCTTTGCTGCAGGCACGGCATGACCTCCTTGGTCCTTGCGGGTTTCCACACGCAATTCCGACAATGCCGCATTGGCTAGACCCACGAAAAGCAGGACGACGTAGTAGCCCGAGCGCTGCATCTCCAAAATGTCTTCGTGCTTGCTTTCAACGGTGCCATCAGGGCGTTCGACCCAGTGCGAGAACACGGTTTCGAACGCGAATGGCATGCGCTCCGCCATCACGATGGCTTTAAACGCCCGGATGCCTTCCTGGGAAAGGCGCTGCCAGCGGTGATCGGAGTCTCGTAACTTCTGAGCCCAATCAGGCAGGTCGCTGGGCAGGATGGACGTGATCAACCGATCGGCATTGATGAGTGGGACGCGTAAATCGTCAGCCAGGCGTTCATACCAAAGGGTGGATTTTCCTGAGCCGTTGTGTCCCGCTAATACCAGAGCAAGGGGTTTTCTCTCGGTATCCAAAGCGTTCCGCAGAACGTCAGCGAGCACTGGGGGGTGCATCAGCGGAGAACCTGCAGAGCCCTGAACTTACCTTCGACGAACTCTCCGATGGTGGTTTTGCCATCTTCTGACTTGCGCACCATCTTGGTGGGATCGGCTTCACTGACTGCATAGGAATAAACCTTGCGGACGCTGTGAGGCTTGAAAACCGCTTCAGCGTCAATTCCGGGTGCAGCCAGAGAGCGGCCCAACTCGACCATCAGAACGTTCGCTTGTTCCCGATCACGAATCCGCACACGTTTGGCGGACTTTCCGGACTGCACAAGGGATAGGCCACCGTGGAAAGAGGCAACCGTTCTACTGTCCGTGGCGGATATAGAAGTCTTGGTACTCATGGCAGGGGAGCATGGTGAGGAAGAAGAGTGTTCATTGTGCCATTCAGGGATTCGAGCGGGCTCCATTAACTTGACGGCCCTCTCGAATTCACAGGAATACAGAGTCAATCTCAACTTGGTTTCTGTCCCTCCTCAGCCCAGCGTCTCCAGGAACGTCTTACGCCACCAGTGGATGTCGTGCTCCCGGATGCGCTCCATCAGCGCCTGGTGGCGCCGCTGGCGTTCCTTGAGGGGCATCTGCAGCGCGGTCTGGATGGTGTCGGCCATGCCCTGCGTGTCGTAAGGGTTGACCAGCAGCGCTTCCTTCATCTGCTCGGCCGCGCCGGCGAAGCGCGACAGCACCAGCACGCCAGGGTCGTCCGGGTCCTGGGCGGCGATGTATTCCTTGGCGACGAGGTTCATGCCGTCGCGCAGCGGCGTCACCAGGCCCACGGCGGCGGCGCGGCACAGGCCCGGCACGCGCTTGCGGGCCACGGTGCGGTGGATGTAGCGCAGCGGCATCCAGTCGAGTTCGCCGTAGTCGCCGTTGATGGCGCCGCACAGGCCTTCCAGTTCCTGGCGCAGGTCGGCATAGGCGTCCACGCTGTCGCGGGTGGGCGAGGCGATCATCACCAGCGTGGCGCTGTGGTGGTTCTCGGGGTAGCGCGCCAGCAGCTCGCGGAAGGCGCGCACGCGCTGCGGGATGCCCTTGGAGTAGTCCAGCCGGTCGATGCCCAGCAGCAGGCGCCGGCGCGAATACTCGTCGCGCATGGCGGTGAAGGTCTGCACGGCCTCGGGCGCGGCGGCCAGGCGGGTGAATTCGTCCACGTCGATGCCGATGGGGAAGGCCCCCACCTGCACCGTGGCGCCGAAGGCGCGCAGGTGCTGCGGGCCCACGGTTTCCGCATTGGCCTCGTTGCTCAGGTAGCGCGTGAAGTGCGATACGTCGGCCTCGCTTTGCAGGCCCACGAGGTCGTAGGCGAACAGGGAGCGCATGAGCCATTCATGCTGCGGGATGGCGGCCATGATGAGCGGCGGCGGCACCGGGATGTGCAGGAAGAACCCGATGCGCTGGCGGCAGCCCAGCGCCCGCAGCTCGGCGGCGAGCGGGATCAGGTGGTAGTCGTGCACCCAGATGGTGTCGTCTTCCTTGAGCAGCGGCAGCAGCTTGCGGGCGAACATCTGGTTCACGCGGCGGTAGCCGGCGATGTAGCTGGCGTTGAAATCTGCCAGGTCCAGCCGGTAATGGAACACGGGCCACAGCACGCTGTTGCTGTAGCCGCTGTAGTAGCTGTCGTGGTCTTCCTGGCACAAATCCACGGTGGCCAGGGTGACGGTGCCCGCCTGGCGCGTCTGCAGCTTGCCTTCACCGGGCAGGCCGTCTTCGGAGATATTGCCGCTCCAGCCGAACCACAGGCCTCCGGTGCGGCTCAGCGTCTCGCCCAGCGCGACCGCCAGGCCTCCGGCGGCGGGCTTGCGGGGGTCGGCGATGCGGTTGGAGATGACGACGAGGCGGCTCATGGGAAATTTCCTTGCGGTGCGAACGGGCAGTCGGGGTGGGCGTAGCGGATGCGGCGCCTTTCAGATCACGCTGTCCCAGGGGTCGGACAGCCGGACGGCGGCATTGATGATGCCGACCATGGAATAGGTCTGCGGGAAGTTGCCCCACATCTCCCCGGTCTGCGCGTGCGTGTCCTCGGACAGCAGTCCGAGCGCGTTGCGCGTGGCCAGCAGGGCCTCGAAGATCTCGCGCGCCTGCGCCTTTCGGCCGATGCGGGCCAGCGCGTCGATGCGCCAGAACGCGCAGATGTTGAAGGCGGTGTCGGGCTTGCCGAAGTCGTCGGCGGCCTCATAGCGGCGCATGTAGGGGCCATCGCAGAGCGACGCCTCCATGGCGTCCACCGTCGAGACGAAGCGCGGGTCCATCGGGTCGATCAGGCCCACCTCGGCCATCAGCAGCACGCTGGCGTCCAGCTCGTTGCCGCCGAAGCTCTCGGCAAAGGCCTGGCGCTCCTCGCTCCAGGACTTTTCCAGGATCTCGTCGCGCATCGACCGGGCGTGCGCGCTCCAGTAGTCGGCGCGTTCCGGCAGCTGCAGCGAGTGGGCGATCTTGGCCAGGCGGTCACAGGCGGCCCAACTCATCAGCGCCGACGAGGTGTGGACGCGGGCGCGGGTGCGCAGCTCCCACATGCCGGCGTCGGGCTGACCGTACACGCGCACGGCCAGCTCGCCGATCTGCTCCATGCGCGAGAACTCGGTCGCGCCCGCCGGGTGCAGCAGCCGCTGGTCGTGGAAGGCCTGTGCCGCGCCCAGGATGATGTTGCCGTACACGTCGTGCTGGAAATGCTCGGCCGCCTGGTTGCCCACCCGCACCGGGCCCATGCCCCGGTAGCCGGCCAGGTGCGGCACGAAGGCCTCGGGCAGGTCGTGCTCCAGGCCGATGCCGTACAGCGGCTGGATGTGGCCGTCGCTGGCCTCGGCCACCACGTTGCTGAGCCAGCGCAGGTAGTCCTCCATCGTCGCCGTCTCGGACAGGCTGTTGAGCGCCCGCACGACGAAGAACGCATCGCGCAGCCAGCAGTAGCGGTAGTCCCAGTTGCGGCCGCTGTCGGCCGATTCGGGGATGCTCGTGGTCATGGCCGCCACGATGGCGCCGGTGTCCTCGAACAGCGAGAGCTTGAGCGTGATGGCCGCGCGGATCACCGCGTCCTGCCATTCGAGCGGCACGGCCAGGCGCTGCGTCCAATGGCGCCAGTACCACACGGTTTCCTGCTCATAGTGGCGCGCCGTGTCGGCAATGCCGGCGGGCAGCGACTCGTCGGCACCCAGAAGGAAGTTGTGCTCGCGCGCCATCACGAAGGGCTGGCCCGACAGCACGTGGGAGATGGGCACGTCGGTGTTCAGCCGCAGCGTCAGCTCCTCGCCCACGTAGCGGATGTGGTTGCTGCCCTGCGTGATCTCGGGCGCGTCCTTGCCCCAGCCGTAGCGCACGTCCACCGTCACGCGGATGCGCGGTGCGCCCTCCAGCCGCCGCACGCGGCGCACCAGCATCATGGGCCGGAAGTAGCGCGACCGGGCGTAGAAGCGCGGGGCGAAATCCGTGATCTCGATGCTGTTGCCCGAACGGTCGGTGAGCCGCGTGCGCAGCACCGCGGTATTGGGCTCGTACCACTGCTCGGTGGTGGCGAGGTCTTCGATTTCGATGGCGAAGCGGCTGCCTTCGTCGCCCGGCTGCAGCAGGGCGTTGAACACTGGATCGCCGTCGAAGCGGGGCAGGCAGCACCACACGATGTGCGCCTGCGCATCCACCAGGGCGCTGATGGCGCAGTTGCCGATCAGGCCCAGCGCCAGTGAAGGCTCGGCGGGCGGGCCGAAATGGGAACCGGTCTTCATGCGGCGGGCCTTTCCGGCGCCGCCATCTGGTAGAGCCATTCGCGCAGGACGGTAGTGTCGTCGCAGCGCACTGCGGCCTGCGTCTCGCCCGGGCCCACCTTGATGCCGATGCCGCCCAGGGCCTGGGTGGCGACGAAGCCGTTCTCGTCCGTCACATCGTCGCCCGCGAACACGGGAATGCGGCCCTGGAAGGGCGGGTGCTGCATGAAGTCGGTGATCGCCCGCCCCTTGCTGGGCCCCGAGGGCTTGATCTCCAGCACGCATTTGCCCTGCATCAGTTCGAGCCCGGGCGCGTGCTGGAGCGCATGTTCCAGCGTCGAGCGGCACAGTGCTTCGAGTTCCGGCGCCTGGCGGTAGTGCAGCGCGACGCCGGCGCTCTTGCGTTCCAGGACCAGGGCGGGATAGCGGTCGCGCAGTGCCTCGATGGTGCGGATGACCGCCGTCAAATCCGTGGCCGGCACGGCCCCCACGAGCCCGCTGTTCAGGCGGTACTGGGCGCCATGCTCGCAGGCCAGCGGCAGCTGAAGGGGGGACAGAAAGCGGTCGATGTCGGCTTGCGTGCGGCCCGTCGCGATGGCCAGTGCGCCGCCCAGCCGTTCGTGCAGCGCCTGCAGCGCCGGCACGATGCCCGGAGGCACCTGCACCGCATCGGGGTGGGACGCAATATCGGCCAGCGTGCCGTCAAAATCGAGGAAAAGTGCGTATCTCGCAGTCAGTAGCGGTAGATTTTGCATTGCCAGCCACCTTACCAGAAGCCTTCGCGCGGGCTGTAGGCGCCGAGGCAGGGCGCCTGTAGGCGGGTTGAAAACCCTCCACCGGGTGCCCATGTGGCAGGGAACGCTGCGCGTGCTGCGAGCGCCTCACCTCTCGCCCTTTCTCCCGACCGTCCATGACCGAAATATCGCCTCTGCACATCGTCTGCCCGCATTGCCACACCACCAACCGTGTGCGGGCCGAGCAACTCGCCAGCGCTCCCGACTGCGGGCAATGCCACCAGCCGCTCTTTGCCGGCACGCCCCTGGCACTGGATGCGAACAGCTTCGAGCGCCATGTGCAGCGCAGCCACATTCCCGTGCTGGTGGATTTCTGGGCACCCTGGTGCGGACCTTGCCTGCAGATGGCGCCCGCCTTTGCCCAGGCATCACGCGAACTGGAGCCCCGGGTGCGCTTGGCCAAGCTGGACACCGAGGCCCACCAGGCGTTGGCCGCACGCCATCAGATCCGGAGCATTCCGACGATGATCCTGTTTCGCAGCGGGCAGGAGGCCGCGCGCATCTCAGGGTCACTGGGCGCAGCGGACATCGTGCGCTGGGTGCGCACTGCGACCGCCTGAGGGTGCTGCGGATTCAGTCATTCATTGCATGTCTGAGGGCTCTTTCAGTGGAGCGATATGGGCCAGCGCGCCACGCACGAACTCAATGCGCTTGTGCTCGTAGGAGTTGCTGTATCGCACCGAGATTGGCTCTCGGGGGATGCCCAGGCATTCAAGAATGGCCGAGGTGAAGGTCAGAGGGGGCAATGGTCCGATCCGCGTCACTTCGTGTGCGGCATGGCGTTGCTGCAATGTCTGCCCTTTTCGATTGACAACGGCTTGTGGGGCGTCGTCCGACAGGGCGTGCGCGGGCTTGCTTCTGGCTTTTTCGTATTGGCGAATTTCTGTGGCGGATGTGGAGTGCTTGATGAACGAAGGGGGAAGTGCATCTGATTTTTGCGTCGGTACCGTCTCTTCAAATTCGCCGCGGCCCATCGCTTCCAGGGTTTGATCATGCATTGCCTGGATATCGGGCTCTGCCGCCATTTTCTTGGCAGCCGACAGCGCAAAGACGCAGCAGCCTTCCTGTGACTTCTGCACGCCGGAGAAAATGATGCGCGACTGCACTATTGCGGGGGGCAATTCCGCGGAACGGTTGCGATTCAGGTAGTGCATCAGTTGGCCTTCCAGATGCGCCCATTGGTCGGAAAATGTCTGGGCGCGCAAATCACTGTGGGGCAGACTGTCCACCACGATGACCGATACAGCGTCCTGTGTGCATTTCAGGCTTAACGCGATGCGATGCCTGCCGCCGTGGTCCAGGACTGCTTGCCAGCTTTCCTGTGCGGCCATGCCTTTCTTCAAGCGCGTGACCAAACCGGATTTCGTCAACCCCGTCAATCGGTGATCGGTGTCGAACGCATACAAATCCAGCTTCAGCCTGGGGTCTGCGCCATTGAGGCCATCCACCATCTCGGGAAGAAAACGGGTGTCTTTGTTGCTGAAAGACAAATGGGGGAGGTCCAGGGATTCTTCCAGGGCCTTGAGGTAGGCCAGCAATTCCGGAGCGCGGGCCAAGGCCCGCGGCTCGTCGAACGATGGCCCCCGCAATGGGAGTCTTGAGGGCGTTGCTTGCCTGGGCCGCTGATCGGACTCAGGTCCCGTCAGCGCTCCCTGCGACCGGGCCGATAGCCCCTGCAGACTGGATTGCAGAGGTGTTGACGGTCGCTCCGATGTACGCGTGGACTGATTCTCTGCGCTGGCATGCAAGTGCTCGTTGGTGAGCAACGGCAATCTGGATGAAACAGAGTGGGGCAACGTTGGGATCATGGTGTGGAGAGAAAAATGCGCCTGCTCGGAGAAAGGGCCCTTCCCTGCTTTGCACATGATGGGCCTGATCGCTATCGTTTGTTTCAGGGTCTCGTGAATCTAAGAAGACCTTGCCTGCCCCGCAGCAGGGGTTGCGAACCCGCTGATGATTTGGCGAAGCCTGAGCAGCCGATTGGCTCAGCCCTGCGCGGCCAGCCAGCCGGCCACCGCACGCACCCGCGCCTCGCGGATCCATTCCCCCACCTGCGGGCCCGCGGCGCCAGCCGCCGCGGCGCGGGCGGCGATCTCCGCCGTCACCACCGACTGCGCCGCCGCGAGGATGGCTGCCAGCCGGGGGCGCTGGGGGTAGGGCGTCTCTTCGAAGCCGAGCCGGCCCCGCGCGTCGCATTCGCAGGCCAGCAGCACCTCGACAAAGCGCGCCGGCTTGCGCAGGGCGTCGCAACGCTCCAGGAGCCGCACCAGGGCGGCGGCGTTGAGGTCCGCGCTGCGGTGGATGTGGCCGTGCTCGCGTGCCACCACGTCGGCGGTTTCGCGGCAGTCCACCGGCACGCGCAGGCGCTCGCACACGTCGCGCAGCAGTTCGGCGCTGCGGGTTTCGTGGCCGATGTGGCGCGGCAGCACGTCGGCCGCAGTGGTGCCCTTGCCCAGGTCGTGCACCAGGCAGGCAAAGCGCACGGCCAGGGGTGCCTGCAGCCGCGCGGCCATGTCCAGCACCATCATCACGTGCACGCCGGTGTCGACCTCGGGGTGGTACTCCGCGCGCTGGGGCACGCCCCACAGGCGGTCGAGCTCCGGCAGCAGCACGGCCAGCGCCCCGCAGGCGCGCAGCACTTCGAACATGCGCGAGGGCGCGGGCTCCATCAGGCCGCGGGCCAGTTCCTGCCAGACACGCTCGGCCACCAGGTGATCCACCTCGCCGGCCTCGACCATCTCCCGCATGAGCGCCAGGGTCTCGGGGGCCACGGTGAAGTCGGTGAAGCGCGCGGCGAAGCGGGCTACGCGCAGGATGCGCACGGGGTCTTCGCGGAAGGCGTCGGTCACGTGGCGCAGCACGCGCGCCTGCAGGTCGCGCACGCCGCCGTAGGGGTCGCACAGGCCGTGCGTTGCCGAGGGTTCGGAGGCACCGGCCGCATCGGCCGGCTGCGCGATGGCGTTGATCGTGAGGTCGCGGCGCGAGAGGTCTTCCTCCAGCGTGACCCCGGGCGAGGCCTGCACCGCAAAGCCGCGGTAGCCGCGCCCGCTCTTGCGCTCGGTGCGCGCCAGGGCGTATTCCTCGTGCGTCTGGGGATGCAGGAACACCGGGAAGTCGCGCCCCACGGGCAGGTAGCCCTGCGCCGCCATTTCGTCGGGCGTGGCGCCGACGACGACCCAGTCCCTGTCGTTGACCGGGCGACCCAGCAGCCTGTCGCGCACCGCACCGCCCACCATGTAGATTTGCATGGGCGGCAGTGTACGGCGCGGCGTTGCGGGCCCGGCCGGTATCCGCCCAGCGGCCATACCGATCGGTTCAAGGCCAAACCGGTGCCATGCCGGCGGATTTCATGTCTGTATTGCTATTAAAAATATAGCAAAAAACGGTTGGCAGTGGCTGGCGCCCCGGGGGCTGCGGGGCGTCGCCGCCCTCGCGCCGCTCAGCGTTTGTCGGCCGTCAGCCGCGCGAGCGCGCCGCGGATCACCTCGATGCGCTGGGCCTCGTAGGAATGGCTGTAGCGCAGGGTCTTGATGCCGTGCGGTCCCGAGATGGCGCGCGCCTCGAAATCGCCCTGCAGCCGGTCGAGGCAGGCCAGCAGTTCGGGGTGGTGGCGTGCGGCCACGGCCCGGTCGAACGAGAGGCTGCCGTCTGCCCTCGGACCGAAATCGCTGTCCGGCAGGGTGCCGTGGCCCGGCGTGAACGGCGGGGGCGGAATGGCGAACCGCGTGGGCGGGCGGCCGGGCCGGTCCACCCCCATCAGGGACGGATCGGGCGGGGTGCTGAAGTAGGTGGAACGCATGGAACTCTGGTCCTGGAGTGGCTGCGTTCACAGCGTGCCGCCGCTCCCGCCACGCCCCTGCCGCAGGCCGGAAGCGATGTTCCATTTTGCGAAGCGCCCCCTCGCGGGCGCTTCGCCGATCAGCGCGCCGTGCGGCTCAGCCGGTAGGGCTCTTCGAAGTCGAGAAAGTCCGCTTCGGCCTCGGCCCCGCGCACCCAGTCCTGCACACCGGGCAGCGCCAGCACGCGCTCCACATAGCCCTTGATGTGCGCCGGCAGCGGCAGGGCGTAGGTGGTCAGGCGCGAACACACGGGGGCGAAGAAGGCATCGGCGATGGTGAATCCGCCGAACAGCAGCGGGCCGCCGTGCGCCTGCAGCAGCGCCGTCCACATTTCTATCAGCCGCGCCACGTCGGCGCGCACGGCGGGGCGGTCGCGCCACAGCAGGGCGCCGGTGTCGGGCAGGCGGGCCTCGATGTTCATTGGGCAGGCGCCGCGCAGCGCGGAGAAGCCGCTGTGCATCTCGGCGCAGACGCTGCGGGCCCGTGCGCGGGCGGCCGGGTCGGCAGGCCACAGCGCTTTGCCCGGGTGCTTTTCCGCCACGTATTCGGCGATGGCCAGGGTGTCCCACACCGCCAGGTCGCCGTCGACCAGCACGGGCACCTTGCCGGTGGGCGTGACCGCCTGGATCTTTTGCTTGAACTGCGAGCCTTCGTCGAAGCTGTCGAAACGCAGCGGCACTTCCTCGAACGCGATGCCGGCCTGGCGCAGCAGCACCCAGGGGCGCATGGACCAGGAGGAGTAGTTCTTGTTGCCGATGTAGAGCTGGAACATGGGATTCACCTCGGAAAACGGGAGGTGCATCCTACGACGCCGCCGCACGGCCCTTCGATGCCTTTTCGCCCGGCGACTGATGCGCGCCGCGCATCAGCGGTGCCTGGCGACCCTGGCCGGTCAGATCGGCCAGACCACGCCGTTGTCGTTCAGGATGGCATTCAGCGGCAGGTCGTGGGCCTCGGGCTCGAAGTCGTCGATGTAGCCGTGCGTGAAGCCCAGGCCCACGGTGGTGGGCACCGGCTGCAGCGTGGCCAGCGTGCGGTCGTAGAACCCGCCGCCGTAGCCCAGCCGGTAGCCGCCGGGGCCGTAGCCCACGCAGGGCACGAACAGCAGGGAGGGCACGATCACCTCGGTGTCCTTGGGCTTGGGGATCCCGTAGGCGTCCTCCTCCATCGGGCAGCCGGGGTACCAGGCATGGAAGGTGAGGGTCTTGTGCACCTTGTCCACCACCGGCAGCCCGATGCGGCGCCGCTGGGGCTCGTCGAGCAGTTCGCCGTCTTCCTTCCAGCGGTGCAGCGCCGGGAGCGGGTCGAACTCGCCCTTGATGGGCCAGTAGGCCCCGATGACGGTGTCGGGCCGGTCCACCAGCCAGATTCGCATGACGCGCTGAAGCAGGTCCGCCCGCTGTAGGCGGTCGGGGAGGTTCAGGCGTTCTTCTACCAGTGCGCGGCGCAGGGCTGCTTTGTCCATCACATAATTCCCCCAATGCAATTGCTCAAGATTCTGACACCGCTCGTCGCGGGCGCCTTGCTCGCCGGTGGCGCGACCCTTGCGGTCGCGCAAAACCGGGGTGACGATACCCTGCTCGAGATGCAGCAGGCCTTCCGTAAGGGCGACCGGCAACGGCTCACCCAGTTGCTGCCGAGTGCCCGTGGCCACGTGCTCGAGCCCTGGGCCGCCTACTGGGAGCTGCGGGCCCGCCTCGGCGAGGCCCTGCCGCAGGAGGTGGGCGCCTTCCTGCAGCGCTACGCCGGCACCTACCAGGAAGACCGCCTGCGCAACGACTGGCTGCTGCTGGTGGGCCAGCGCCGCGACTGGGTGCAGTTTTCCGAGCTGCACCCGCAGTTCCGCATGGGCGACGACCGCGAGGTGCGCTGCTACGCGCTGCTGATCGAGCAGATCAAGGGCACGGCGCCGGCCGGCGCCATCGAGGAGGTGCTGCGCAACTGGTACGGCCAGCGCGAGGCCGACGACGGCTGCACGCACGCGGTGGCTGAGTTCTATGCCGACAAGAAGGTCACGGCCATGGACATCTGGCGCAAGGCGCGCCTGTCGGCCGAGGCCAACCGCGCCCGCGCCACGCGCAACGCGGTCGAGATCGTGGCGCCCGAGGCGCTGCCGCAGCTGCGCGAGGTGTTCGATTCGCCCGTCAAGTTCCTGGCCAGCCGCGCCACGGCCGCCGGGCGCGTGCGCCAGGAGCTGGTCGTGCTCGGGCTCATCAAGATGGCCATGGCCGACCCCGGCGCCGCGGCGCGGCTGCTGGATGCCAAGTGGGGCGTGCAGCTGTCGTCTGAGGAACGCAACTGGGTCTGGGGCGTGATCGGCAAGCAGACGGCGATCGCGTTGTCGCCGGACGCCATGGGCTACTTCGGCAACGTGTCCAAGGACGCCGACCTGTCCGACGACACCCTGGGCTGGAAGGTGCGCGCCGCCCTGCGGGCCGGGCAGTGGAAGCAGGTGGCGCGCGCCATCGACGCCATGTCGCCCACCGCCCGCCAGGACAGCACCTGGACCTACTGGCGTGCCCGCGCCTGGCTGTCCAACCGCCCGGGCGACGAAGACAAGGCCCGCGCCCGCGAGTTGCTCGAACGCATCGCGGGCACCAACGGCTTCTATGAAATGCTGGCCCTGGAAGAGCTGGGACAGCGCGTGGTGCTGCCGGCCGCGCCCCTGCCGCCGACGCCCGAGGAAAAGGCCGCCGTGCGCGCCAACCCGTCGCTCAACCGCGGGCTGTACGCCATCTTGCTGGGGCTTCGCGGCGAAGGCGTGCGCGAGTGGAACTACGCCACCAACCTGCACAGCCCGGGCGGCATGGCCGACCGCGAGCTGCTGGCCGCCGCCGAGTTCGCCTGCCAGCGTGAGGTGTGGGACCGCTGCATCAACACCAGCGAGCGCACCAAGGCAGCGTTCGACGCGTCGCAGCGCTTTCCCATGCCGTTTCGCAGCACGGTGGTGGCGCGGTCGCAGGCCATCGGGCTCGACCCGGCCTACGTGTATGGGCTCATCCGCCAGGAAAGCCGCTTCGTCATGGACGCGCGCTCGGGGGTGGGGGCTTCCGGCCTCATGCAGGTGATGCCGGCCACGGCCCGCTGGACGGCCCGCAAGATCGGCATGGCGAATTTCACGCCCGACCAGATCAACGACCGCGAGACCAACATCACCATCGGCACTGCCTACCTCAAGCTGGCGCTGGACGATTTCGACGGCTCCATGCCCCTGGCCGCGGCGGCCTACAACGCCGGCCCGGGCCGCCCGCGCAACTGGCGCAACGGCCCGCTGCTGGAGGCCGCCATCTGGGCCGAAAACGTGCCGTTCACCGAAACGCGCGATTACGTGAAGAAGGTGCTGGCCAACACGACGATCTATGCGGCCATTCTGAGCGGCCAACCGCAATCGCTCAAGGGGCGGCTGGGCAGCGTGGGGCCGCGCGATGCCGCGGTGCCGGAGCCGAACAAGGACCTGCCCTGATTCCTGCGCGGTGCCGGGTGCGAGGGCGCTCGGCATCGCGGTTTCACCCGGCCGCGGGGGGGCGGCCGTTTAATACACAAAAAACCATGTCCAAGAAGAAGAGAATCGGGGCCGCTGCGGCCATCGCCGTGGCAGTCGGGTTGCTGTGCGGGGCCGTTTCGGCGCAGCCGGTCTACAAGTGGGTGGATGCGCAGGGCCGCACGCAGTATGGCCAGCAGCCGCCGGACCTGTCCACGGCCGAGCAGCCGCAGTTGCACAACACGGTGCCGTTCGGCAGCAGCGGCGGGACTGGTTCCGGCGCGGCGCCGCGCAAGCTGCCCCGGGACGTGCAGGACCAGGTGAACGGCCTGGCGCAGGGCTTGACCAAGACGCAGCCGGGCAAGGTGCCGCTGTCCTGCGGCAGGGCGGTGAGCAACGCGACCTCGGGCCTGGACACCATGCTGGAGACCGGCGACAAGAACGCACGCGACGGCTACCTGTCGCGCGAGCAATACGAAGCCACGGCGGGCAAGATCCGCGCCACGCGCAGCCACATCACGGTCGGCGACTGCGAGTCGGCCACGGGCGTCAAGCGCGACTTCTACCAGTGCATTTCCAACGACCGCAACCACGTGATGGGGTGCGCGCAGCAACACCGCTTCTGAAGCCCGGCCTGCCGGCGCTCAAGGCACGTCGTCGCCTGTGGGCGGGGCCTTGCGCCCGGTGACCATGGCCCGCACGAGGTTCTCGCGGTGCTGGTACCCGGTGAACAGCACGCCGCCCACGTGCAGGGCGACCAGGCCCAGCAGGGTCCAGCCCAGGCCCTCGTGCAGGTTGGCGAGCCAGCCGTAGCCCCAGAACAAGTCGGTGGTGTAGAGCCAGCCGGTGAACCCCAGCAGACCGATGCAGCCCAGCAGTGCCACCACCATCCAGCCGCCCAGCGGGTTGTGGCCCAGGTGGCGCGGCGCGCGTCCCGCGCCCACGGCCCGCGCGTAGGCCCAGGTGGCGGCCGGCCCGCGCACGAACTGCGCAAAGCGCGCGTGGTGCCGGCCCGCGAAGCCCCAGGCCACGCGTGCGCAGGCGATGGCCAGGGCGGCGTAGCCCAGGTTCTCGTGCAGGGGCCCCAGCCGGTGGCGGGTGATCCAGGCCGCGGCGACCGAGGCCACCAGCGACCAGTGCAGGAGCCGCACCGCCACGTCCCACACGGGAACGGGCGGGTGGGGCGGATTACTTTTCTTCAACGCGTTCCAGCGTCTTGGGGTCGAAGAACGCTTCCACGCGCTTGCCCTGCGGGTCCTTGCCGTACACCTCGTAGCAGGTGGGGGTCTTTTCCATGCGGCGCACGGTCCAGCCTTCCTTGACCAGCTTTTCCTGCAGCTCGGTGTGGGGGCGCCATTCCGAAGCGGGATGGGCGGGGCACTGCACGTCGCCGTGCGCCCAGGCGCCGCCGGCGGCCACGGTCAGGGCCAGTGCGATGGCGGCACGGCGAAAAGGGGTGGAATTCATGGGGGGCTCCTGCAAAGAAAGGGAATGGGAGGACGGAACGGTTTCGGCCGGCGCAGCGTGTCAGGTCTGCGCCCAGCGGCGCAGGAGATTGTGGTACACGCCCGTGAGCTGCAGCAGCCGCGGGTCGGCGGCGTCCAGCGAGGGGGTCAGGCGCTGGATGGTCTGATCCAGGTCGAAGAGCAGCGTGCGGTCGCCCTCGTCCTGCACCAGGCTTTCGATCCAGAAGAACGAGGCGATGCGCGCGCCGCGCGTGACCGGCGTCACGCGGTGCAGGCTGCTGGAAGGGTAGAGCACCAGGTCGCCGGCTTCGAGCTTGACGCTCTGCACGCCGAACGGGCCTTCGATCTCCAGCTCCCCGCCGTCGTATTCGTGCGGGTCTGCGAGGAACAGCGTGGCCGACACGTCGGTGCGCATCGACTGCTGCGTGCCGGGCCACTGCATGACGGCGCTGTCCACGTGCGCGCCATAGGTGCCGCCGTCGGCATAGCGGTTGAACTTCGGCGGGTGGATCCTGCGCGGCAGGGCGGCCGCGATGAAGGTTGGGTGGCGGCCCAGCACCCGCAGCAGGTGCTGGCCCAGTTCCACCGCCACCTCGCTGGCGTCGTCGAGCTGTTCGTTGCGCTTGACCGACCGCGCCAGAGTGCCCGCGGTGGCGCTGCCGCTGCGCCAGTCGGCGCCATCCAGACGCTGGCGGAAGTGGCGGATTTCGTCCGGGTCCAGAACGTGTTCGAGGGTGATCAGCATGGCGTTTCTTCGGACAGGGAGGGAAAGGCCGGCGGCTGGGCCACGAGCGCGCCCGGGCCGATGTCGGCCAGCGTGGCGCAGCCGGCCAGCGCCATGCAGGCCTGCAGTTCTTCGATCAGCAGGCGCAGCAGGTGGGCCACGCCCAGCGCGCCGGCCACCGCCAGCGCATAGACCTGCAGCCGGCCGATCAGCACGGCATCGGCGCCGAGCGCCAGCGCCTTGAACACGTCGGTGCCGCTCCGGATGCCGCCATCGAACAGCACGGGCCAGCCGGGGCCCACCGCCGCCCGCACGGCGGGCAGCATCTGCAGGCTGGCGGGGGCGCCGTCCAGCCCGCGCCCACCGTGGTTGGAGACGACGATGCCCGCCACGCCCCGGGCCTGCAAGGCGGTGGCGTCTTCGGGGTGCAGCACGCCCTTGACCCAGACGGGCAGGTGCGTCTGCGCCATCAGCCAGTCCAGGTCGGCCCAGGTGGGCGCGAAGTGCATGGCATGGAAGACCCGGCCCTGGCCCGGCTGCGGGGCGGGCGGCTCCACCGGCGCCTGGCCGCGCAGGTTCTCGGCCACGCAGGTCGGCGGCATGCGAAAGCCCGCCGCCAGTGCCTGGCGGCCGGCGGTCTGCAGGGCCGCGTCCAGCGTGACGACGATCGCGCGGTAGCCGGCCGCCTCGGCGCGGCGAACCAGCTGCAGCGTGTCCTCCCGCCGTGGCTGGAAGTACAGCTGGAACCAGCGCGCCGGGCCGCTGGCCTGCGCGATCGATTCGAGCGTGCGGGACGACAGGGTGCTGGCGAGCAGGCAGGTGCCGGTGGCCTCGGCCGCGCGCGCGGTGGCGATCTCGCCGTGCGGGTGTGCCAGGGCCTGGAACGCCACCGGTGCGAGGGCCAGCGGGTGCTCCCAGGCCTCGCCGCCCACCACCGCCCGCACATGGCCGTGGCGCACGTCGCGCAGCAGCCGGGGCAGCACGGCCCAGCCGTCGAAGGCGCGCCGGTTGGCCTGCGCCGACACGCCCAGGCCGCTGCCGCCCGCCACGTAGGCATGGTGCGCGGCATCCATGTGCTTGGGCGCGAGCAGGGCGTAGTCGAGCGCGCCGTGCACGCCGGGCGGAATGCGGTCCGGCGGCGGAGGCGGTGCGGTGGAGGAAAGGGCTGGGGTCATCGTTGAAAGCGGCAATGCCGGGCAGAGCCCGGCATTGGATCAGACCCGGGGCGCCGTTGCCAGCGCGCCGATCAGAACTCGTAGTCGAGCGTGACGCGCACCGCACGCCCGTCGCCCTTGTACAGGAACGAGCCCGAGCGGTACACCGCCGTGTAGTAGTCCTTGTCGCCGGCGTTGAGCACATTGACGCGGATGTCGGCGTGCTTGTTCAGGCGGTACGAGGCGAACAGGTCGTACACGGTGAACGAGGGCACGGGCTGCGCGCAGGTGCCGTTGGTGTAGCTCGCGCCGGTGTCGGGCTGGCCGCCGCAGCGGTCGCTTTCGTGCCGCGCCGTGGCGCCCACGGACAGCGCGGGAGTCAGCTGGTACTTGCCCTGCACCGAGAACGAGCGGTCGGCGAAGTTCGACAGCGGCAGGCCCACGTTGGCCGCCGTGGCCGACTTGAGCACCTTGGACTTCATGAACGCCACGCCGGCCTGCACCGTGAACTGGGAGGTCACGTTGCCCACCAGGCCGAATTCGACGCCGCGCACGCGGTTCTTGCCGGTGTTGAAGGTGCCCAGCGAGTCGTAGTTGGCGCCCTCCATCACGTCGGACTTGGTGGTCTGGAACGCCGCGGCCGTGAACAGCAGCTTGTTGTCCAGCAGGTTCCACTTGGTGCCGATCTCCAGATTGCGCGAGGTCTCGGGCTTGGCGCCGGCGGCGCTGCCGTTGTAGACCACCAGGCCGCCGTAGCCGCTGCTGGTGCCGGTGTCGGATTCGCCGCCGTTGATGTCCTGGGCCGAGCCATAGCTGGCGTACACGATGCCCATGGGGTTGATCTTGTACGACACGCCCAGGTGGCCGTTGAGCAGGGTGTCGGTGTAGCTGTAGTTGCCCGTCTGCGCGGCCGTGGTGGCGTTGCGCGTGACGAGGCTGAAGTCGGTGTAGTCGGCGCGCACGCCGCCGAACACCGTCCATTGGTCGGTCAGGTCCACCGTGTCCATGGCGCTGAGCGCGAAGCTCTTGACCTGCCAGTCGTTGGCCCAGGGCGTCTGGGCGATCTGCCGGCCCATGATGGAGTTCAGGCCCGGCGTGACGGCGCCCGAGGGGCCCGAGAGGCAATAGGCCGTGTTGGCGCCCGTGCCCGCCTGCGTGCGGCAGTTGAATGCGCCGGTGTTGGTGACGGCGTAGTTGCCGCGCGTCACCTGGTGGTCCGTGTATTCGAGGCCGAAGATGAGTTCGTTCTTCTTGCCGGCGATCTCGGTGTCCCAGCGCAGGTTGGTCTGGTGCGCGAAGTACTTCACTTCCTGCCAGCCGTTGTGCGTGCTCAGCGAGGCGCTGGTGAACGGCGTGCCGTTGCTGTAGCGCGTGCCGCCCGAGGCGCCGGTGACCACGTAGCCGTTGTCGGACGTGCCGTAGCGCGTCAGGCTGGTGAGGGTCTTGTCGGGCGCGATGCGCCACTTGACGCGTGCCGTCAGGGCGTCGACGTCGGAGTTCAGGAAGTCCTGGCTCTGCGCGTACACGGGCACGCCGGTGGCGGGCACGCGGTTGGGCACCGTGCCGAGCAGGTAGCTGCCCAGGTCGGGGTACTTGTCCCTGGCGCGCAGGCCGTAGTAATCCAGCGTGACCGACAGGTTGGCATTGGCTTCCCACAGGCCCGACAGCGCCAGGCCCTCGCGGCGGCGCTTGGACGGGTCGCGGTCCGGCACGCCTTCGGTGCTGTAGAGCGCGTTGGCGCGCAGCGCGAACTGGTCCGAGAAGCCCTTGTTGGCATCCAGCGTGGCGCGGCGGTAGCCGTCGCTGCCCGCGCCCACGGAGACGCGCGAGAAGTCGTAGTCCAGCGTGGCCTGCTTGGTGATGGCGTTGATCGCGCCACCGGCCGAGCCGCGGCCGGCAAAGGTCGAGTTCGGGCCCTTGGTGATTTCGAGCTGCTCGATGGCGAAGCTCTCGCGCGTCGTCATGCCGGGGTCGCGCAGGCCGTCCACGAACACGTCGCTGCGGGCTTCCTGGCCGCGGATGATGTAGCGGTCGCCGAAGGCGTTGCCGTTCTCGCCCGTGCCTAGGGTGATGCCGGGCTGGGCCGCGAGGATCTGCTTGAGGTCGGTGAAGCCGGAGTCGTCGATCGCGGCCTTGGTCACCACCGAAATGGTCTGGGGCGTTTCCGCCAGGGGCCGCGTGTGGCGCACGTCGGCCGAGGTCTTGGCCTTGTAGGGCGCGCCCACTTCGGCGTTGGGGTTGGGATCGATGGCCTGGTCCTGCACCGTCACGGTCGGCAGGACGGTGGCGTCCTGTGGCGGTGCGGTCTGGGCCATGGCGGCCCATGGCAGCAGCACGGCGGTGGAGAGGCTGGCGGCAACGCCCTCGGCCAGGCGGAGGCTGCGGGGTTTCTTGACGGAGTTGGAGTGTTTCATTTTGTTGTCAGAACCAAAAACAGCGCGATTATTGATACGAATCACTCTCGTTAAGGTGTTGTCTGACAGGGGCGCGGCGTGGAATCTGACAATTTGTAAGATTTCCGCCACAAATTGCGCACGGGAGGTGCGCCGGGCGAGGGGTGAGAGGTGAAAGCGGCCCCGGCACGGGCGTGCCGCGCCAGCAAGGCCGGGGCCGCGCCTTCTGCCCTACCGGTTGTGGATCTGCGTGCCCTGGAGGGCGGCGGCGCCAGAGCGCACGAGGTCCTGCACCGTGCCCTCCAGCCAAGCCTGCAGCGGCTGGTCGGCGAAGTAGCGCGCGTGCAGCAGCGCGAAGTAGGGCGTCGCGGCGGCCCAGGCCCAGAGCCGCTGCGCCTCGGCCTGCTGCCACTCCAGCAACTTGTACTTGACGAGCACCTTGGCGGCGTAGCGCGCGTGCTTTTCAGGCGCCTGCACGAAGCCGTCCAGCCGCCGCCGGGCGGTGTCCAGCGCCGGGGCAAGGCCGGTGAAGACGCGGCCGTGCCCCGGCACGAGGGTGCGCGGCGCCAGCGACTCGATCAGGTCGAGCGTGGCCGCCACGTCGGCGAAGGCGCTGTCGCCCTCCAGCTCGGGAAAGACCACGCCGAAGCCGTTCTCCCACAGCGCGTCGGCCGAGATCAGCACGGCGTCGACCGGCTCGAACAGCACGATCGAATGCGGGTCGTGCCCGGGGGCCGCATGCACCTGCCAGGCCCGGTCGCCGAGCATCACTTCAGTGCCCGGCTGCAGCACGCCGTCCATGCGAAACGGCGGACAGTCCTGGCCCGTGGGCGTGTAGCTCAGGGCGTTGGCGTCCCACTGGCGCACATGGGCCGCCTGGCCCGGGGGGATGAAGGTGCCGAGGGCGGGCCAGGCCGCCTGCAGTGCGGCGTTGCCGCCGCAGTGGTCGCTGTGCAGGTGGGTGTTGAGCACGTGGTCCAGCGCGCGGCCCTGCAGTGCGCCCTGCAGCAGCGCGACGGTCTGCGCGGCATGGGTGCAGTAGCCGGTGTCCACCACCGCCGTGTCCCCGGCGCCGATGAACACGATGTTGTTGGCCGACAGCCAGCCGCGCTCCAGCACGGTCATGCCGGGGGGCAGGGGCGCGGGGCCGGAGGGCGTCGAAAGGGGGGGCATGGCGGTGGCTTTCATGGCGCGCCGCCCCGGGCCGTCTAGAACGTCACGCCGGCGATGAGTATGACATTCGCATAGGGCGTGCATTCGCCGGTGCGCACCATCACCCGCGCCTGCTGGCACAGCCGTTTGAATTCCTCGTGCGGCACGGTCTCGGGCGCCACGGGCAGCAGGCACCAGTCCGGCAACTGGCCTTCGGCGCGTTCCACGGCTTCGGTGGCGACGATGGCGCGCTCCACCTGCAGTTCGGAGAGGACGGCGCACAGCACCTCGTCCACGGCGGGGATGCCGGCCGTGACGGCCAGATCGATGCGGCGTGGCCCGGGGGGGATGGGCAGGCCCACGTCCCCGATGACCAGCATGTCGCCGTGGCCCATGCAGGCGATGGCGTGCGAGAGTTCGGCGTGCAGCAAAGCGCGGCGTTTCATAGCAATCTCCAGTCGGGTGGGCGGGGGCTGGCGGCGACGGCGTCGCGCGTGGGAATGGAGGGTTGGGCACCGGGCCGGGTCACGCACAGCGCCGCGGCACGGATGCCGCCCTGCACGGCCGGATCGAGCGCCTCGCCCCGTCCCAGCGCGACGGCGAGCGCCCCCAGGAAGGTGTCTCCGGCGGCGGTGGTGTCCACGGCCTGCACGGCCATGCCCGGGTGGTGGCGGCAGCCATAGGCATCGGCCGCCACGGCGCCGGCGGCGCCGAGCGTGACGACGACGCGCGCCGGGCCACGCGCGCGCAGCCGCCGGGCGGCATGCGCCGCCTCGTCCGGGGTCTGGACGGCACCGCCCACCAGGGCGGCGGCCTCGACCTCGTTCACGACCAGCGTGTCCACCAGCGGCCACAGCGCATCGGGCAGGGGCTGCATGGGCGAGGGGTTCAGCACCACGCGGCAGTTGGCGGCGTGCGCCTGGGCGGCGGCGGCCAGCACCTGGGGCAGCGGCACTTCGAACTGGGCGACCAGGCAGGCCGCACCCTGCAGCGCGGGCGCCAGCGTGGCGGGGTCCAGCACGAACCGCAGGTTGGCCCCGGCGGCCACGACGATGCGGTTTTGCGCCGCGTCGTCCACCACGATGGCGGCCACGCCGGTCGGGGCGCTGTCGTCGGTCTGCACGCCCGAGTGGTCGATGCCGTCGGCGTCAAGCGCCGCCCGCAGCGCCTGGCCGTTGCCGTCGGCGCCCACGCGCCCGAACAGGTGCACGTCCGCGCCCAGGCGGGCGCACGCCACGGCCTGGTTGCCGCCCTTGCCGCCGGGAATGTGGTTCAGCGAATGCGCCATGACGGTTTCGCCGGCGCCGGGCGCCTGGGGCACGCGCAGCACCAGGTCCATGTTGAGGCTGCCGACGACGGCGATGCGGGGGCGGGAAGGAGGGGCGGCGTTCATGCGCGGGAGAAAAGGGACGAAGAGAAGCAGAAAGAAGGGGCGGACGGAAGGGAAAGAAGCCGGGCTGGGGTCAGGAAAAAAGATACCGGGCCGTGGAGGCCCGCACGCGCAGTTCGGGTTGCAGCAGCATCTGGCGCGGCTCCTGCCGCTTGCCATCGATGCGTTCGAGCAGCATGTCCACCGCCAGCGTGCCGATGCGCAGCTTGGGCTGGGCGACGGTGGTGAGCGGCGGGCTGGTGAAGGCGGCCAGTTCGATGTCGTCGAAGCCGACGACCGACAGGGCATCGGGAATGCGCAGCTGCCGCTCGTTCGCGGCGCACAGCGCGCCCATGGCCATGAGGTCGTTGCACACGAAGACGGCGCTCGGTGCGGAAGGAGCACGGAACAGCGCCTGCATGGCCTCGTAGCCGCTCTGGCTGGTGAAGTTGCCGTGCGACAGCATGCCCTCGGAGGAAGCACCGGCCTCGGCCAGCGCCTCGCGCCAGCCCGCGATGCGCTGCTCGCTGGGCGCCAGTCCCTGCGGCCCGCCGATGCAGGCGATGCGGCGGTGTCCCAGGTCCAGCAGGTGGCGGGTGGCCAGCCGCCCGCCCTGGGCATGCGCGGTTTCAACCAGGTCGCAGGGCGGTTGGGGCACCTCGATCTCGCGATCCACGAGCACGGTGGGGATCGAAAGGTTTTCCAGCTGCCGCGCCAGCGTGGCGTCGTGCCCGGTCGAGACCACGATCAGCCCGTCGATGCGCCGCTCGGCCAGCACCTGCAGGTAGGAGGCCTGGCGCTGCGCCTCGTCGTTGGTGTTGCACAGGATGAGGTTGTAGCCCGCGCCGAAGCAGCGGTCCTCCACGCTGTGCACCACCTCGGCGAAGTACGGGTTGGAGCTGTTGGGGATCAGCATGCCCAGGGTGCGCGTGTGGTTGCGCTTGAGGCTGCGCGCGATGGCGCTGGGCACGTAGCCCAGCTCGCGGATCGCGGCCTCCACGCGCGCGCGGCCCTCGGCGCTCACGTGGCGCGTGCCGTTGACCACGTGCGACACGGTGGTCACCGACACTTCGGCACGGCGGGCGACGTCCTTGATGGTGGCCATGGGATCAGGGGTGCAGGTGCGGGGCGGCCAGGGGATTAAACGGCTGCCCGGCGCTGGCGCACGGTATCGACGATCACGGCGGCCACGATCACGCAGCCGGTGATGATGCGTTTGCTCGGCTCGCTCGCGCCGATCTGCGCCAGGCCTGCCTCCAGCACCGCGATGATGAGCACGCCGAACGCGGTGGTGATGACCGAGCCGCGCCCGCCCATCAGGCTGGTGCCGCCGATCACCACGGCGGCGATCACCTGCAACTCCATGCCTGTGCCGGCATTGGGGTCGGCCGCTTCCAGGCGTGCGGACTGCATCAGCCCCGCCAGCCCGGCCAGCAGGCCGGTGAGCGCGAACACCGCGATGCGGATGGGGCGCGGGTCCACGCCCGCCAGGCGCATGGCCTCTTCGTTGGTGCCGATGCCCACCAGGCACCGGCCGAACACCGTGCGCGACAGCACCAGCTGCGCCACCACCACCAGCACGAGGGCCAGCACGAACGCCACCGAGACACCGCCCGCCACGGGTGCCGACAGCCAGGAGATGGCATCGCCCACGTATTGCGTGCGCGAATCGGTCACCACGTAGGCGCCGCCGCGCACCGCCTCCAGCATGCCCAGCGAGACGATGAACGAGGGCAGGCGCCAGGCCACCGACACCGCACCGGTCACCGTGCCGCAGATCAGGCCGGTGGCCAGAGCCAGCGCGGCCGCGGCCGGCACGCTCCATTTCCACTGCAGGATGGCGGCGGCCGACGTGGCCGCCGACAGCGCCATCACCGAGCCCACCGACAGGTCGATGCCCGCGATGATGAGCACGAACGTCATGCCGACGGCCATCACGGCCAGCGCCGGGATCTCGTTGGCGATGGTGACGAAGGTCTCGCGGCTCCAGAAGTACTCGGACATCCACGAAAACAGCACGACCATGCCGACCAGCACGGCCGCCAGCCCCAGGAAGGTGCCCAGTTGCGTGCGCCAGACGGAGGCGGATGTGGCGGCGGAAGAAGAAGGGGCGGCGGCCTGGGGCGCCGGTGCGGGGGTGTTCATGCGGAAAGGGGTTTGGGGGCGGCCGTGCGGCCACCGGGTTCGGAAAAAGCGGCCGCGAGCAGGGACTGTTCGGTCCACTGACCGCGTTCGAACACGGCCACCAGGCGCCCGGAGCTCATCACGCCGATGCGGTCGGCCATGGCCATCAGTTCGCGCAGGTCGGAAGACACCATGCACAGCGCACGCCCGGCGTCCGCCATGCGGTCGAGTTCGGCATACAGGTCGGCGCGCGCGCCCACGTCCACGCCGCGCGTGGGTTCGTCCAGCAGCAGCACGCGGCCGTCGCGGTGCAGCCAGCGGGCGAACACCACTTTCTGCTGGTTGCCTCCCGACAGCTGGCCCACGGGCTGCTCGGGCCCGCGGCAGCGCACGCCCAGCGTGCGGATGAAGCCCTGCACCACGCTGCTTTCGTGCGCCCGGCGCAGCCAGCCCAGGCGCGAGACGGCCGACAGGTCGGACAGCGTGGCGTTCACGCGGATCGGCTGCGTGAGCAGCAGGCCCTGCGACTTGCGGTCCTCCGCCACCAGCCCGATGCCCGCCGCGATGGCCTGCATCGGCGAGGCGAAGCCGCGCGGAATGCGGCGTTCGCGCGGCTCGTGTAAATCATTCGCTATTGAATTTGTAGCATCATGCCCTAGTACCGATTGTGCTGGAGGCCGATTTGGATCATGTCCTTCGGACAGCACCACCGTGCCCCGGTCCGCCCGGTCGGCGCCGAACAGCAGGCGCAGCAGCTCGGTGCGGCCCGAGCCCACCAGGCCGGCGATGCCGAAGACCTCGCCCGCGCGCAGCTCCAGGTTCACGTCCTGCACCGCCGTGCCCCGGCCCAGGCCCTCGGTGCGCAGCACCACCGGGCCGGCCTGGCGGCGTGGGCGGTGTTCCAGGTCGCTCACCGCGCGGCCCACCATGCGCTGCACCAGATCGGCCTCGCTCAGTCCGGCCATGGGGCGGGCATCCACCAGCGCGCCGTCGCGCAGCACGGCCACGCGGTCGGCGATACGGCGCAGCTCCTCCAGCCGGTGCGACACGTAGACGATCGCCACCCCGCGCGCCGTGAGCCGCGCGATCTGCTCGAACAAATAGTTGGTCTCCCGCGGCGTGAGCATGGCAGTGGGCTCGTCCAGCACCAGCACGCGTGTGTCGTCGTGCAGGTTGCGGGCGATCTCCACCATCTGCTGCTGCCCCAGCCCCAGGCGTGCGACCGGCGTGGCCGGGTCGATGTCGGTCAGGCCGATCTTGGCCAATTGCGTGCGGGCGGCTGCATGTAGCGCGCCGCGGCGCAGCCAGCCCGCGCGGTGCGGCAGGCGGCCCATCAGCAGGTTCTCGGCCACGGTGAGCGTGGGAATCAGGCCCAGCTCCTGCATGACCATGCGCACGCCCTGGCCCTCGGCGTCGCGGCGCGAGGCGGGCGCATAGGGGTGGCCCGCGAGCCGCATGCTGCCGCGCGAGGCTGGCTCCAGCCCGCACAGGATCTTGGACAGCGTGCTCTTGCCCGCGCCGTTTTCCCCGGTGAGGGCCAGCACCTCGCCCGCATGCAGCGACAGCGTCACCGTGTGGAGCACCGTGGTGGCGTGGTAGTCCTTGCCCACGCCGATCATCTCCAGCAGGGGGGCGGACGCGGGCGCGGCGGCGGGCGGCAAAGGGGGCACGGGGTCGGTCCTCAGGTCAAAGGCGGCAGGCGAGGAGGTCGGCAGGCGCTGCGGGCGCGGTTACTTGCTGTCCTTGGTGACCAGCACCACCTCGGTCTTGACCTCGGCCGGCAGCTGGGCCTGCGGCGTCTTGGCGGCCAGGGCCTTCTGCACCAGCTCGATGCCGAACACGGCCTGCTTGGCGGCGTACTGGTCGGCCGTGGCGAGCACGCGGCCATCGGCCAGCATGGGCTTGATCGCGTTGATGTTGTCGTAGCCCACCACCTGCACCTTGCCGACTTTGCCGGCGGCCTTCACCGCGGCCACCGCGCCCAGCGCCATGCTGTCGTTGCCGGCCAGCAGCGCCACCAGGTCGGGGTGCTCGCGCAGCATGCCGGCGGCGACCGTGTTGCCCTTCTCGATCTCCCACTGGCCGGACTGCACGCCCACCACCTTGATGTTGGCGGCCTTCATCGCGTCCTGGAAGCCCAGCGTGCGCTGCTGCGCGTTGAACGTGGTCGACACGCCTTCGATGATGCCGACCTTGTCGCCCGCCTTGATCGATTTGGCCAGGTAGTCGCCCACCAGCTTGGCGCCTGCGCGGTTGTCGGGGCCGACGAAGGGCACGGTCAGGTTCTTTTCCTTGAGCGCGTCGGTGTCCAGGCGGTTGTCGATGTTCACTACCAGGATGCCCTTGTCCACCGCCGCCTTGACGGCCGGCACCAGCGCCTTGGAATCGGCCGGTGCCAGCACGATGGCGTTGACCTTCTGCGCCACGGCCTGCTCGATCATCTTGATCTGCGCGGCGGTGTCCGTCTCGTTCTTGATGCCGTTGGCCACCAGCGTGTATTCGCTGGCATGCGCCTTCTGGTGCGCCTTGGCGCCGTCTTCCATGGTGCGGAAGAACTCGTTGGCCAGCGATTTCATCACCAGCGCGATCTTGGGCTTGTCCTGCGCGAACGCGGGCGAGGCCAGCAGGCCCCCCAGCACGGCGAGGGCGGCGGCGGTTTGAACGGAGCGGCGGGTGAAGGGCATGGTGTCTCCTGGAAAAGGCGTTGTCGGGATACGGAATGCGCCGGTTGCGGACCCGATGGGGCTGTCGAAAGAGCCCCGATCGCCATCCGGAAAAACCGCCGCGGACCGCCATGGTAGCGAAAGCAAACGTTTGCGCAAACGTTTGCGCGTGGGGATTATCCCTGAGCCCAGGGGCGGTGGTGCTTGGAAAGGGAGTCTGGCGGGCGGCTGCGGCCGGAAAAGAAACGGGGTGCGCGCACAGGGGCGCGGGCCGGCTGACGGAGGGCGAACGGGTGTTTGCCTGCCTGGGAGAGACCGGTAGCAGGACCCGGGCGGGCTGAAATCAGCGGATGCAGCTGTTACTTCTGCGTGCCACCCCGGCCGGGCGGCACGTCATCCGCCGCGGGCTGCCACGGCCCGGCGTGCGCCGGCCGGACTCAGTCAGCTGCGCAGTTCCCGGCGCAAGATCTTGCCCACGTTCGTCTTGGGCAGCGCATCGCGGAACTCGATGTGCCGGGGCCGCTTGTAGCCGGTGAGGTGCTCATGGCAGTAGCGCTCCACGTCTTCCTCCGACAGCGCCGGGTCGCTTTTCACCACGAACACCTTGATGGCTTCGCCCTGTTTTTCGTCCGGCACGCCGATGGCCGCGCATTCCAGCACGCCGGGGCACATCGAGATCACCTGCTCCAGCTCGTTGGGGAACACATTGAAGCCGCTCACCAGGATCATGTCCTTCTTGCGGTCGATGATGCGGGTGTAGCCGGCCTCGTCCATGATGCCGACGTCGCCCGTGCGCATGAAGCCGTCCGCCGTGAAGGCCTTGGCGTTCTCCTCGGGCTGCTGGTAGTAGCCGGTCATCACGTTGGGGCCGCGGATGCAGATCTCGCCGGACTGGCCGATGGGCAGGCTCTCGCCGGCATCGTCCTTGATGGCGATGTCGATGCCCGGCAGGGGCAGGCCGATGGTGCCGGTGAACTGCGTGTTGTTCACCGGGTTGTTGGTGCCGATGGCGCAGGTCTCGCTCATGCCCCAGCCCTCGATCATGGTGCTGCCCGTCACCTTCTGCCACTGGCGCGCCGTGCCCTCCGACGCGGCCATGCCGCCGGCCTGCGACACGCACAGGTGCGAAAAATCGAGCGCAGCGAACTGCGGGTTGTGCAGCAGCGCGTTGAACAGCGTGTTGACCGCCGGCAGCATGTGGAAGGGCCGCTTCTTCAACACCGCGACGAATTTCGGAATGTCGCGCGGGTTGGGGATCAGCGTGAGGTGCGAGCCCTGGCGGATCGCCAGCAGGCACAGCGTGAGCGCGAAGATGTGGTACAGCGGCAGCGCCGCGATGCTGTTGGCATGGCGCACGTCTCCCACCTTGGACAGCGCGGGCGTGAACCACGCCTCGGCCTGCAGCGTGGCGGCCACGATGTTGCGGTGCGTGAGCACCGCCCCCTTCGACAGCCCCGTGGTGCCCCCGGTGTACTGCAGGAAGGCGGTCGAATCCAGCGTGGCGTGGCTGGGCGCCAGCGTGCGCCGCTCGCCCAGGGCCAGCGCCTTGTTGAACGGCACCACCTGGCGGCCGTTGGTGAGCGGAATCTCGTAGGCCGGCACCATCTTGGCCAGGTGGCGCACGGCGAACGTGATCCAGCGCCCGAAGGCCGCGCCCAGCAGGTCGCCCATGCTGGCAACGCACACGTGCCGCACGGCGGTGCGGTCGATCACCTCGGCCAGGGTGTGGGCGAAGTTCTCCAGGATCACGATGGCGGTGGCGCCGGAATCCTTGAGCTGGTGCTCCAGCTCCCGCGCGGTGTACAGCGGGTTCACGTTCACGCAGGTGTAGCCGGCGCGCAGCACGCCCGCCATGGTCACGCCGAACTGCGGCACGTTGGGCAGCATGATGGCCACGCGCGCCCCGGGCTCCAGTCCCTGGCCCTGCAGCCAGGCGCCGAGCTGGGCCGACAGGCGGTCGAGTTCGCCGTAGGTCATCCACCGGTCCATGCAGACCGAGAAGGGGCGGTCGGCATGCTTGCGGAACGACTCCTCGAACAGGTGCGGCAGCGAGCGGTACTGCTCGGGCTCCACGCTGTGCGGCACCCCCGGAGGGTAGTTTTTCAGCCAGATCCGTTCCATGCGGTCGTCCCTTTCGTGCGCGGGTGGAGGTGGGCACGATTGTGGAAGCGGCTCGCGCCCTGTCCAGGGGGCTTGTCCTAGGCCCGTCCCGCAAGTGACATGATGCGGACTCGTTTTTTTTCAGGAGCGCCGGTCTTGACCAATGCACGATGGCAACGCGGAATGGTGGTGTGCAACCTGCTGCTGGCCGCCGGCTGGCTGGTGTGGCAATGGCCCGCCTCGCCCCTGCGGGCGGTGGCGGGCCTGGCCGCGGTGATGCTGCTGCTGCGGCTGTTCATGGGGCTGCAGTTCGTGTGCATGGCCCGCGTGAACCGGCGGGCCAGCCGGGCCGACGGGGTGCCGGTGCCGTCGCTGGCGCAGATGGCGCGCGCCTGGTCGGCCGAGGCGCGCTGGGCCAGCGTGGTGTTCGGATGGTGGCAGCCGTTTCGCTCCACCGCCGTGCCCGACTGGCTGCCGCCCCCCGTTGCCGGCGGCCCGCCGCCCGCGCGCGGCGTGGTGTTGGTGCACGGCTTCATCTGCAACCGCGGGTTCTGGACGCCCTGGATGAAGGTGCTGCGCAGCCGCGGCCACCCGTTCGTGGCGGTGACGATGGAGCCCGCGTTCGGCGCCATCGATGACTATGTGGACACGCTGGACGAGGCGGTGCGCCGGGTCACCGCCGCCACGGGCCGCCCGCCGGTCGTGGTGGGCCACAGCATGGGCGGTCTGGCCGTGCGGGCGTGGCTGCGGGCGCGGCAGGCCGATGCGCGCGTGCACCGCGTGATCACGCTGGGCTCGCCCCACCAGGGCGCCTGGGCGGCGCGGTTCAGCCGGTCCGCCAACGGCCGGCAGATGGTGCCCGGGGGCGAATGGCTGCGGCAGCTGGCGCAGGACGAGCCGCCCGGGCGCGCGGCGCTGTTCACCTGCTTTTATTCCAACTGCGACAACGCGGTGTACCCGGCCGCCACGGCCACCCTGGACGGCGCGGACAACCGCCTTCGCGAGGGCCTGGCACACGTGCAGATGGCGTTCCATCCGCCGGTGGTGCGGGAGTGCCTGGACCTCATCGCGGCGCCGTAGGCCGCAGGGCATTGCCGCCTGCTTCTACGCCGCGGCCGCCGCGGAGCGCCGCGCGTTGAAGTCGTCCGATCCCACGCCCATGTCCTTGCCGTACTGCGGCGACACATAGGCCACGTTGACCCCGGCCAGCAGCCGCTTGAGCTGCTTCACGGCGGCCACGTTGCCGCTGCTGAAATCGTCGGGCAGCGTGAGCCGGTCCTGGTAGGCCAGCTGGAAGGCCCGCTTGTCGTCCGTCGAGCCGTTTTGCGCGGCCTTGAATGCCAGGGCGATTTCCCGCAGGCCCGCATCGGCGGATTCGGGCGTGCCGAAGCCCGCGCGCAGCGCCGCCCGGCCTTCTTCGGTGGAGATGGCCATCACATGGACCGGCACCGGTTTGGCCGCTGGCGCCGGCGCGGCGGGGACCGGGTGCAGCGCCGGTTTCGCGGCTGGGTGCTTTTGCGGGCGGGGCTTGAGGTGCGCCTTGGGCGGCGGAGCGGCGGCGGCCTCGGCTTCGGCCTTGGCAGTGGTTTCGGCCACGGCGGCCGTCTCGGCGGCGGCGGCCGCGTCCGCCGGGGTTTCGGCCGGCGGCTCTGCGGGCGGCATGGTTTGCGGGGCGAACCGTCCCAGGGTGTGGTTCAGGAACTTCTGCAGCGACTGACCGGTGGTCAGCAGCGACTGGCCGATGTCGGCCAGTTCTTCGCGGATCTCCTGTGACAGCCGCGTCTTGTTCTCCACCATGTGCTGGAGCGCGCCGGACAGCGCATGCAAGGCCGGTGCGGCCTGGGTGGCCAGGCGCTGCACCCGGGCCAGCACCTGCTGGGCCTGCGCGGCGGTGCTGATCTGCACGGTGTTGGCGCTCTCCAGGCCGATGGCCACGGCGGCGTGGGCCACGGACTGGAAGGCCGCCGAGGCCGCCTGCAGCTTGGCCGGCAGCACCGAATACCGCGTTTCCATGGGCGCCTGGGCGGAGGCCGAGCCGCTGGCGGCGCTGCTGCCACTACCGCTGCTCTGGAAGGACGGTCTTTGGGGCAGCACCGAAGGGCGGGGCCCCTGCGGGCGCGGGCTGGCGCCCTGCAGGATGGAGGGGCGCACCTGCGGCAGCACCGACACCCGCGGGGGCCGCTGTGCGGCGGCCTCCGGCCGGGCGGGGTCCTGCGGCGCTGGGGCCGGGGGAAGCACCGAGCTGCCGAACGCCCCTTGCGGCGCGGGCGCATAGGGCGACTGGAACGTGTTCATCGCCGAATGTGACTGGTACGCCTGGGGCGGCAGAAAGCTCTGGCGCAGCGGCGACTGGTATTGGGGCGGCAGCTTCGAATGGCGCTGGTAGGTCTCGGGCGGCTCGGTGCCGGGCCGCTGGGGCGACTGGAACTGCGGCGGCAGCAGCGAATGCCGCACCACGTGCAGGGGCGCACGCGGCGGCATCGACGGGGCGGACGACAGGCGCCTGGCCAGTTCGGGCAGCGTTGGTTCGGCGGAGGGCGGTTGGCGCCTGCGCCGGACGGGCGCGATGGGCGTCATCAGCCCCGGCGAGGGATCGACGACGATGCCCGGTGCGGGACGCAGCGGTGACGAAATGCCAGAAATGCGCGACATGGATGGATTCCTCGGGGAATCCGCCGCCAATGTGCCTCGCGCTGGGCGCCAGTTGGACCTTGCGGCGGATGACAGAGTCGATCATCCGCAGCCGCACGGGGTCGCCCCGCCCCGGCGCGAAGCCATGCCGCCGCGTGCGAAGAAGCGGCGGCCGGCCGGGTGCGCGCCGTCAGGCCGGCACGGCCTCGCGCTCGTCGGCCGCGAACTCGGGCTGGCCTTTGAGGCGCTCGTAGATCGGGGCGAAGTCGGCCGCGGTCATGTCGAACAGCTGCTGGAAGCTGTCGATGATGAAGTAGGTCTGCTGGTAGGTGTCGATCTTGTAGCGCGTGCGCATGGTGCGCTCCAGCTGCAGGGGAATGCGCTGCGGCTCGGGGCTGCGCACCGAATGGGCCAGTTCGCCGGAAGAGCTCAGGATGCCGGCGCCATAGGCCCGCAGGCCGTCGTCCTGGCGGATCAGGCCGAACTCGATCGTGTACCAGTACAGGCGCGACAGCAGCTCGCAGGCGCCCAGGCCGTGGGCCTTGAGGCCGCCCTGGCCGTAGCGCTGCACGTAGTCGGCGAAGACCGGGTTGAACAGCAGCGGCACATGGCCGAACAGGTCATGGAAGATGTCGGGCTCGACGATGTAGTCGAACTCCTGCGGCGTGCGGATCCAGTCGGTCACCGGGAACTTGCGGTTGGCCAGCAGCGTGAAGAACGGCACCTCGGGGATCAGCCCCGGCACGCCCACCAGTTCCCAGCGCGTGGCCTTGTACAGGCGCTCGTTCACTTCCTCGAAGCGCGGAATGCGGTCGCGTGCGCCGAGCGAGGGCAGGGCCTCGATGAACGCATCGCTCGCCAGGCCCGGAAGCAGGGCCGACTGGCGCTCGTACAGGCGCCGGTAGGTGTCGTGGTCGGCCGCGGTGTAGGCCTCGTAGTCCTGCGCGCAGGTGTAGTCGGCGTTGGCGCGGGCGTAGTCGCCGCGGGGTGGGCGATCGGATTGTCCGTAGACGACGGGGGGCTGTCCCATGCTTGGCTCCTTGGGTTTTGGTATCCATGCCGCAGCCCTGGGCGTCCTGCCCCCGGCCGCGGCTAATCCATCTTGATCTTTGCGGCCTTGATCAGAAAACCGTACTTGCTGTGCTCCGAGCGCACGAACTGGCCGAAGCTCTCCAGCGTCAGGTCCTCGGGGTCGAGGCCCATCTTCTTGAAGCGCTCCGTACTGGCCGGCGACTTCATGCCCGCGCTGAAGGCCATGGCGTAGCGGCGGGCGTCGGCATCGGGCAGCGCGATCGGGGCGAACAGCCCGAACCACGTCACCACGTTGAAGCCCTGCACCTCGTCGTTGATGCTGCGCACGTCGGGCAGGTCGTCGTCCCGGCCCAGCGAGGTCACGCCCAGCGCCTTCAGCTTGCCCGCCTTGATGAGCGGTAGCGACGAAGCCAGGTTGTCGAACACCAGGCTCACTTCCTGGGCCTGCAGTGCCTTGAGCGCCGGGGACGAACCCTGGAACGGCACGTGCGCCATGCGTGTGTTGGTCAGCGACTTGAACATCTCGGCCGCGATGTGGCCGATGCTGCCGTTGCCGCCCGAGCCGTACTTGAGCTGGTCCGGGTGCTTCTTGAGGTACTGCACCAGTTCGGTCGTGCTGCCGATGTTCAGGCTCTTGGCCTGCTCGGCGCTCATCACCAGCACGTTGGGCGTGCGCGCGACGAGGGCGATCGGCTTGAAGTCCTTGATCGGGTCGTACGGAAAGTTCTTGTACAGCCAGGGGTTCACCGCATGCGTGGCCACCGCGCCCATCACCAGCAGGTTGCCGCCGGCCGGGGCTTTCGCCACCAGATCGGCGCCGACGTTGCCGCCCGCGCCGGGCTTGTTCTCCACCGCCACGTTGCCCAGCGCCGCCTTGGCGCCTTCGGCAACGATGTGGGCCGAGGCATCGACCGGCCCGCCTGCAGGGTAGGGCACGATGATCTTCAGCGGCGCGGAAGGGGTCTGCGCGTGCGCGGCAAGTCCTGCCATGCACAGCAATGCACCCCCCAGATAGGCACTGGCGTTCCATAACTTCACGGTATCTCCTCCGGGTCTAAGACGTGCCGCAGTATAGAGATGCGTTACCGTGAAGCTGCATTCGGTTACAGGCGTTGTCTCAGTCGGACTTCAGCACGCCCCGGCGCATCTGGTCGAGCTCGATGCTCTCGAACAGCGCCTTGAAATTGCCGTTGCCGAAGCCGTCGTCGCCCTTGCGCTGGATGAACTCGAAGAAGATGGGGCCGAGCTGGTTCTCGCTGAAGATCTGCAGCAGCAGCGCGTCCTTCTTGCCGTCCACGAGGATCTTGCGTCGGTGCAGTTCGGCCAGCGGCTCGCCGTGGCCGGGAATGCGCTTGTCCACCAGTTCGTAGTAGGTGTCGATGGTGTCCAGCAGGCGCACCCCGGCGCCGCGCAGCGCGTCCACCGTGGTGTACAGGTCGTCCGAGCCCATGGCGATGTGCTGGATGCCCTCGCCGTTGTACATGTCCAGGTATTCCTGGATCTGGCCGGCCTTTTCCTTGCCCTCTTCGTTGATCGGGATGCGGATCTTGCCGCAGGGGCTGGTCATGGCCTTGCTCTTGACGCCGGTGACCTGGCCTTCGATGTCGAAGTACTTGATCTCGCGGAAGCCGAACAGGCGCTCGTAGAACTCGGCCCATTCGTTCATGCGGCCCCGGTGCACGTTGTGCGTCAGGTGGTCGATGTAGGTCAGGCCATGGCCGTGGGGGTTGAGCGCTTCTTCGGCCGACACGCCGGGCAGCGGCTCGAAGTCCACGTCGAAGAAGCCGATGTTGCCGATGTCGCCGGGCTGCGCGCCGCCCTTGCCGCGCCAGCGGTCCACCAGATAGATCAGGCTGTCGCCGATGCCCTTGATGGCGGGAATGTTCAGCTCGCCCGGGCCGGCGGTGCCGGCATAGCCCCAGGCGCCCAGCCCCAGGGCGCGCTCGTAGGCGGCCTTGGCATCGTGCACGCGGAAGGCGATGGCGCAGACGCTGGGGCCGTGCATGCGCGCAAAGCGCTGCGCGAAGCTGTCGGGCTCGGCATTGATGATGAAGTTGATCTCGCCCTGGCGGTACAGGGTGACGTTCTTGTGGCGGTGCCGCGCCACGGGCTTGAAGCCCATGCCTTCGAACACCTTGCCCATGGCCTGCGGATCGGGTGCGGCGTATTCGATGAATTCGAAACCGTCGGTGCCCATGGGGTTCTCCCAGGCGGCGGTCTGTTGCGTGGCTTGCTCGGGCAAGGCTGCGTTCATTGGCGTCTCCGTTCGTGGATGGATGTCTGCCATCCACTTTAGGCCGTAGAGACTCAGCATTCGGGCGAAATCGTGCCCTCGGCGAGCCCGTTTTGCAGGAAACCTGCATGAATGGCGGCAATGCCGCAGCCGAAGGTTGCCCGCGGTCAGCGGGCCTGCGTGGGAAGCGCCCGCAGCGCCATGGCGCCCTCCAGGCGGAGTTGCTCCTGCGGGGTGAACAGCTCCGACCGCAGTTGCGCCAGCCGTGCCGAAGAAGACCCCGAGCCCATCGCTGCCTGGTACTGGTCGAGCCGGCCCTGCCATTGCCGGTCCTGCGTGTCCATCTGGGCCAGCCGCTGCGCGGCTTCGGCGCCGTATTGCGCGCTGCGCGCGCTGAAGCGGGCCGTGGCGTCCATGCCCTGGGCGTCGAAGTCCGCGGTCTGCCGGGCCAGGCCCACGTGCGCCACCGCTTCGCTGCGTTGCGCCTGCAACGCGGGGCCGAGGGCGCTTTCGGCCTGCTGCAGGGCCGCGCTTTTCTGGTCGGCCGTGAGCGACGGGTCGCGCTCGATCTCCAGCCGGGACAGCAAATACTCGTCCATCTGCGCATCCGCGGCGAACAGGGCCTGGTACTCGTCCGGCTCGAAGGCGGCCATGCGCACCTTCTGGCGCGCGGCCAGGGCCTGGCGCAGGGCCTGGGGATCGCGCAGATCGGCGGGCGCCTGCAGTCGCCCCAGCGCCACGCGGTAGTCCACGTAGCGGTGGGCCAGCGCCAGGGCCCGGGTGGCGACCTGCGGCGGGAAGAACTGGCCGATCAGGCCCTCCAGCCGTGCCTTGAGAAGGCCGGGCTCCGGCGCTTCGCCCGCCGCGTGCAGCAGGGCTTCCAGCGTGTCGCGCAGGCCGGGGCCCAGCAGCGGGTCGTCGCTGGCGGCGGCCACGGGCGGTGCGGGCGCGTCCCACACCGCCGGCGTGGCCGGACTGCGAGCGCGGGTGCCCGCAGCCATGGGCGAGGCGGTCTCGGCGCCCGGTGTGCGGGGCGCCTGCTGCGCCGGGCCGCCCGCGGTCCACCAGAGCAGGGCGGCGGCCGCAGCGATGCCGCACGCCGCCAGTGCCGCACCGGGGATGCGCGTCACCGGCCGGTGCATCATGGTTCGGCTTGTCACAGGCCCGCTTTCTTGAGGCGGTTGGCCTGGTCCAGGTACAGCGTGACCGGGTCCACCGACAGCCAGCCCCGCAGGCCGAGCAGTTGGTTGATCTCGTCCAGATGGTTCTGGCGGTAGTCGCCCAGGTGTTTGCCCAGGCGCGCCGAGCAGGCCGACACCAGGCCGTCGTTGGCCTCGTTGAACACCAGCCCGGTCGTGGCGAGCAGGGCGTCGCTGGCATCGAGCACGTTGGTGACCGTGCGCACGCCGGTCCACGAGTAGTAGCGCACGCCGTTGACCAGATCGGCCCCGTCGCCGCAGCCGCTGGTGGGCACGCCCGCGCCGAAGCGCTGGTTGAAGCGCGCCGAACCCTCGGTGGTGAGCGAATCCAGCGCCGCGGTCGGCATCTGCGGCAGGCCGCTGCCGCCCGAGGAAAGGTTGATGAGCGCCACCAGCGCCGAGGCCGCCTGGCTGGCCACTGCCTCGCTCACGCTGCCCTTGGGCGCGACCCCGCGCACCACGTCCGCCACGCGCGAACCGCGGTTGACGCCGCCCACGGAGGTGACCGACGCCACCCACTGCGGCGCCACCCCGGCGACGTACCGCGCCGTCGGGCCGCCATGCGAATGGCCGATCAGGTGGACCTTCTCGGCGCCCGTGAGCGCCCGGATGTTCTTCACCTGGGCCAGCAACTGCTCGCCCCGCACCTCGGTGCTGTTGGCCGCCGATACCTGCGCCACGAACACGCGGGCGCCATCGCGCTGCAGCGCCTGCGGAATGCGGTAGAAGTAATCCACGCCCAGCGCGGAATCGAATCCGAACAGGCCGTGCACCAAAACGATGGGGTAGCGGGTCTGCGCGTAGCCGGACTGGGCGCTGGCGCCCTGCAAGCCCTGCAATGCGAACGCGGCCAGGACGAAAGCGAAACCGCGCAGCAGGCGGCTGAATGCAACGAACATGGTTTGTCTCCGGTGGTGGTGTGAAAACACTCTCTTATAAAAAAGAACGACCGTTCTTTTTTGGAGATTTTGCGACGATGCGCGGCCTTCCACATCGGGACATACGTGCATTCGGCGGCGATGGAATCCACCTTCGCAGCCGTGCCCGAGATCCGTAGAATCCTGCGCCATGACCGCTGACCACGCACTCGACAAGCTCGACCGCGCCATCTTGCGCTGTTTACAGGTGAACGGACGCGAGACCTACGACGAAATCGGAGAGCGGGTGGGGCTGTCGCCCAGCGCCGTGCTGCGCCGCGCCAAGCGCCTGGAGGACAGTGGTGTGATCGACCGCTACGTGGCACTGGTCCGGCCCGAGTCGGTGGGCCTGGGCCTCACGGCCTACCTGAACGTGCGCCTCGAAAAGCACACCGAGAGCCACAAGCGCAACCCCATGGACCTGTTTCGCGCCAGCGTGCAGACCTGGCCCGAGGTGGTGGAGTGCGCCGCGCTCACGGGCGAGATGGACTACCTGCTGCGCGTCGTGGTGGCCGACATGGCGCACTACAGCCGCTTCATCATGGACACGCTGCTCAAGCACCCCAGCGTGCAGGATTGCAAGACGAGCTTCGTGCTGGACCGCGTGAAGGCCACCACCGCCGTGCCGGTGTAGCGCGCAGGCGCTCTTGAATCCATAGCTGCCCGCGCCCTCGGGCCCGTCGGTGGCGCCGTCCGGGGGCGGAGAGGCTTCGCCTGCTGCGCCGCAGTGCAACAAAAAGTTTGGCCAGGAATAAGGGAAAACCCTAAAATCGCGCCATCATGATCCCCACCCAAGACTGGCTTCGCGCGTCCCCCGATGCAGGCGGCACTGTGCTGCGCAGCGAAGCGCCCCGCCCGCCGCACCGGCGGGGCAGCTCGCCGGTCATGGTGCCGATCCGCTCGCTCGGCCCCGGGCACCGCGAGCGCATCGCCGCCCACCTGCTGCGGCTGGAGCCTGCGGACCGCTACCTGCGCTTCGGCTACGCTGCCAGCGACGAACAGGTGCAGCGCTATGTGGACCAGCTGGATTTCGTGCGCGACGAGATCTTCGGCATCTACAACCGGCGGCTCGAACTCATCGCCGTCGCCCACCTCGCCTACGCCGATTCGCCGGAGCACCAAAGCTGCGCCGAGTTCGGCGTGTCCGTGCTGGGCCAGGCGCGGGGGCGCGGCTTCGGCGCGCGGCTGTTCGATCGCGCCGTGATGCATGCGCGCAACCAGGGCGTGAGCATGGTGTTCATCCATGCCCTGAGCGAGAACACCGCCATGCTGAAAATCGCGCGCAATGCCGGCGCCACCGTGCGCCGCGACGGCTCGGAGTCCGAGGCCTACCTGCAGTTGCCGCGCGCCGGCCTGGACACGCGCATGGCGCAGATGGTGGTGCACCAGTTCGCCGAGATGGACTACCGCTTCAAGAAGCAGGCCCGCCAGTTCTGGCGGCTCCTGGCCGGGCTGCAGGAAGTGCGGCGCGGCGTTCGCGACGGGCGCCACCAGTCGGCCGAATGACGGCCCCGGGCGCCCGGCAGGGCCGCCAGCGCGGCGCTTCCGCTATCCTTGGGGCCTGATCAACCACCGCACGTCCTGCATTCCAAGACCGTGTCCGACCCCCATTCCGCGCGCCCGTCCGAACGAGAGGACAAGCGCACGTTCCTGCAGCGGCTCGTCGAGTTCATCCACCCCGGCCCGGATTCGACCGACGAGCTGATCGCCACCCTGGCGGAAGCCGAAGACAACCAGATCATCAACGCCGATGCCCGCGTGATGCTCGAGCGCGTGCTGCGCATGGCCGAGATGCGGGCCAGCGACGTGATGGTGGCCGCCCCGCGCATGGACCTGATCGACATCGAGGCGCCGTTCGATGCCCTGCTGCACCAGGTGATCGACACCGCGCACTCGCGGTTTCCCGTCTATCAGGGCGAGCGCGAGAACATCATCGGCATCCTGATGGCCAAGGACCTGCTCAAGCTGCAGCGCGCGCCGGAGCTGAACATCCGCGCGCTGTTGCGCCCCGCCGCCTTCGTGCCGGAGAGCAAGGGTCTGAACGACCTGCTGCGCGAGTTCCGCGTGAACCGCATCCACATGGCGGTGGTGATCGACGAGTTCGGCCGCGTGGCCGGATTGGTCACCATCGAGGACGTGCTGGAGCAGATCGTGGGCGAGATCGAGGACGAGTTCGACATCCCCGAGGACGAGGGCGACATCTTCGGCCTGGCCGACCGCACCTACCGCGTGAGCGGCGACACCCCGGTCGAGCGGGTGGCCGAGGCGTTCGGCGCGGTGCTCGCGGGCTCCGACCGGACCGAGCCCTTCGACACCATCGGCGGCCTGATCGCGCACGAGATGGGCCGTGCGCCCAAGCGCGGCGAGACGATCGACCTGGGCGGCCTGCGGTTCGTCGTGCTGCACACCAAGGGCGGCGCGGTGCGCTGGTTCAAGGTGTCGCCGGTTCCCGCCGAAGACGACCGGGCTGCGCACTGATGGGCGCCGCTGGCGCGCGCCGCGGCCCGCTCGGGCCGGTGGCGCTGGCAGGGGGGCTCGCGCTGCTGGCGGGCCTGGCGCAGGCCGCCTCGATCGCCTGGCCCTTCGGCGGCGAGCCGGTGTGGTGGCTGCAACTCCTGTCCCTGGGCGGTTTCGCGCGGCTGCTGCTGGCCAGCCGCAGCGCGCGGCAGGCCGCGGTGCTGGGGTGGCTCTTTGCCACTGCCTGGCTGACGGGCACCTTCTGGTGGCTCTTCATTTCCATGCACACCTACGGCGGGCTGGCCGCGCCGCTGGCCGCGCTCGCGGTGGTGGGGCTGGCGGCGTTTCTGGGCAGCTACTACGCGGTGGCTGCAGGGTGTTTCAAGGCCCTGGGGCAATCAAATCGCCGGCATGCTGCTATCGTTTTCGGAGCGTTCTGGCTGCTGGCCGAGTTGGCGCGCGGCCAGTGGTGGACGGGCTTTCCATGGGGCGCCGGCGGCTACGCACACATCGAAGGCCCGCTGGCCGTGCTGGCGCGGTCGGTCGGGGTGTACGGCATCGGCTGCGTCGCGGCCGTGCTGGTCATGCTCGTGGCCCAGGGGCGGCGCAGCGACCTGCGCAGCCTGAAGGCATGGGCCCTGGTAGGGCTGGCCGTGCTGGCCTGGGCCGGGCTGGCGGTGCAGCGCCACTGCGCTGTCGAGCTGTGCCACACGCCGATGCAGCGCCCCGCGCCGCTGTCGCTGGCGCTGCTGCAGGGCAACATTCCTCAGGACGAGAAATTCCAGGCCGGCAGCGGCGTGCCGACCGCCCTGCGCTGGTATGCCGAGCAGCTGCGCAGCGCCCAGGCCGCGCTGGTGGTGGCGCCCGAGACCGCCATCCCGCTGCTGCCGCAGCAACTGGTGCCGGGCTACCTGGATTCGGTCACCGCGCGCTACACCCAGGCCCCCGTGGCGGGGCAGGGCGCCGGCCGGCAGGCGGCGCTGCTGGGCATTCCGCTGGGCGACATGGCGCTGGGCTACACCAATTCGGTGATGGGCTTCGCGCCCGGCCAGGCCGCGCCGTACCAGTACGACAAGCACCACCTCGTGCCCTTCGGCGAGTTCATCCCGCCGTTCTTCCGGTGGTTCACCGAGATGATGAACATCCCGCTGGGCGACTTCAACCGGGGCGCCGTGGGGCAGGCGCCGTTCCTCTGGGCGGGCGAGCGCATCGCGCCCAACATCTGCTATGAGGATCTGTTCGGCGAAGAACTGGGCGCGCGCTTCACCGACCCCGCCCAGGCGCCGACGATCTTCGTGAACCTGAGCAACATCGGCTGGTTCGGCGATTCGGTGGCCATCGACCAGCATCTGGCCATCAGCCGCATGCGCGCGCTGGAGTTCGAGCGCCCGATGGTGCGGGCCACCAACACGGGGGCCACCGCCATCATCGACCACCGGGGCGTGGTCACGCAGCGCCTGCCGTCGCACGTGCGCGGCGTGCTGACCGGCGAGGTGCTGGGGCGCAGCGGGGCGGTCACGCCCTATGCATCTTGGGTCTCGCGCTGGGGCCTGTGGCCGCTGTGGGCGCTGGGCGCGCTGGTGGCAGGCTGGGCCTGGGTGCGCCGGCGCCGCGCCCGCAGGGCCGCCACCGCCTGAAATCCCCGCGCGCCTGGCGCCGATCGAAGGGCCCGCTCAGAGCGCGGCCGCTTCGGAGGGCGCGCGCGCCATCGTTTGCATGAGCACGTCCGACAGCAGGGCCAGCATGCGGGCGGCATGGCGGTCCGGCGGGCGGTTGGCGGCGTGGTAGGCATGCAGCGCCATGGGGGGCAGGTCGCGCAGCGGCACCGCGGTGATGGCGGCCGGGTCGAGGTTGCGCGCGGTCAGGAAATCGACCACCGTCCACCCCATGCCGCGCTTGACCAGCGCCAGGGCCAGCTGCGAGGTCTGCATCTGGATGCCCAGCTCGGTGTGCACGCCCAGGCTCTGTGCCAGTTCGGCCATGGGTTGGCGCATGGGCTCGTCGCCCAGCAACTGGATCATGGGCGTGTTGGCCAGGAACGTGATCGGGTCGGACCGGTTCAGCCGCACCGCGCGCAGCCAGATGTCTCGCGCCACGGCGATGAACAGCGGCCCGCTCACCAGGATGCTGCTCTCCAGCTGCGGATGCGGGTGGTCGTAGAAGCCCAGCGCGAAATCCACCGAGCGGGTGAGCAGTGCCTGCGCCATCTGGTCCTGGTGCAGGGTGCGCACTTCCACGCGCACCCGGGGCGATTGCTGGGCGTGGCGCTCCAGCACCGCGGGCAGGAATTCGTGCGTGACGGACGGAATCGCCGCCAGCCGCACCAGGCCGCCCTCGGGCTGGCGCAGGTTGTGCGCGGTGCGGCGCAGTGCGTCGAGCTGGCTGTGGATCTGGCTGGAGGCGGTGAACAGCGCTTGCGCCTCCGGCGTGGGCAGCAGGGCCCCGCGGGCCCGGCTGAACAGCGCGTAGCCCAGTTGCAGTTCCGCGTGCGCGATGGTCTTGCTCACCGCCGACGGCGTGATGTTGATCAGCCGGGCAGCCGCGCTCATGTTGCCGGTCTGCATGACGGCCTGGAAGACTTCGAGTTGGCGGAGATTCATCGCAGGGGAGGGAAAACGAGAATATGACCGGAAGTCACACCCGGCCGGCGATTATTCCCCACAGCCCGCCATGCGGCTTCCTACCATACGGCACCCGCGGAAATGCCGCGGGCACAAAAAGTGTCATTCATTACGGAGACTCACATGCTTTCCCCTCTGAAACTGAAGCGCCTGCTGGCCGGCGCCGCCTTCGCAGCCTGGGCCGTCGTGGCCGCGGCGCAGCCCGCCGCCAAGCCCAACGTCGTGGTCCTGGCCACGGGCGGCACCATTGCCGGCGCAGGCGCCTCGGCGACCAACAGCGCGTCCTACGCCGCGGCCAAGGTGCCGGTGGACAAGCTCATCGCGGGCCTGCCCGAGCTGGCGAACGTGGCCAACGTCAAGGGCGAGCAGGTCTTCCAGATCGCTTCGGAGAGCTTCACCAACGAGCAGCTGCTCAAGCTGGGCAAGCGCGTGTCGGCCCTGGCCAAGCAGGCCGACGTGGATGGCATCGTCATCACCCACGGCACCGACACGCTGGAGGAAACGGCGTACTTCCTGAACTTGGTGGTGCGAACCGACAAGCCCATAGTGGTCGTGGGCTCCATGCGCCCCGGCACCTCGCTGTCGGCCGACGGCGCGCTGAACCTGCTGAGCGCCGTCTCGGTGGCGGCCAGCAAGGATTCCTCGGGCAAGGGCGTCCTCGTGACCATGAGCGACGAGATCCAGAGCGGCCGCGACGTGGTCAAGGGCGTCAACATCAAGACGCAGGCGTTCCGCAGCCAGTGGGGCCCGCTGGGCATGGTGGTGGAAGGCAACAACTACTGGTTCCGCGCGCCGGTCAAGCGCCACACCGCGCAATCGGAGTTCAACATCGACGAGATCGAGACGCTCGCCCCCGTGGAGATCGTCTACGGCTACGGCAACGTGCCGCGCTCCACGGTGGACGCCGTGGGCCGCTCGGGCGTCAAGGCGCTGATCCATGCCGGCACCGGCAACGGCTCGGTGGCCGACCGGGTGGTGCCTGCACTGCAGGAACTGCGTGGCCAGGGCGTGCAGATCATCCGTTCCTCGCGCATCGCCGACGGCTTCGTGCTGCGCAACGCCGAGCAGCCCGACGACAAGTACGACTGGGTGGTCGCCCACGACCTGAACCCCCAGAAGGCCCGCATCCTGGCCGCCGTGGCGCTGACCAAGCCCCAGACCAGCAAGGACCTGCAGCGCATCTTCTGGCAGTACTGATCGGGGCCCGATCCGCGCGGCCGCATGCCCGTGCGGCCTGCGCTGACGCGGTCCGGCGCGGCCCGCTTTCATGAAATTAGGGAATCACCCTTGGCCCTGTGTCACAGTCGGCCCTCCGTGTGCCTTGATAATGGATGCCCCGCCACCGAAAAGACCTCGGTGGCGCGCAATCAAAATCCGGCGGGCACACCGCCGATCTGGAGCACGACTGACAATGGCTGATTCCTTTTCCTATGAACAACTGATCGCCTCCGGCGAGGGCAAGCTGTTCACCCCTGACAGCGGACGACTGCCGCTGCCGCCCATGCTGATGTTTGACCGCATCACGCACATCGACAGCGATGGTGGGGCGCATGGGCTGGGGAAAATCCGGGCCGAACTCGATGTGCGCCCCGACCTCTGGTTTTTCGACTGCCACTTCCAGGGCGATCCGGTCATGCCGGGCTGCCTGGGTCTGGATGCCATGTGGCAGCTCATCGGTTTCTACCTCACCTGGCTGCAGCTGCCGGGCCGGGGCCGCGCCCTGGGCGCGGGCGAAGTCAAGTTCACCGGCGAAGTCGGCCCGAATGTGAAGCTCGTCACCTACGAAATCGACATCAAGCGCGTGATCAAGCGCAAGCTGGTCATGGCCATCGGCGATGCCCGCCTGCTGGCCGACGGCCAGGAGATCTACGTGGCCAACGACCTGCGCGTGGGCCTTTTCAAGCGTGAAGACGGGAAGGACGGAGCACCCGCAGCGGGAGCCACGGCATGACCATGAAGAAGCGCGTCGTCATCACGGGTGCGGGCATCGTCTCGTGCATCGGCAACGACCAGCAGGCAGTGACCACGTCGCTGCGCGAAGGCAAGTCCGGCATCCGCGCCATGCCCGAGTTCGCCGAACTCGGCCTGCGCAGCCAGGTGGCGGGCGCGCCGCAGATCGATCTGGACGCGCTCATCGACCGCAAGCAGCGCCGCTTCATGGGCGATGCCGCGGCGTACGCCTACCTGTCGCTGAAGGACGCCATCGCCCAGTCCGGCCTGTCGCCCGCCCAGGTGTCCCACCCCCGCACCGGCCTCATCATGGGATCGGGCGGCGGCTCGCCGGCCAACCAGATCGAGGCGGCGGACACGCTGCGCTCCAAGGGCATCCGCCGCGTTGGGCCCTACCAGGTCACGCGCTGCATGGGCTCCACCGTGTCGGCCAACCTGTCCACGGCGTTCGCCATCAAGGGCATCAATTTCTCGATCACCTCGGCTTGCAGCACCTCCGCGCACTGCGTGGGCATGGCGGCGCAGCAGATCGCCTTCGGCCTGCAGGACGTGATGTTCGCCGGCGGCGGCGAAGAACTCTCCTGGGGCCTGGCCACGCTGTTCGACGGCATGGGCGCCATGTCGGCCAAATTCAACGCCACGCCCGAGACGGCCTCGCGCCCCTACGACGTGGACCGCGACGGCTTCGTGATCGCCGGCGGCGGCGGCGCGCTGGTGCTGGAGAGCCTGGAGCACGCCCAGGCCCGCGGCGCCACCATCCTGGCCGAGATCGTCGGCTTCGGCCTGTCGTCGGACGGCGAAGACATGGTCGCGCCCTCGGGCGACGGCGCCATCGCCTGCATGCGCCAGGCCATCGCCGAAGCGGGCGGCGGCACGATCGACTACGTGAACACGCACGGCACGTCCACCCCCGTGGGCGACCTGCCCGAGCTGCGCGCGCTGCGCGAGGTGTTCGGCGACGCGGTGCCCCCGTTCTCCTCCACCAAGTCGCTCACCGGCCACTCGCAGGGCGCGACGGGCGTGCAGGAGGCGATCTACTGCCTGTACATGCTGCAAGGCGGCTTCATCGCCGGCTCGGCCCACATCGAAAACCTGGACCCGGCCGCCGAGGGCATGCCCATCGTGCGCACCTCGCGCGATGCGGCGCTGACCACCGTGCTGTCCAACAGCTTCGGCTTCGGCGGCACCAACGCCAGCCTGGTGCTGCGCCGCTGGGAAGGTTGAGGGCTCTCCAAGGTGCCCGGGGGTGCAGCAGAGTGTGCTGCGCCGGAACCGCGATCTGGCGGCCGGGGCGCTTCCCCCGGCCCCTGACCCGTTGGCTCAGTAGTTTTCGTTGACGTTGCGAAACGGCCCGAACTTCGCCCGAAGGTACATCTGGGGTTGACCTGGAAAATGCTCCGGAATCGCAAAGCCTTGCGGACGCAGGGCAGGATCTGGGTAGAGGCGCGCGCGGTTGGGATTTTGCAGGCGCGGCATGGCATCGTCATTCAGAAACGCAGCGATGTCGAGGGCCTGACTTGGTGTGAGCCGAGGCCGGTCGTAGGTGGAACCCAGGGGCATGGAGGCCCGGATATAGCGCGCCAGGAGCGGGACGGCGAACATGTGGCCGGCGTTGTCATAGGTATCGGGGCCGGCGATGGGCGGAAACAGGTACCCGCCGCCGGTTTTGAAGTCAGGGCGCTGCTGGCCGCCCGCGTCCCCGCCATGGCATGCACTGCACTGGGCAGCGTAGAGTTTGGCCCCGCGCCGCGGATCGGCGGCCCGCGCGACGGCGGGCATGGGCAACAGCCCCGTGCGTTCCATGGCCGAATGCGGCGGGGTGTCGCGCGCCAGCCAGCGGAGATAGGCGACGATCGCCTTCAGTTCCGGGGTGTCCGGCGTGACCGGCACACTGCCCGGGCCGAACATGCCGATGATGCGCTGCTCCAGCGAGATGATCTTGCCCGACTTGGCGTCGAACTTCGGATAGTCGTTGACCGCATTCACCAGCGGCAGTGCGAAGGGCTTGGTGCCGGGCAGGCCGGATGCGCCTGCCTGATGGCATTGCACGCAATGGAGGTTGTTCCAGCCCATCCGTTTCGCGGCATCGGGCGCCAGTTTTCCGACCCGCGACGACGTGTTGCGCAGCAGATCGATGCCATCGCGTATCGCGTCGCCCTCGGGCCCGGACGGGATGCGCTTCTCGTCGGGCTCTTGCCAGGGCTGGGGTGGGCGGGCGGCATAGCGTGCCAGCAGCGCGCGCGCCTGCGGGGTGGTCAGGGCATCGCCCACCTGGTGGGGGGCAATATCGAAGGCGTGCGCGGACACCGCGAAGGCCGAAATGCTGAAGAAAAGTGCGCCCATCCGGGACATGCTGGTCTTACGAACGCGTTGCGCTGGCGCCGGCCGGATGCTCTGTACCGCATCCCGTCCGGCGGATCGCGCAAGCCTGGGGAGTTCGTCCTGTGTTTGTGTTTTGAAGAAAGAATGCAGGACTCCGCAGGCACTGGCGAATGCGCTCGAATTCCGCGCTGCGGATTCTGCCCATGGCGCCCGGGCACATGGGTTTCGTTTTGTAAGCCGGGCTTCTCCGGCCTCTGCGCGGCAAAGGGGATCGGCTTTCATGGGCCGGTTCCTCCAACCCTTAGAATCCGCAATTCCGCGCGCCGCGCTCCCATTCTCATGATCGCGCCCGGGTCAGGGCCCCAGGCCATCGAAGCCCCGAGCGCCAGGACACACGCATGTTGACCTTCCAGCAAATCATCCTGAAGCTGCAGTCGTACTGGGCCGAACAGGGCTGCGCGCTGCTGCAGCCCTACGACATGGAAGTGGGCGCCGGCACCTCGCACACCGCCACCTTCCTGCGCGCGCTGGGCCCCGAGCCCTGGAAGGCCGCCTACGTGCAGCCCAGCCGCCGCCCCAAGGACGGCCGCTACGGCGAGAACCCCAACCGCCTGCAGCACTACTACCAGTTCCAGGTCGTGCTCAAGCCCGCGCCGGCCAACATCCTGGAGCTGTACCTGGGGTCGCTGGAGGCCCTGGGCTTCGATCTCAAGAAGAACGACATCCGCTTCGTCGAGGACGACTGGGAGAACCCCACGCTCGGCGCCTGGGGCCTCGGCTGGGAGGTGTGGCTCAACGGCATGGAGGTGACGCAGTTCACCTACTTCCAGCAGGTCGGCGGCATCGACTGCAAGCCCGCCACCGGCGAGATCACCTACGGCCTGGAGCGCCTGGCGATGTACCTGCAGGGCGTGGACAACGTCTACAACCTGACCTGGACCGACGGCCTCTCCTACGGCGACGTGTACAAGCAGAACGAGGTGGAGCAGTCCACCTACAACTTCGAGCATTCCGACGCCGACTTCCTGTTCACCGCGTTCAGCGCGCACGAAAGCCAAGCCCAGCACCTGATGGAGCAGCAGCTCGCCCTGCCGGCCTACGAGCAGGTGCTGAAAGCCGCGCACAGCTTCAACCTGCTGGATGCGCGCGGCGCCATCAGCGTGACCGAGCGCGCGGCCTACATCGGCCGCATCCGCAACCTGGCCCGCGCCGTGGCCAAGAGCTACCTCGACAGCCGCGCGCGGCTGGGCTTTCCCATGGCGCCCCAGGAATGGGCCGCCGAAGTGCTGGCCGACCTGGCCCGCGCCGACCAGCAGCAACAGAAGAAGGCGGCCTGAGGCACGCACGCGCATCAGGAAGGAACACAGACCACCATGACCCATCCGAATCTTCTCGTTGAACTGTTCGTCGAAGAACTGCCCCCGAAGGCCCTGCAAAAGCTGGGCGACGCCTTTGCCGGCGTGCTGTTCGAGCAGCTGCAGGCTCAAGGCCTGGCCGCGCCGGGCTCGCGCCTGACGGCCTTCGCTTCGCCGCGCCGCCTGGCCGCGCACATCACCGAAGTGGCGCCGCAGGCCGCCGACAAGGCCGTCTCACAAAAGCTCATGCCCGTCGCCGTGGGGCTGGATGCCACCGGCAACGCCACGCCCGCGCTGCTCAAAAAGCTGGCCGCCCTGGGCGCCGACGCCTCGGCTGTGGCCGCGCTGCGCCGCGTACCGGACGGCAAGGCCGAGGTGCTGTTCCACGACAGCACCGTGCGCGGCGCCACGCTGTCCGAGGGCCTGCAGAAGGCCCTGCACGAATCCATCGCCAAACTGCCCATCCCGAAGGTGATGCGCTACCAGCTCGCCTCCGGCTGCGAGCAGCCCGGCTGGACCAGCGTGAGCTTCGTGCGCCCCGCGCACGGCCTGGTGGCCCTGCATGGCACCGAGGTGCTGCTGTCGGTGAAGGCACTGGGCCTGACCGCCGGCAACACCACGCACGGCCACCGCTTCGAGGCGGCCGTGGACCCGGTGGTCGTCACCAGTGCCGACAGCTACGCCCAGCAGCTGGCCGAGCAGGGCGCGGTGATCGCCAGCTTCGCCGAGCGCCGCGCCGAGATCGTGCGCCAGCTGCAGGCCGCGGCTGCGCGCGTGGGCGGCGGCGTGCGCCCCATCGAGGACGACGCCCTGCTCGACGAGGTGACCGCGCTGGTCGAGCGCCCCAACGTGCTCATCTGCGAGTTCGAAAAGGAGTTTCTCGATGTGCCGCAGGAGTGCCTGATCCTCACGATGAAGGCCAACCAGAAGTACTTCCCGCTGCTGCAGGCCGATGGCCGGCTGTCGCACCAATTTCTGGTGGTGAGCAACATCACGCCCGCCGATGCGAGCGCGGTGGTGCAGGGCAACGAGCGCGTGGTGCGCCCGCGCCTGGCCGACGCCAAGTTCTTCTTCGACAAGGACCGTCAGAAGAGACTTAGCTCCCGTGTCGAGGGCCTAAGTACAGTGGTTTATCACAGCCAATTAGGCATGCAGAGTGAGCGTGTAGCGCGTGTGCGCGCCATTGCACGAGAAATTGCATGCCTCATAAATCAAAAAACTGTGTCGAATGACGGCAGTTCCTCCCTGGAACAAGACATCGCCATGCGTGAGGCTGGGGTCGCGCTTGAAGTGAATGCGGACATCGCTGTTAAGTTATCTAAGGCAGACCTTCTGACCGACATGGTGGGTGAGTTTCCTGAATTACAGGGCACTATGGGTCGTTATTACGCGCTTCACGATAAGTTGCCCGTTGAAGTCGCTAATGCTATTGAAGATCACTACAAACCGCGGTTTTCCGGTGACGATTTGCCGCGTGAGAATATTGGTCTTGTCGTTGCTATGGCTGATAAGTTGGAAACGCTGATTGGCATGTTCAGTATCGGCAACCTGCCCACGGGCGATCGCGACCCGTTCGCGCTCCGCCGTCATGCACTTGGCGTAATCCGCATGCTTGTCGAGCGTGATTTGCCTCTGGATGTAGACGTTCTTTTGAATAAGTCCGCATTAGCGTTCAATGACGAGCGCATTCAGCGAGCCGTTTGGGACGCGCAGCAGGCAAAAGAGATTGAGGCGAAGAAGCAAGCAGGCCGGATTTTTGTTCATGCGTCTGGTTTTTCTCCCCGAGAATTCGACGCTGCAACAGTGTCTAACCTCACCGACTTCATGTACGACCGCCTCGCCGGCAGCCTGCGCGAGCAGGGCTACAGCGCGCAGGAAGTCGATGCCGTCATCGCCCTGCGCCCGCAGCGCCTGTCGCTGGTGCAAAAGCAGCTCGCCGCCGTGCGCGCCTTTGCCGAACTGCCCGAAAGCCCGGCCCTGGCCGCGGCCAACAAGCGCGTGGGCAACATCCTCAAGAAGGCCGAGGTGGCCGGGCCCGTGGACCCGCACGTCAACCCCGACCTGCTGCAGGAAGAGGCGGAAAAGAACCTCTACGCCGCGCTGCAGCGCTTCGTGCCCGAGGCCGATGCGCAGTTCGACGCGGGCGACTACACCGCCAGCCTGCAGACGCTGGCCGTGCTGCGCGCGCCGGTGGATGCGTTCTTTGACGACGTGATGGTCAACGCCGAGCAACTGGACCTGCGCCTGAACCGCCAGGGCCTGCTCAAGCGCCTGCACGTGGCCATGAACCGCGTGGCCGACCTGTCCCGGCTGGCGGCCTGAGGCAGGGTGCCGCGCTGGTGGTAGGCTGGCGCAGTCTTTCACCAGGCGCTCCCACACCATGAAAATCGCCATCCTCGACCGCGACGGCACGCTCAACCCATCGGGCGAGAGCTTCATCGCTTCGCCCGACGAGTGGACCCCGCTGCCCGGGGCGCTGGAGGCCGTGGCGCGGCTCAACCATGCCGGCTGGCATGTCGTCGTCGCCACCAACCAGCCCGGGCTGGGGCGCGGGCTGTTCGACGTGATGGCGCTCAACGCCATCCACGCCAAGCTGCACCGCAAGCTCGCGGCGGTGGGCGGTCGCATCGACGCCGTGTTCTATTGCCCGCACGCACCCGACGACCTGTGCGCCTGCCGCAAGCCGGCGCCGGGCCTGATGGAGCAGATCCGCGACCGCTACGGCGTGGAGGGCGACGAGGTGCTGGTGGCCGGCAACTGCGTGGAGCACCTGCGGGCCGGCGCGGCCATCGGTGCGCAGCTGCATCGGGTTGGTGCGGCCCAGGCCGTCGAAGCGACCCTGGTCGCCTCGGGCGATGCCCTGCTGCCCAGCCCCTGGCCCGAAGGCACGCAGTTCCATGCCAGCCTGGCCGACTTTGCCGACCACGTGGCCGCGCAATCCGCCGTGGCGGCGCCGGGCCTGAACATCGCCGTCTGATGTGCTATTAATTTAATAGCTGCAACGGCATATATTCCTAGGGCATGAGACCGAAAACACCCATTTTTTCCTGATTGCCATGGCCCTGATCCGCTCCATCGCCCACCTGCTCTGGATGGGCATCACCGTGGTGCCCTATACGCTGCTCATCCTGCTGGTGCGCCTGTTCGGCGCCAGCAGCCGCACGCGCTACCGCATCGCGCGGGCATGGCTCAAGCTCAGCACCGATGCGGCGCGCGTCATCATGGGCATCCGCACGCGCATCACGGGCATGGAGCACCTGCCCACCGACCCCGCGCAGGGCGTGGTGCTGCTGGTCAAGCACCAGTCCACCTACGAGACCTTCCTGATGCCGGCGATCATGCCGCGCCCCCTGGCCTACGTGTTCAAGAAAGAGCTGCTGTACGTGCCGTTCTTCGGCTGGTCGATCGGCAGCCTGGACATGATCCACATCGACCGCGGCCAGCGCGCCCGGGCCTTCGTGAAGGTGCTGCAGCAGGGCCGCGCGCTGCTGGCCAAGGGCACCTGGGTCATCATGTTCCCCGAAGGCACGCGCGTGGAGCGCGGGCGCAAGGGCCAGTACAAGAGCGGCGGCACGCGGCTGGCCATCGAGGCGGGCGTGCCCGTGGTTCCGATCGCCGTCACGTCGGCCAAGGTGTGGCCGCGCAAGGCCTTCATCAAGCGGCCGGGCACGGTGGACGTGTCCATCGGCCGCCCCATCCCGACCGAAGGCCGCAAGCCCGACGAGCTGATGCGCGAGGTCGAGGCCTGGATCGAATCCGAAATGCAGCGCCTCGACCCCGAGGCCTACGCGCCGGGCCGGTGATGCAGCGGCTGGTGCAGCTGGCGCTCGATCTGTTCGGCGGCGCGGCGCCGGCCGAGCCGCCGACTGCGCCTGCCTCCGCGCCCCGTGCCAGGAATCCCAGGCCGAATGCCGCGGATGCCGGCGGTTCGATTGCCGATAGTGCTATTAATTTAATAGTAAAAGAGGCTGCCAAGCCAACGCCAACGCCATCGCCCGCTCCACCGGTGGCGAAAGCGCCGCCCGTTCCCCTGGGCACGCTGCTCAGCCCCGCGATCTTCCGCCACCCCCGCGCGAGCCGCGAGGTGCTGCTGGGCGATGCCGTCGTGGCCTATGCACTGCAGCGGGCGCGGCGGCGCACCATCGGGTTCACGGTGGGGGCGGACGGCCTGGCGGTGCGCGCGCCGGGCTGGGTGTCGCTCGCGGCCGTGGATGCGGCGCTGCAGGAAAAATCCGCCTGGATCCTGCGCAAGCTGGGCGAGGCGCAGGACCGCCAGCAGCGCGTGGACGGCGCCCGCATCGCCTGGGGCGACGGCGCCGTGCTGCCGTACCTGGGCGAGCCGCTCACCGTGGTGCTGGACCCGACGCACGGCTTTCGCGGCACGGGCGGCGCGCTGGTCGAGGGGCCCGAGGGGCAGCGCCAGTTGCACATCGGCCTGCCCCGCGCCGCCTCGCCCGCGCAGGTGCGCGATGCGGTGCAGGCGTGGCTCATGCGCGATGCGCGCCAGCGCTTCACCGCGCGGCTGGACCACTTCGCGCCGCTGCTGGGCGTGCGCTGGAGCAGCCTGCGCCTGTCCAGCGCCCAGACGCGCTGGGGCAGCGCGCGCAGCGACGGCTCCATCCGCCTCAATTGGCGGCTGCTGCACTACCGCCCCGCGGTCATCGACTACGTGGTCGCCCACGAGCTGTCGCACCTGCGCGTGATGGACCACAGCCCGCGCTTTTGGGACACCGTGCGCAGCGTCGTGCCCGACTACGCCGACCTGCGCGGACGCCTGCGCGACGAGCCCGCGCCGCCCTGGGATTGACCGGCGGCCCAAGCCCCTGACGCCAGTGCTTGAACCCCGTGCGGCCCGCCGCCGGTGCTGACAGAATGCCCCGCATGACTTCCAACGCTTCTTCTTCCTCCTCGTTCTCCTCTTCTGCCTCGGACCGGCCGCAGCCGGCCGAGGGCTACGCGGGCGATGTGTCGCCGGAGCTGGCATGGCAGTGGGTGCAGTCGGGCCGGGCCGTGCTGGTGGACGTGCGCACGGATGCCGAGCGCGACTGGGTCGGCTTCGTGCCCGGAGCCGTGGCCGTGCCCTGGAAGCACTGGCCCGGCATGGCACCCAACCCCCAGTTCGACGCCGCCATCCAGGCCGCGGTGCCGCCGGACGGCCAGGCCGTGCTGCTGTGCCGCAGCGGCGTGCGCTCGGTAGCGGCGGCGCGCCGGGCCACGGAACTGGGGCTCACCGCGTACAACATCCTCGAAGGCTTCGAGGGCGATGCCGACGAGAACGCGCACCGCAACGTGAAGGGCGGCTGGCGCTTTCGCGGCCTGCCGTGGCGCCAGGGCTGAAGCAGCCGTTTCAGGACCGGGCTGGGCGGTCAGGAGGCATGCACGAGACGGCCGGCCCCTCTCCATCGACGGACGCGCGCTCGCCCTGTCTGAACAGTGCATGCTTTTCTTCGCCGTACAAAGACGGTTTGCGGGTGAAGATCAGGCGCACGGTCACCCGCCGGTTCCTCTCGTGGCATGCCGCGAGGTTCTCTGTGCGTCCTTCGTGGGGGCATGGTGTGGCCGATGGGTCTCGGGCTCCCTGGCCCAAAATCTCCAGCCGATAGGTTGCTTTCAACGGGGTGCTGCCCAGTGCTTTGCGGACCAGCGAATCCGCCACGCAAGTGGCCCGCCGTTCGGACAGCGCCTGGTTGCCGGCATCGGACAGCGGCATTGGGTCCGCGTGGCCGGTGACAAGGACCTTGTCGAGTTGCCAGGCGGTTTCGCCCGAACGGTCGGGTGAAGCGGGCGGGTACATGGTTTTCAGGACATCGGCGACCTCGCCCGTGAGTTCGTCCATCCGGTTCACGCTGGCGACCGAGTTCGAGCGGAAATAGAGGGGGTGTTCGATGTCGTGGCACCGCGCGAGCGCGTGGCGCACGATCTTCACCTCGTCGCTCTGAACCTCGATCGCGGTGCTTCTGTCCACGCCTTTTGCGCCTTGCGGCGCCGTCCCGATCCTCAGCAGCGATCGCGTGCCCATGCCATGCCACAGCGCATCCACCGGGGCCACAAGGGCCGCGCCGCCGGGTTCCGCGCAAAAGCTCAGGCGAATCCCCGCGTTGTCGGCTTGCGAGCGCACCAGGGCCAGCGCTGCGCCTTGCAGGCGCAGGGTCTGCTGCTCTGCGCGCAGGCCTAGGCTGCGGAAAATACCCGAACTGAGCTGGCCCTGGAGCTGGAAATCCACAACGAGCGTGAGTCCGTAGAGCACGAGCAGGACCAGGACGGAGAAATAGAGCTTCGACTCCAGCACATAGGCGCTTTGGATGGCCGGTAGCCCGGTGGGTTCTCCCGCGTGTTTCTGTGTTTCGCGGGGGGTGGGGTCAGGGGTTGGGGGAGGGGCTTCGCGCCTCGGCCGATGAAAGGCCATGGCGAGAAATGCCCCGAGCAATGAGACGAATGCGAAGGCGGCAAGCCAGAAGATCCAGATCGTGGCTGTGGTATCGGCGCGCGCCGGGGCGTGCTCGAATGGCCATGCTATCGCTGCGGCAAGCACCAACAGCACCAGCGCCGCACCGCCTGCCCAGCGCGCAAGCACCGGGATGTCTGTGCGGGGAGGGTGTTCGGTTTCATCATGCGTGTCTTTTTGCCGGGCAACGGGTGGGCGCGTCCAGATCGACATGAGCATCCATGCCAGCAAGCCTGCGACCCAGGGAACGATGAGGAGGTAGATTGCGTAATGCGGTCGCAGGGCGCTGAACCAAGGGAGGGCCAACAGTTCGATGAATCCATAACAGCACCCCAGGACGATCCAGTCGGAACCCTTCCGGATGCTTGTTGTTCCATTTTTCCAGGCGCACCATGCCATAAAATCCCCTGCCGCCAAGGCGACTGCGGCAGAAGCGATGAAGCACCATTGGATGGTGGAAGCAGAAGCCGCCGGCAGCAACTCGTAGAGGGTCCAAAGCATCAGAAACGAAGCAGCCTTGGCAAATGCGGGCCCAACAATCCAGAACACCGCATGGCTCTGCCGGTTTTCCTCTACCGCGTTCTTTCGCTCGGCGTCTTCAAAAATCATGAGCGGGATGAACGCTGTGCCTCCCAGCCCCAGCAGCACGAACGTCAACAGCCCGAATCCCAGCGCCACGAACACGAACAGCAGGTTGTCCCCCACCGACAGGCCCGAGGGGAAGAACTGGATGACCACGAAGCAATACAGAAACGTGGCCAGTACGCCGTAGCCCGCGGCAACGATGGGAATGGCGGTCTTCGCGGTGTCGATGTAGCCCGTCAGCCTTTTCGAGTGGCTCTCCAGCGCCTGCCGCCGCTCCTTCTCGCAAGTGGTCTTGCGAAGTTCCTCTGCGGCCAATTGGTTGGCGATCCGTGCCTCGCGCAGCCTGTCGATGGTCTCGGCCTGGGGCACGGAGGGCGCGGCCTCCTGGATGGCGGCACACAGCCACTTCCTGATGCGTGGAAACATGTCTTTCTCCCTGTCGTGTCGTTTTTATGCGGTTCTTGTGCGGACGGCTGGGCACGAATGTATCTGGGTGGCCTTGCGTTGGGAATTGCCATCTGGCACCGCCATAGAAAAAGGGCCCTTGAAGGGCCCTTGATCCGGATGCGCGCCGCTTTCAGAGCGGCGGAATGCGCAGCTTCTGGCCGGGGTAGATCTTGTCGGGGTGCGTCAGCATGGGCTGGTTGGCCTCGAAGATCTTGGGGTATTTGTTGGCATCGCCATAGAACTTCTTGGCGATGGCCGAGAGGGTGTCTCCGCGCACCACGTCGTGGTATTGCGCTTCGGGCTCGGGATTCGTGACGGACATCTGGTTGTCCACGCTGGTCACGCTGGCCACGTTGCCGCAGCACAGGGTCACCTTCTCCTTGGCGGCCTGCGTGGGCGCTTCGCCCTTCACGGTGACCTTGCCCTCGGGACCGGCGAACGCCACCTGCACGTTGCTCACGCCGAGGTTCTGCGAGGCGATGTAGGTCTCGATGGCCTTGCCCGCCTTGGCGTTCAGTTCGTCCTGCGTGGGGGCTGCCGCCGTTGCGGCCTGGGCCTCCTTGCCGCCGAACAGTTTTTCGCCGGCTTCCTTGATGAAGCTGAAAAGTCCCATGTGCTGGCTCCTTGGTATGGTCTGTGGATCGGATCGGCCACTGTAGCGCCATCGCCAGTCCGGCCTGTGTCGGACAGCCGCCCGAAGGGCCAGGCAGCTCCCGCGCGCGGTGCCGGGTGCCGCGATGGAAGTGCGCCGGCGCCGCAGAGTCCGCGCGTCGCGTGCGGGTAAACATGCGCGTCAAGGCGATTTGTAAAACTCGTGATAATCCCGCATGACTTTTCTGGCCATCGACGTCGGCAACACCCGCCTCAAATGGGCGATGTACGACGCTCCCCAGCCGGGCGCCGCAGTGCTCGCCCACGGCGCTGAATTCCTGGACAACATCGAGCGGCTGGCGGAAAGCTCGTGGGCCGGCTTGCCCGTGCCCGAGCGCATGCTGGGCTGCGTGGTGGCGGGCGACGCCGTGCGCCGCCGCGTCATGGAGCAGATGGAGCTGTGGGACGTGCTGCCGCAATGGGTGGTTTCGTCCGCGCAGGAGGCCGGCCTGGTCAATGGCTACGACCATCCGACGCGCCTGGGCTCGGACCGCTGGGTGGCCATGATCGGCGCGCGCCATCGCCTGCTGGCCCAAGGCCCGGCGCGGCCGCTGATCGTGGTGATGGTCGGCACGGCCGTGACGGTCGAGGCGATCGACGCGCAGGGCCGCTTCCTGGGCGGGCTGATCCTGCCCGGCCACGGGATCATGCTGAGGGCGCTCGAATCCGGCACGGCGGGCCTGCATGTGCCCACGGGCGAGGTGAGCCTGTTTCCCACCAACACGAGCGATGCGCTCACGAGCGGCGGCACCTACGCCATCGCCGGCGCGGTCGAGCGCATGGTGCAGCACATCACGCAGCACTGCGGCGAAGCGCCCGCCTGCATGATGACCGGCGGCGCAGGCTGGAAGATGGCGCCCAGCATGACCCGGCCGTTCGACCTGGTCGAGAACCTGATCTTCGACGGCCTGCTGGCCATCGCCGCGCAGCGCTTCGCAAAGACCGCCGCGGAGCGGGACGAGGGCCGGGACCGCCGCTGAAAGGCGGGGCTACCCTTCGGCCAGTTCCGTCTGGGCCAGCTCCACGCCCAGCCGCTCCAGCGCGTCGGCGGGCTGGGTGGTGGCGACTTCTTCATACAGGCGCGTGGCGTCGCCCATGCGCTGGTCGCCTTCCAGGATGAGCAGCGCGTTGGCGTATTCGATCTTGCCGATCACCGAGTCCGGGTTGATGGCGAAGGCCTCTTCGAAAAGCCGCAGGCTGCTGGCCTTGCGGGCTCCGTAGGTCATGCTGCCCACCATCTCGCCGACCTTGTCGATGATCTCGGCATGGAACACGGCCAGCGCCAGCCGCGCATCGGCATGGATGGGCGACAGCACGATGGCCTGCTCCAGCGTCTTGCGCACACGGCTGCCCAGGCCCTGCGCCATGGCCTTGGCCACGCTGATCCCCTGGCTGTAGCGGCCGATGGCGTAGGCATGCCAGAACCAGGCGCTGGGGTTGGTGGGTTCCGCCCGCATCTGCTCGCTGGCCCGCTCGGCGGCCTCGGTCAGCAGCGCCAGGCGCCGGTCCTCGTGCGGCTCCAGGTAGTTCGCATAGACGATGGTGGCCTTGTTGGCCACGGTGATGCCGGCACCGCCGGCCGCCAGCCCGGCGCGGGCGGCCTCCTCGAAGGCGCCGCGGTGAAAGAGCACCCAGGCGTCGAGCACGGCGGCATCGTCCGGACAGGGCTCGGCATCGCCCGCATGCAGGCGCTTCCATTGGCTGCGCACCGAAGCGGCGGTGAAGGGGTAGGCGTCGGAGTACGGGAAGGGCGTCCAGGGCTTCACGGTGCGTCTCCTCGGGGTGGGGTCGGATGGGTCTCAGGCGGCCAGGGCCTGGGTGCTGTAGGCGCCGCTCAGCGCCTGCAGGTGCTCGCGCTGGCTGTCTTCCAGGTAGGGCATGAGCAGGTCCAGCACATGGTGCGCGCCGCGCAGCAGGGCGCTCTGCGCGCTCTCGGGCTCCAGGGCGTGCCGTGGATCGCTCACGTATTCGAAGCTGAGCCAGTAGGTCAGCACCACCACCATGCTGGTGGCCATGGAGCCGGCATCGCGGGTGCCCAGGCGCAGCGCGCCCGTGCGCTCCATGCCGCCCAGCAGCGTGCGCAGGGCCTGGGTCTTGCGCCCGAGCAGGGTCTGGAAGTGGGTTTCCAGGCGGCGGTTGCGGGACAGCAGGTCGTTCAGGTCGCGGTACAGGAAGCGGTACTGCCAGATCAGCTCGAACAGCGTGTGCAGGAAGAACCAGGCGTCTTCGACGTCGCGCACACTGTCGGCCGCATCCAGCAGCTCGTTCAGTGCCGCCTCGTAGCGCGAGAACAGCACGTTGACCAGCTCGTCCTTGGCCGGGTAGTGGTAGTAGAGATTGCCCGGGCTGATGCCCAGCTCGGCGGAGATCGCGGTCGTCGACACGTTGGGTTCGCCAAAGCGGTTGAACAGCTCCAGCGTGGATTCCAGAATGCGCTCGGCAGTGCGGCGCGGCGCTTTTTTCACCATATCGGCGGCCTCCCGGTGCGTGGGTGGTTGTCTCTTTCACCCACTCTAACCGAGGTGGTCTGCCCGCACGGTGTTGCAGTGCATCATGCAAGGAATAGGCAATCCTTTGGAATGACCGCTCCTTGCGGGGCGGCCGCCCCGCCCGGGGTCTCAGTCGGCTGGCGGTTTGGGGGCCCGGGGGCGGGCCGCGGCGGCGGTCTTGCGGGCAGCCGTGGCGCGGCCGGTGGGCGGCTTGGCCGCGCCGCGCTTGGCGGCGGGGCGGGGGGCGGCCTGTGCCTGGGTGGCGGCCTCCAGTGCCCGGGTGAGCGCATCGATGCGCTCGTGCAGCGCCTGTACATCGCGCGCGGTGGGCACGCCCAGCCGGGCGAGCGCCTTGGCCACGCGGTCTTCGAAGATGGTTTCCAGCTTGTCCCACTGGCCCGCCGCGCGCGTGCCGAATTCGCTGGCCGCGCTGGTCATGCGTTCGGCCGCTTCGGACAGGCGCTCCTGGGCCGTGGACTGGCCCTTGCGCTGCATGGCCGCGCCTTCCTTGACCAGCGCCTCGAACACCTTGCTGCCTTCCTGCTGCGCCTTGGCGAACGCGCCCAGGCCCGCCTGCCAGATCTGCTGCGCGGAGTCGCGCGCCTTGCTGCCGTAGAACGGGCCACCGCCGGCCGGGTCGGCGTCGTCCGGTGCGTCGGGGTTTTTGGTGGATCGGGGCATGGATGGCTTTCCTTGGGGCAAGTGGTGCAACGGCGCCGCGCGGGCCGGGTGGTTTGCGGCGGCATCGGCTCGAGACTTTACGTGCGCGGCGCGCGCTGTGGGTAGTGTGCGCCCCCTAAACGGCGCGGCGGGCCCGCTGCGGCTCGTAACAGGGCCCCGGCACGCGATGGGATAATCCGCCGCTTTGACACAGCGGCGCCTTCGCGCGACCCCCCATCCCATGATTCTTGTCACCGGCGGCGCAGGCTTCATCGGCGCCAACTTCGTTCTGGACTGGCTGGCTTCGGGCGACGAGCCCGTGGTCAACCTGGACAAGCTCACCTACGCAGGCAACCTGCAGAACCTGGCGAGCGCGCAGGGCGACCCCCGGCATGTCTTCGTGCAGGGCGACATCGGCGACACGGCCCTGCTGACCAGGCTGCTGGCCGAGCACAAGCCCCGCGCCATCGTCAACTTCGCCGCCGAGTCGCATGTGGACCGCTCCATCCACGGGCCGGAGGACTTCATCCAGACCAACGTGGTCGGCACCTTCCGCCTGCTGGAGGCCGCACGGCACCACTGGCTGGCGTTGCCGGAGGGCGAGAAGGCCGCGTTCCGCTTCCTGCACGTGTCCACCGACGAGGTGTACGGCACGCTGTCGGCCAGCGATCCGGCCTTCGCCGAAACGGATGCCTACGAGCCCAACAGCCCGTATTCGGCCAGCAAGGCCGCGAGCGACCACTTGGTGCGCGCCTGGCACCACACCTACGGCCTGCCGGTGCTCACCACCAACTGCAGCAACAACTACGGGCCGTACCACTTCCCGGAAAAGCTGATCCCGCTGATGATCGTGAACGCCCTGGCGGGCAAGCCGCTGCCGGTTTACGGCGACGGCATGCAGATCCGCGACTGGCTCTACGTCAAGGACCACTGCAGCGCCATCCGCCGCGTGCTGCAGGGCGGCGCTCTGGGCGAAACCTACAACGTGGGCGGCTGGAACGAAAAGCCCAACATCGAGATCGTGCGCACGGTGTGCACCCTGCTCGACGAACTGCGCCCGCGCGCCGACGGCCAGAGCTACGCCGCGCAGATCCACTACGTGCAGGACCGCCCGGGGCACGACCGGCGCTATGCCATCGACGCCCGCAAGATCGAGCGCGAACTGGGCTGGAAGCCCGCCGAAACTTTCGAGACGGGCATCCGCAAGACGGTGCAGTGGTACCTCGAAAACCCCGAGTGGGTGGCGGCCGTGACCAGCGGCGCCTACCGCGAATGGGTGCAGACGCAGTACCAGGCCGTGCCCGGCGCAGCGGCTGCGGCACCGAACGCCGTGGTGGCCAGCGCATGAACATCCTGCTTTTCGGCAAGGGCGGCCAGGTCGGCTGGGAGCTGCAGCGCAGCCTGTCGGTGCTGGGCACCGTGACGGCGCTGGACCACGACAGCACCGACCATTGCGGCAACTTCTCCGATCCCGCCGGCATCGTGGACACCGTGCGCGCGCTGCGCCCGGACGTCATCGTGAATGCGGCCGCCCACACGGCCGTGGACAAGGCCGAGAGCGAGCCGGAGTTCGCACGCACGCTCAACGCCACCACGCCGGGCGTCCTGGCCGAGGAGGCCGCGCGCAGCGGGGCCTGGCTGGTGCATTACAGCACCGACTATGTCTTCGACGGTAGCGGCGACCGCCCCTGGGTGGAGACCGACACGCCGGCGCCGCTGTCCGCCTATGGCCGCACCAAGCTCGAGGGCGAGCGGCTCATCCAGCAGAGCGGGGCCCGCCACCTCATCCTGCGCACCAGCTGGGTCTACGCCGCCCGCGGCGGCAACTTCGCCAAGACCATGCTGCGCCTGGCCCAGGAGCGCGAGCGCCTGACGGTCATCGACGACCAGTGGGGCGCCCCCACCGGCGCCGACCTGATCGCCGACGTCACGGCGCATGCCCTGCGCCACCTGGAGCGGCGCCCCGAGGATGCCGGGCTCTACCACCTGGTGGCCGGGGGCGAGACCAACTGGCATGCCTATGCAAAATACGTGCTGGCGCAATCGGTACTAGGGGGTAATGCTATAAAAATAGTAGCTAACGACGTGGCAGCCGTGCCGACGAGCGCGTTTCCCACGCCGGCCGTGCGCCCGCACAATTCGCGGCTCGACACCCGCCGGCTGCAATCCACCTTCGGCCTCGTTCTGCCGCATTGGCAGGCGGGCGTCTCGCGCATGCTGGCCGAAATCCTTTAGCACCCAGGGCAGAGAGAGCACCACATGACCGCACGCAAGGGCATCATCCTCGCCGGAGGTTCGGGCACCCGCCTGCACCCGGCCACGCTCGCCATCAGCAAGCAATTGCTGCCGGTGTACGACAAACCCATGATCTATTACCCGCTCAGCACGCTGATGCTGGCGGGCATCCGGGAGATCTTGGTCATCAGCACGCCCCAGGACACCCCGCGCTTCGAGCAGTTGCTCGGCGACGGCAGCCAGTGGGGCATTCAATTGCGCTACGCCGTGCAGCCCAGCCCCGATGGGCTGGCCCAGGCGTTTCTCATCGGCGAGGAATTCCTGGCGGGCAGCCCGAGCGCTTTGGTGCTGGGCGACAACATCTTCCACGGGCACGATTTCGAGGACCTGCTGCGCAGCGCGCTGCAGCGCGAGGAGGGGGCCAGCGTCTTCGCCTACCACGTGCAGGACCCCGAGCGCTACGGCGTGGCCGAGTTCGATGCCCGCGGCAAGGTGCTGTCCATCGAGGAAAAGCCCAAGGCCCCGAAGTCCAGCTATGCCGTGACGGGCCTGTACTTCTACGACGCGCAGGTGGTGGAACTGGCCAAGCGCCTGAAGCCGTCCGCCCGGGGCGAACTCGAAATCACCGACCTGAACCGGCTCTACCTGGAGCAGGACGCGCTGCACGTCGAGATCATGGGCCGGGGCTATGCCTGGCTCGACACCGGCACGCATGAAAGCCTGCTGGAAGCCGGGCAGTTCATCGCGACACTGGAGCACCGGCAGGGCCTGAAGATCGCCTGCCCCGAGGAAATCGCCTGGCGCAACGGCTTCATTGACGATGCCCAGCTGGCCCGGCTGGCGCAGCCCCTGGCCAAGAACGGCTACGGCCAGTACCTGCAGCGGCTGCTTCGGGAGCCGCGCGAGTAACGCGACGGCGGCAACGGGCCTGGCGCTGCTGCGCCAGGCTGTGGTTGTCCGCGGCGTCCATCCCTTCTGCCGGTTTTCTTCTTCCTTTCGTTGTTGGCAATTCCTCCATGAACGTCATTCCCACCCGCCTGCCCGATGTCGTCGTTCTCGAACCCAAGGTGTTCGGCGATGCCCGCGGCTTTTTCTTCGAGAGCTTCAACCAGCGTGCCTTCGACGAGGCCACCGGCACGCGCCATGCGTTCGTGCAGGACAACCACAGCCGCAGCGCCCGCGGCGTGCTGCGGGGCCTGCATTACCAGTTGCGCCAGCCCCAGGGCAAGCTCGTGCGCGTGGTGCGCGGCACGGTGTTCGACGTGGCGGTGGACCTGCGCAAGAGTTCGCCCACGTTCGGCCAATGGACGGGCGAAGAACTGAGCGAGGAAAACCAGCGCCAGATGTGGGTGCCGCCCGGCTTCGGCCATGGCTTCGTGGTGCTCAGCGAGAGCGCGGATTTCCTCTACAAGACCACCGACTACTACGCCCCCGAGCATGAGCGCTGCATCGCCTGGAACGATCCCGCCCTGGCGATCGACTGGCGCTTCGACGGAGAGCCCAGCCTGTCCGCCAAGGACATGAAGGGCCTGCCGCTCCACCAGGCCGAGGTGTTTGACTGACTGACGCCCGCGGCGGGCTGTCCAGGGCAGGGCCCGGTCCGCAGCGGCTCACGGGCCCTTGGGCGCCAGCGTCTGCTGCGTGGCCCGGTACAGGTGGTCGGAGCCGAACTTCGGGTTGTCCGGATCGAACGAGAACATGTTGTGGCCCCGGGGCACCAGCGCGCCATGCCAGCGCGGCTCGGCGAAGAACGAGAGAAAGTCCGCCCCCCGCCCTGCATGGGCATCGAACACGCGCTGCAGGGCGGCCGCGTCCATCGCCTTCAGGGGATGGAACTCGGTGATGCCGTAGCGGGTGTGGCCGCTGCGGTCCAGCCAGTCGAAGTAGGAATGCCCGTAGGTCGGCTCGCCGTACAGGCTCACGCCCAGCCGGATGGAGCCCAGCGGCCGCAGCGATGCCTGGATCGCGAACTTGTTCTCGTCCCAGCCCGGGTTCGTGAACGGCACGATCTGGTGGGTGTAGCGGGGCACGTCCGCCAGGCAAGAGCGTGCCACCTCGCCATCGAAATACCGCAGGTAGTCGACCACCTGCTTCGCGCGAAAGGCATGCCACAGCGGCACGAGCGGGTTGTAGTAGTACGAGGACGCGTCCCGCGGCGTGTCGATTTGCGCCTGCACGCCGGGCCCGGCAGGCGTGCTGGCCGGCAGCGCTGCCTGGGGCTGCGGCTGCGGCGTGCTCTGCTGCCGGTCCATGATGGCCACGTCGCGGCGGCCCAGGTGGGTGAGGGCGCCCGGCCGCGTTTCCAGGAAGATGTCCAGCCGGTGCACCCCGGCCGGCAGGCGCCGGAAGTCCAGGTCCATGCGCCAGCCGGTGTTGGCATCGCCGAACTCCGGCTTGGCCGCCAGCACGTCCTGTCGCCCGAGCCGCACGGCGGTCTTGCCGGCCAGGTGGCCGTTGCGGTAGATGTGGATCCAGGCGGGGTGTTCCGGGGGGGCGCCTTCCACATGCGCCCAGCCCGAGATGGGCAGGCTGCCCTGCGCGAACGCATCGATGTGCTCGGTGTAGCGGCGCAGCGGCTCAGTGCGGATATCGCGGGACGGAGGCTCCACCTCGGAGAACGCGGCGTAGTCGCCGCCCACGGCGCGGTTGAGCGCCTCGATAGAGCCGAACTCGGCCTGCAGGTGGCGGCGGAAGCCTTCGACCGAGGCTGCGCTGTAGTCGGTCACCCGGTAGTCGCCATCGAAGCCCATGCCCGCCTGAAAATTGGGAAACAGGTGGTGCAGTTCCCCCAGCAGCGTGATGCCCCGGATCTTGGCGCGGTCCTGCGCCGGCAGCTGGCAGGCCGCGTCCAGCACGGCCTGCATGGCCTGGGCGCGCCGCTGCGTCAGGGTGTTGCGGGTGGTGGCGAACGTCCAGTTGAAGACTTTGGAGTCGTAATAGTCGTCGGTGCCCAATGCGCCATCCCGGGTGTGGCCCATGTTGGCCGGGTCGGCGGCCAGCGCGGCCTCGATCGGGGCCTCCGCCGAGAAATGCGTGGAGAACAGGTAGAGGATCGCCGGCCGGGGCGTGTCGCGCAACGTGCGCACCAGGCGCCCCACTTTCTCTTCGTCGATGCGCCAGTCCCCGTCCGCCGTCTGGTGGAAAAGACGCAGCAGCGGCACGGGCAGGGTGTAGCCTAGGGCTTCGCGGGGCGATGGCGGCGCTGTGGGCTGCAGCGTTTTCAGCGTGGATTCGATGAGCGCTGCGGCCGAGCCCTGCGGGCCCTGGCAGCGTTCGGCCAGGTCCTGCATCGCGGCCGGCAGGGTTTCGGGCGAGAGCACGCAGGGCTCGATGACACTGACCATCGGGGCCAACAGCAGGCGATCCGCGCGGGGCAGGTGCGCAGGCGCATGCTGCTGGAGCAGCGCCAGGCCGCCCGCGCCGGCCAGAAGAACACCCAGGGCCGCGAGGGCCATGGAAACGTGCAGGGCAGTCCGTCGGGGAGGGTTTTGCATGGGCGGGGCGGGCAGTCGCATCAATTGATCGGGGGGAGGCCCGCGACTTTAAGCGAAGGCCCGGCTGGCCCGCGGGGTGTGCGAAGGCCATGGCTTTGGCGGGAGTGGGCTCCACGCCGTCGCGGCTACACTTGGGCCCCATTGCGCGCGCCCGAGGGCGCGCAACGCCACTCGCGGCGAGCCATCCCACACCTCCATGACGACGAATACCCTTCCCGACCGCATCGAACCGCTGGCAGACGCGACGCCCGCGCCGCGTCCTCCGCTGGGAGAGCTGCTTGTCCAGTCGGGCAAGCTGAGCGCCCGCGACCTGGAGCGTGCGCTCTCCGCGCAGCAGGAAATGGGCGGACTGCTGGGCCGCGTGCTGGTGCGGCTGGGACTGGTGTCCGAGCTGGACGTGATCCAGTCGCTGTCGCGCCAGCTGGGGATATCCATCGTGCCGGCCGGCGAGTTTCCCGAACTCATGCCCGAGGTCGAAGGGCTGCTGCCGGAATTCCTGCACGCCAACAGCGTGTATCCGCTGCAGGTCAGCGAAGGCCGCATGCACGTGGCGATGGCCGTCCCGCAGGATGCGTTCGTCGTCAAGGCGCTGCATCTGGCCACGGGCCATGTGATCGTTCCGCACCTGGCGCTGGACAGCGACATCGAGAAAGCCCTGTCCGAGCCCGTGGTGGAGCAGGGGGCCGAAGACGACGAGGCCGACGACGGATTCGGCGATGGTTCCGATGGCGGCGACTTCGTCGAGCATCTGAAGGACCTGGCCAGCGAAGCGCCGGTCATCCGCCTGGTGAACGCCATCATCGGCCGCGTGATCGATCTGCGCGCCTCGGACATCCACCTGGAGCCGTTCGACGACGGCCTGCACGTGCGCTACCGGGTGGACGGCGTGATCCATGCGGGCGAACTGGTGCCGCCGCGCCTGAGCGCCGCCGTGAACTCGCGCGTCAAGCTGCTGGCCCACCTGGACATCGCGGAGCGCCGCCTGCCGCAGGACGGCCGCATCAAGACGCGCGTCAAGGGCCGCGAGCTTGATCTGCGGGTGTCCACCGTGCCCACCGTGCACGGCGAAAGCGTGGTGATGCGGGTGCTGGACCGGGCGAGCGTGCGCCTGCAGCTGGAAACCATGGGTTTCGAGAAGGACACGCTGGAGCGGTTCAACAGCCTGCTCGCACGGCCCCACGGCATCTTGCTGGTCACCGGCCCGACGGGTTCGGGCAAGACGACCACGCTGTATGCGGCTTTGTCGAAGATCGATGCGGGGGCCAACAAGATCATCACGGTGGAAGACCCGGTCGAGTACCAGCTGGAAGGCATCAACCAGATCCAGGTGCATCCGCAGATCAACCTGACCTTCGCCAACGCGCTGCGCTCCATCCTGCGCCAGGACCCCGACATCATCATGATCGGCGAAATGCGCGACGGCGAAACCGCCCAGATCGCCGTGCAATCGGCGCTCACGGGGCACTTGGTGCTCTCCACCCTGCACACGAACACGGCGGCCGGCGCCGTGATCCGGATGAAGGACATGGGCGTGGAGGGCTACCTGATCACCTCCGCCGTCAACGGCGTGCTGGCCCAGCGCCTGGTGCGCACGCTGTGCGGCCAGTGCAAGGAGCCTTTCGAGCCGGGCGAGGACGTGCGCCAGAGCACCGGGCTGGCGCGCTTCAGCGGCGTCGGCCAGGCCATCTACCGGGCCGTGGGGTGCGAGCACTGCCGAGGCTCCGGTTACCGGGGCCGGACCGGCATCCATGAACTGTTCGTGCTGGACGAGCCCATGCGCCGCGCCATCATCGAAGGCCGCGATGCCAACGCGCTCAACGCGCTGGCGGCGCAGGGCGGCATGCTCAACCTGTACGAGGACGGGCTGCGCAAGGTGGCCGCCGGCATGACCACGCTCGACGAACTCGCCCGCGTGACGCAGGACCAAGCCGATGCCTGATTACGTCTGGCGGGCGGCCGCCGCCTCGGGCAAGGTGGCCGAGGGCCGGCTCACGGCCATCAACGAAGCCCAGGCGCTCAAGCAGCTGAGGGCGCAGGGCCTCACGCCATTGACCATCAGCGACTCGATCGGTGCTTCGGCCGGCGCGGGCGCCAGCAGTGCCATGGGCACCGCCTCCGCCAACGAGGCCATCGGGGCCGCCGCCGTGCCCAAGGGGCGCAGCGGCAAGGGGCCGGTCAAGGCGGCCGATGTGCTTGCGCTCACCTCCGAGCTGTCCATCATGCTGCGGGCCGGGCTGGCATTGGACAACGCGTTGCGCGTGCTCATCGACATGAGCTACAAGCCCAGCATGGCCGAGCTGCTGCAAGGCATTCTGGATGCGGTCAAGGGCGGCACGCCGCTCAGCCGCGCCTTGTCGCAGCACCGCGAACTGTTCGGCGATTTCTACATCAACATGATCCGCTCGGGCGAGGCCAGCGGCCAGATGTCGTCGGTGCTGGAGCGGCTCGTGGAGCACATGGAACGGCAGCGCGCGCTGCGCGACAGCGTCATCTCCGCCACGATCTACCCGGCGATTCTGCTGGGCGTGGCCGTGCTGTCGCTCATCGCCATGCTGGGTTTCGTGGTGCCGCAGTTCGAAAAACTGTTCACCGACATGGGCGATGCACTCCCGATGCCGACCCAGATCGTCATGGCGCTGGGCCACGCCTTCACGCGCTATGGCCTTTTCATCGGCATCGTGGCGTTGGGCCTGGGCCTGATGGTGCGCCGCTGGGCGACCTCCCCCGCCGGTCGCCAATGGTGGCAGGCGCGGCTGCTGAAGCTGCCGCTCATGGGCCGCCTGGCGCTGAAGTACCAGCTCACGTTGTTCTCGCGCTCCCTGGGCACCCTGCTCGGCAATGGCGTGCCCATGCTGACGGCCCTGCACATCGCGACCGAAACCGTCAGCAACACGGTCTTGCAGCAGGCCCTGTCCCGTGTCGCGCCCATCGTGAAAGAAGGGGGCAAAGTGGTCCAGGCCGTTTCCGCGACGGGCATCTTCGAACCGTTGGCGATCAACCTGATCCGGGTGGGCGAGGAAACCGGCCGCATCGGTCAGATGATGCTCGAGCTGTCCAATATATTGAACCGGGAAGTCGAAACCGGTATCAAACGCCTTCTCACGCTGGTGGAGCCGGTTCTCATTCTGGTGCTGGGTATTTTGATTGCCGCCATCATTGTTTCCATCCTTCTCGGGATCCTGTCCATCAATGACCTCGCCGTATAATTTTTGTTTGTCCAAGGAGTCCTCTTCCATGGCGCATTCCCGTGCTGGCCGCTCCTGTGGCACCCCTATGCAACGCAAATCCGCCCGCGGCTTCACCCTCATCGAACTGTTGGTCGTTCTGGCCATCCTGACGCTGCTGGCAGGCCTCGTCGGCCCCCGTGTGCTGAACCAACTGGGTGGCGCCAAGGCCAAGACGGCCGGCGTGCAGATCGCCGACCTGGACAAGTCGCTCGAGTTGTTCAAGCTCGACGTAGGCCGCTACCCTTCGACCGAAGAAGGCCTGGAGGCGCTGGTCAAGCGCCCCGGCTCCGTGAACGGCTGGACAGGCCCTTACCTCAAGGGCGGCGTGCCTTCGGACCCTTGGGGCCATCCTTACCGCTATGCCAACCCGGGCCCGAACGGCGGCATCGAGATCCTGTCGCTCGGCTCCGATGGCGCCCCTGGCGGTGAAGGCGAAGCGGCCGACATCCGCAACACGCCCTGATCGCCTGCATCCCCAGGCGTCCTGCCATGCGGCGCGAGCGCGGCTTTACGCTGGTCGAGTTGCTGGTCGTGTTCGCGATCCTGGCGCTCGTGATCGGCCTCGCACCGCTGGCCTTCGATCGGCTGCGAGACTCGGCGCAGTACCGTGACACGGTCCGCACGATGATCAGCCAAATGCGAGCCGCGCGCTTTACCGCCATGGCGGAAGGACGCGAGGTCCGGTTCTCTGTGGACTTGAAGAATCGCATGTACGGCAACGACCTCGCCTTGAAGCCGTTACCTGAACCCCTGCAGTTGCGCGCCATCGTTGCTGGTACGGAGTTGAATGCACAGAGCCAAGCAGCGATCCGGTTTCTCCCTGCCGGTGGGGCGACGGGGGGGAGTATTGAGATCTTGCGAGCTCCTGGGGTCGGAACTCGATTGCGAGTGGATTGGCTGTCCGGGCGGGTGACCCAAGAGGCCCTAACCCAATGATGCAGCGTAGGCACCGCCACCAGCGAGGACTTACCTTGCTGGAGTTGCTGGTGGCTTTCGCCATCATGGCCCTTTCGCTGGGTATGCTTTATCGCGCCATGGGAGGCAGTGCCCGCAATGTCGCGGACGTGGATCGCTACCAGCGTGCAGTGGTTCTGGCAGAGTCGCTGCTCTCCCTGCGGGATGCCATACCAGAACAAGGCTTGAATCAATCGGGAGAGTCTGCTGGCTATCAATGGCGCCTGACCACCGCGCCTTACGCCACGGAGTTCAATGGGCCGGCCATCCCTCCGCTGCATGAAGTCAACATCATGATCTCATGGTCGGATGGCGTGCGTTTGCGCAGTTTTGAACTCAACACATTGCGGCCTCAACGAAAACCCCCTGAGCCGGGACGGGCACGATGAGACTGATGCAGCGCGGGTTTTCCGGAGCATTTCGCCAACGCGGCTTTACGCTGGTGGAACTGCTTGTGGTCATTACTTTGTTGTCCTTGGTGATGCTGGCGTTGGGTTCTGCTTTGCGCACGACGGCGCAGACTGAGGAGCGTGTGGATCGCCGGGTGCTGCAAACCGACGAATTGAGGGTCGCAAATGGCTTTCTGCGCTCGGTTCTCGGGCGGATATCCCTGCAGAAACGGGCAGCGGTCATTTCCGTCGGAGAGAGCCCTTATTTCTTCGTGGGCCTCCCCGACGAAATGGCGTGGGTCGGCATCATGCCCGCCCGTTACGGTTTGGGGGGGCGCTACCATTTTCGACTGGGAGTGGTAGACCAACCGGCTGGACGTGCGCTGGTTCTGCGGTATTTGCCATGGATCGAAGGAGGCGTGCTGCCAGACTGGAGCCAGGCCGCAAGCTACGTGCTGGTGGATGATGTGACCGGCTTCGCATTGCGTTACGAAGATCCCAATGAAGAGCCGCCTGTCTGGGGCGCGCCATGGACCATCGTGGACCGGACTCCTCAGCGAGTGTCGATGGCAATCGCGACGTCGTCCTCCGCGTGGCCAGACATCGTTATTCCGTTGCGGGTATTGCCCTCTAGCGACCCTGCCAGCAATGGTGCCACTTTTGGAGGCAGCAACTGATGAGCCGGTGTGGGGGGGGTAACTCTCGTGAGAAGACGCAATCTGGTATGGCCTTGCTGGCCGTACTTTGGATGGTTGCAGCCCTCACGATCATCGTTTCGGGACTTACCAAATCGGTCCGCGAAGAAGCCCGAATGATGACTTTGTCGCGTCAGAATGTTCAAGCACAGGCGCTGGGAGATGGCGCCATTCAACTGGCACTGCAGGCCATCGTTGCCACCAACACCCAAATGAACCGTACCAGACAGGCGCAGATCGCGTACAGAGGGGTGTCAATGCAGGTCCAGGCCATGCCGTTGAATGGACTAATCGATATCAACGGCGCTCCAGTCGCTTTGTTGGCAAGGCTGATTGCCGTGGCAGGAGGTGTGTCTCCTGATCTCGCTCAGGGACTTGCGCAAGCCACGGTGGACATGCGGGAACGTCGCAATCCACAAGGTGTTCCGCAGCGTTTTGAATCAGAGGAAGACCTACTTAAGGTGCCAGGATTCGACTACCCCCTCTATGCTAGACTTTCTCCGCTCATCACTGCAGATGTACGCGGGCGCGGCATGGTCAATCCGATGGCTGCTCCCGTTGAAGTGTTGACAGTCCTCGCCGGAGGCAATGCTGCAGTCGCCATGCGCATCGCGGCTGAACGGGAGTCCGGGGCGGAGGGCATCGATACCACGGCATTGGAGCCCGCATTTTTAGATAACTCGACGGTTCGGCGGGTTCGAATCCAAGCAAGGGTTCCCATGCCGGACGGTGTCTGGCTGCGCGTGTCGCGCAGCATCGATTTCAATGCCCGCGCTAAGGATGGTGTGCCGTGGCATACCTTTCGCACCAGTTCGAGCGTTGAGCCCGTGATACGTTAAACCCCTGAGTCACCATGCCCTCCATTTCCTCCGATGCCCGTTTTCTGGGAGTCGATCTGCACGCACTTTGGCGTGAAATCCGAAGTCCTTGGCAGGGCATGCACGCGTGGCCATTGTTTTCCTGGCTAACGCCATCAGCGCCTGTGGTGTTGTTGCACCCTGGTGATGGTCTTTCGTTCTGGCTTGGCGATGAGAAGCAATCCAAGGTGGCCGGCCCCATCAAGGCCAGCTTCACCGCTGTCGAATTGCCGGAAGAGCTTGTGCTGCGCCGGACCCTTACCCTTCCTCCCATGTCTGACTCCGATGTGGTCAAGGCGGGGGCTTTGGAAGTCCGTGCCATCAGTCCGTTTTCAGACTCGGATCTGGTTTGGGGCGGCAAAACGGTCGATGCGCCGGCGGGCAGTGCCAAGATCGAACTGGCTTTGGCGTCCCGTAAACAAGTTGCGCAATATCTTGCGTCGCAGGCAGCCCGACTGGGCGGTGTCTCGGATCCTGAAGTTTGGGTGCGTAGCAGCCAACTGCGTCCGATCGTCATGCGAGGCTATGGTGAAGGCTTGCGGCATGCCCATGCATTGAGATGGCGGCGGACAGGTTATGGGCTGCTGGCGGTGATGGCCCTGCTAACGGTGGCCATTGCCATGACTCCAACGCTTCAGTTGCGTGAGCGTGCGATTGAGGCCGCACAAAGCTACCAAGACGCTGCTCGACGAACGGCGCCGGTCGTTGCTAAGCGCGATGCGCTCATGCAGTCCGCAGAAAAAATCGGCATGTTGTCGGAGGTGCTCGGTACACGCATTGAGCCTTTGAAGGTGCTGGACAAGTTAACTCAGCTGCTCCCGGACGACACCTATCTTCAGAGCTTTCGTCTTCAGGGTGCCAAAGTGACCATTGTGGGTTTGACCAACAATGCAGCGGCTTTGATGCAACTCCTTGGGAACGAGCCCGGCCTGCGCGAGGTCCGCGCGCCGTCTGCTGCGACCCGTATGGGCAATTCTGCCAAGGAGATGTTTGCCATCGAGTTCATGCTGGATCCGCATGTTTTTGGTGTGGTGGGCAATACTCCGGGCGCAGCCTCCTCGGCAGCAGCTTCCGGGGCGGTGATCCCTGCTTTGCCAGCAAACGCTGTGGCTAGTGCTGCAGCATCAAGCGCAAGTAGTGCGGCGGCTTCGGCGGCGATTCCTACAACCATGGTGCCGGCCATGCCCGCAGCGAATACCGCTGGACCTGCGGTGTCTGCCCCCGCGGCAGGTAAGGCGGCTTTTGGCGGTGCCACCCCTACATTTGGCGGCAGCCCAGCAAAAGCCCCTGCCGGTCCTTCTTCATCTTCTGCGAACCGAACCCCGCCATGAAACGCCTCTCATCCCGTGAAGGAGTGATCCTCTTCTGCACAGTGGCTTTGGCGATTGTTCCTCTGGCGCTGCTGGGTTGGTACGTTCAGGAGAAGCATCAAAAGGCAGAGGCGCAGTTGGCGCAAATGGAGCCGCGCTATGCCCGCCTGTTGGGCTTGGAGGCCCAGCGGGCTGATATCGAAGCGCTGCTTTCCAGCGCAAGTGGTGCGAGAACGCAATATATCTATCCTGCGTCACAGGATGCCAATCAGACGGGTAATGCCGCTCAACAGCGGATCAGGGAAATCTTCAGTGCGGCTGGACTGCAAGTGATCAGCAGCCAGGTGCTCCCTGCGAAAGATGAAAAGGGTTTCGATCGGATCCCCTTAACCGTTCGCACCGAAGGTGAGATGTTGGCCCTTCAAAGCGCTTTGGCAGTTCTCACTAGTCAGTTGCCCATCATTCTCATCAACGATCTGGATATTCAGATACAAGGCTACGGCAACCCAGATCCGAAAGCCGCCCCCCGGCTGTCAGCGCAATTTGGCCTCAGTGTTCTGCGGGAGCGTATATGAAGCGCTATACCTTGCATCTGCTGCTGCTGGTCAATGCGGCTTTGCTCCTCCTCTTGGGGTGGATGTGGGTCGATATGGATGGCAGTGTCCGCAATGTGCACTGGCAACCGCCAGAGCCCCATCGAACCGATTTTGCAGCCATGCAACCGGCATTGCCTGGTGTCACCAATGCGGACACCGGGCAATTCATTGCCATGCTGGATCGCCCAATATTTGCTTTCACTCGCAGGCCTCCTCCTCCTCCCCCGCCACCCAAGGTCAGTGAAGAAGCGCCTGTCGACAACCTTAGCACCGCAAGGCTTTCCGGCGTGTTCGTTGGAGACGGCGCAGGCGGGATCATTATTGAGGTGGCAGGCAAACATCGCCGCGCCCGGCTGAACGACAATGTTGACGGCTGGACGCTTCAATCCATCGCCGGGCGTAACGTTACATTCGCCAAAGGTGGCCAGACCCGTGTTCTACAACTTCCCCGTGCCGCAGTAACCGCTTATACCGGCATGGCGCCGGTTGCGCCTGTTGGCGCTCCTACATCGATTGGCAGAGGGGGTGATCAGCCTGCCCGTCCCTCTGCCCCTCCTCGCGCGACATTCGGTGGCCGTGCTCAATGAGCGCAAAGACCATTTCGCCAGTCCCTTTCGTTTTCAGGCAAGTAGTCATGACCCCTTACCGACACGCACTTACCGCCATTGCGCTGGCTGCTTCCCAGATGGCAGTGGCTCAAACTTCACAGACGGTTCCCGCGCCCGGTGGCAGCAATATCGTCACGGAATCCAGTGGCGCTGTGAAGCCAGGGGCAGCAGGTGAGTCGTCCGCCAATACCAACCCCGCTAAAACAGACAGATCTTCCGGGGAGGGAAACCCTCCTGCTCCAGAACCCCGATTCATTCTTGGCAATGACCGCGTCATCGCTCCTGCCAAGCCAATTGCAGCCCTTCAGGGCGCTCCGTTGTCTTTTAATTTTGAAGAAGCTCCGGTATCCGAAGTGGTGCGTACCATTTTGGGCGATATTTTGAAGACGGACTATGTCCTGCATCCTCCTTTGAATGGCACCGTTACTTTGGCGACGCGCGTCCCGATCACGCCGGATCAGGCGGTGTTCCTGCTTGAGAGTTCTTTGCAAGCCAACGGACTTGCCATGGTGCGTGACGCTCGGGGAACCTACCACGTCGGTAGGCCAGATGCCCTGAAGGCCATTGGCGTCTCCGTTCGCCAAATCAGCTCTGCCCCCTTGACTCCCGGTTCTGGCGCCATCATCGTGCCGCTTCAATACATCGGCGCTGCGGAGATGGCATCGATTCTGCGGCCCATGGTGCCCCCGGACGCCATCGTGCGCGTCGACAATATGCGCAATCTTCTGATCCTGAACGGAACCCGGACGCAGGCAGAGGGTTGGCTAGATTTAGTGAACACCTTCGATATTGATTTGCTCAAAGGAATGTCGGTAGGTGTATTCCCGTTGAAACATGCATCTATCAACGAGGTGGAAACAGCCCTGCGCTTGGTCAGCGGCGGAGGCGCGGTGCCTACGGCCACGCCGGGTCGTGGGAGCACGACCGGTTCAACCGCGCCTGTTGCGGCGGGAAGTGCCAATGCGCAGGCGGCTGCCGGTGCAGCCTCGCTGGGTGAAAACAATCCCTTGTTTGGTGCTTTGCGCATCATGCCGATCGAGCGCATTAATAGCATCATGGTGGTTACGCCTCGAGCCTCCTATCTGGAGGAAGCCCGGCGGTGGATCGAGAAGTTGGACCAGCCCAGCGACAGCGGCAATGAGCCGCAATTGTTCATCTACCAAGTGCAGAACGGCAACGCTGCGCATCTGTCGAGTGTCCTGAACGGTATTTTCGGTGGAGGCTCAGGTTTCAGCCAGATCGCAAATAGCGGGGTTGCGCCAGGGCTTGGTGGTTCGTCTGCAAATTCCTTCGGTCAATCGGGTTCGACTGGGTTTGGTACCACTTCCAATGCTTTCGCTGGCGGTGGAGGGTATGGAGGTGGCTTTGGCAGATCATCCGGAAGTTCCTTGTCTGGGGGGGGCGGCTTTGGCAATTCCTTTTCGTCATCTAACAGCCTGAATAACAGCAACAGCACAGGAAACCGAAACTCCGGGCAGGCAAACGTTTCCTCCCTTGGCGGAAATTTGGGAATTCGGGTAATGGCGGATGAATTGAACAATTCGGTGCTCGTGTGGAGTACCCGAATGGAGTACGCCAAGATTGAGTCGAGCCTGAAGCGGCTTGACCTGCCCCCGACGCAGGTGCTTATTGAGGCCAGTATTATTGAGGTTACGCTCAATGACAATCTTCAGTATGGATTGCAATGGGCCTTCAGTAATGATGCGCGGTCTGGATATTCCGGATCGGGTTCGATATTTGGCACGCCAGCTTTTGGTGATAATGTCACGCCAGGATTCTCTTACACGTTGCGAAACGCCGCGGGAGCAATTAAAGCGACATTGACCGCTTTGGCTGAGAAATCGCTGGTGAAGATGATTTCCAGTCCCTCGCTCATGGTGCTGGACAACCACACGGCTGCGATCAGCGTGGGGGATCAGACACCCGTTCGAACCTCGACGACCTCGTTTGTAGACAATCCCAACGCTACGACAAGCAACATCCAGTACAAGGACACAGGTGTCAATCTTTCGGTTACGCCTTCTGTGAATGCAGGAAACATTGTTTCCATGCAATTGGATCAAACCGTGACTGATGTGGGCAATGTAGATACGCCCACAGGCCAAAGATCTTTCTTGCAGCGGCAGATCAGCAGCAAAGTCGCGGTGCGTTCAGGTGAGTCGATCGTGATGGGCGGGTTGATCAAAGACAACTCGAACACTGGCCGTTCCGGCGTGCCGCTTCTTCAGGACGTGCCGCTTCTGGGCAATCTGTTCCGATCCAATACGGTGACAGGGAATCGTACGGAGCTCATCGTCATCATCACTCCACGGGTTGTCAGGAACGATGTGGATATACGTGAAGTCAGTGAAGACCTGCGCGACCGGCTCAAGGGGTTGCGGGCCATCGAGCTACAAGAGCGCGGCAGCGCAGCGCCGCTGCCCTCGCCGCGTCCGCCGGTCCAGTCGCTGCCGACGCAGTGAATGATTTTTTAGTTTTTTGTATGGAGGTCTAATAGGCATGGCTAAATTTCACTATCGATCCGTGAGGGCGATAGCGCTTGTTGCGGCTGCTGTTGCGCTGGCTGGGTGTGCAAGCATGGGCGGTGGTACGCCCGAGCAGGTGGTTCAAAAACGAGCAGAGGCGTACTGGAAGGCTCGACTCGATGGTAAATATGAGGCGGCGTATGCGCTGTCTACGCCTGCGTACCGTAAACTACGTACCGCGGAGCAGTTCAGCAAGCAGTATGGCGCTTCGGTGGCTGCCAAGGCTGCCGAAGTGACCAAAGTGACCTGCGATGCTGTTCGATGCGAAACGCAGGTGAGGCTGGACGTGAAGCCTGGAATCCCAGGCCTGAACTTGCCCATCGTCCCCATGTATGTGAATGAAGTGTGGCTCCTTGAAGACGGCCAGTGGTGGCACTTTCAGGAGAGCTGAGAGCATTGTGGGTTGGCGCTTACCTCAGGTTGACGCCAAGCTGCATGGTGTCTTCACGCTTGCACTCTCAGTGTTGCGTATTTTCGACAACCTCTTTTTTCACGGCATGTTCGCTGTACTTCCATCCAAAGTGCTGTGCTACCATCCGTCAGCGTAATCAATCGTGGTAGTTGCGCTTACCAACTTTTCAACTGGAGTTCTTGATATGAGAAAAAATGTTCTGGCCCTGAGCATTGCTGCCATGATTGGTGGCCTGGGCTTTGCCGGTGCTGCATCGGCTGGCGTCGTGCCTGGCACGGGTACGTTCAATGGAACGAATCAACTGACCACCACGAACGCTACCGTGCTGCAAATCTCGGACGCCGGCGTGGGCCATAACCTGCTGGTGCCATATTTCACCGCTCAAAACAACAATATGAGCGTGTTCCATGTGGTGAACACCGACACCTCCAACGGCAAGGCCGTGAAGGTGCGTTTCCGCAGCGCTTCGAACTCTGACGACATTCTTGACTTCCAAGTCTTCATGTCTCCAGGCGACGTGTGGACGGCTGCTGTGACGCAAGGTTCTGACGGCGTTGCACAAATCGTGACCGCTGACAACACCTGCACGGTGCCTAAGCTGACCGCCAACGTGCCACAAAAGTTCATTCTGGACCGTCTGAATCCTAGCCTGGCTGCTGGTGACAAGGCGAACCAAACCCGTGAAGGCTACGTTGAAATCTTCAACATGGCTGACATTCCTCCAAACAACGGTGGCACGGCTGCTGCTCCTACGCTGTACGGCGCTATCAAGCACGCCAACAACGTGGCACCTTGCTCGGTGGACGGTTCCGTGGCGCAAACGCTGCTGAACACGGTTGCCGTGACGAACTACACCACGCAAGCAGATGCTGCTACCGCTGGTTTCAACACGCCTTCTACCGGCCTGATGGGTGACTGGTACATCCTGAACCTGCCACAAACGACGACGTTCTCCGGCGCTGCTACCTCGGTGGCTGCCCGCGTTGCTGTGAACGGCGCTGATGGTCGTGGCAATTTCGTGCACTTCCCGCAAACGAACGCTTCGGCTGGCAACGTGGACGCCTTCACGGCTGACCCACTGTTCCGTACGGATGCACGTCCTGCTACGCAAGGCACGACCGGTGGCGCGTATGGCGCACCTCTGGGCACCGCCACGCTGGCTGCTTCGTTCTTCGACCTGCCTGACATGTCCACGCCTTACACGGCTGCAGTTCCTGCTTCGGCAACGACCGCACCTCTGGAACAGGCTGACCTGCTGACCACCGCTCTGGCTGTGACCTCGATCACCAACCAGTACGCTTCGGACACGTCGATCTCTGCCAAGACGGACTGGGTGTTCTCTATGCCTACCCGTCGTTACAGCGTGGTCGCTAACTACGCCGCTACCGGTGTGGTTGGCAACCAAAACGTGGTTGGCATCACCGCTCCTAACTACCGTCTGTTCTCGCAACTGAACGGTGGCACGGTTGCCGGTGGTGAGTGGTTCCTGCCTGCTAACACCAGCGTGGACTCTGTCGGTAACATCTGCGTGAATGCTGACGGCCAACGCTTCTGGAACCGTGAAGAAACGACTGCCGGCGCAGTGGGTACGCCTCCTGTGTTCTCGCCAGGCAACCCGCTGGCTCCTTCCGTCGTGCGCTTCTGCGGTGAAACCAGCGTGCTGGCTTTCGCTGATGCAGGTGCATCTTCGTTGGGCGGCAATGTTGCTCGCACCACCATCACGGCTGGTACGTACACCAACGGCTGGGGCGTGATCAACACCACCAACGGTGGCAACGGTCTGCCAATCCTGGGCGCTTCGTTCATCAAGCTGTCCAACCCCAACGTTGGCAACGGCGTGTCGGGTAACTTCGGTATCACGTGGCCTCACCGTGGCACGCGTATCCAGACCGTTAACTAATCTTTTCGGCACTTAATCGCAGCAATGCGATCCAAGAAAGGCGGGGGTTTCCCCCGCCTTTTTTTTTAACTGTACGAATGGTCCGATGAGCTCATCCATGCATAGTGTTTTTGCCCCATCATTTTTTCTTCGTTCTGCAGCTCTTGTCATTGCGCTGCACGCTGGTTCCGCCGCACTGGCTGCTGGTTCAGACGTCCCACTGGTCAAGGGCAGCAAGAATGCGATTACCACACTTGATGTTGAAGCTGACGCTGAGCAGCGGATTCCGGCAGAGGCCCGAGCTCAAGTACTTTCACGGTCCAGCGCAGTGACGCAGATCGTTGGCAATCTATACGCGCGCCGCGCAATGGCAGACAAGGCGGAAGCTGAGGGACTGGCTACTGATCCGGCGGTCGTTGCGGCCATGCGCATGGCTCGGGACAAGGCGCTATCTGACGCTTGGCTTGCGAAGCTCGACGCTGCGCATACGCCGACTGATGCTGTAGCCGAGGCGCTTGCTCGCAACATCTATCAAGCCAAACCCGAACGGTTCAAGACGGCAGAGCAGGTGCAAATCCGCCACATCCTGATTGGCGGAACCGAGGCAGAATCTCGCGCTCAAGCGGAAAAAGCCCTGGAGGAATTGAAATCCGGTGCGGATTTTGCCCAGATGGCTCGTGAGCGATCTGTTGACAAGCGCAGTGGCGCCAAAGGTGGTGATCTGGGCTTTTTCGAGCGTGGACGCATGCTGCCTGAATTTGAAGTCGCTGCTTTTGCGTTGCAAAAGTCTGGAGATCTGAGCGAAATCGTCAAAACACAATACGGCTACCACATCCTGCAATTGCAGGATCGCAAACCTGTGACGACCAAACCCTTTGCCGACGTGCGCGAAGAGTTGATGAATGAAGTTCGCAACAATGTTCGCCAAGAAGCGCGTGTGGCTGAGGCTCAAAAATTGCAACAGGATATGACTGTGGATGCACAGGCCATTTCCAAGTTTGCGGCAGAGCATGCAACTGAGTTGAAGCCGCTCAACTGATCCTTGTGTTCGCTATTGAAGGACCGACTGGCTTGGCGTAAGACGGCTGGTCCTCGCAGTTTTCCAGGTCTGCTTTGAGGCGGACCTGCTCTTCTCTCTGTTCCTGCATGCAAACTTTATGGAATGAGTGGCGCTCCGTGTGGAGCGCTCGATCGTTGGTGTGGGTGTTGACTCGCCGCGAAGTGGCGGCACGGCATGCCGGAACGGCGGTTGGCGTGCTTTGGCCCTATCTGCAGCCTTTGCTGACTGTGGCGGCGTACTACCTGGTTTTCGACGTGGTGTTTTCCATGCGACTGGGCGAGGGGGCCCCTACGCATGCAGTAGGTACGTTTCTGATCGTGGGTGCACTTCCCTGGATGGCGTTCTGCGATGCCGTGTCACGGGGAATGAACAGCTTGATAGAAGCGGGCAGCATGTTGCAGAAAAATCCCCTGCCGCCCGTGTTGTTCACTACGCGATCGGTGATGGCCAGCTGCGTGATTTTCGGACCGCTGCTCGCATTGGTGGCCCTTGCCTACACTCCTCTGCATGGCTTTCGCCCTGCTGTCGCAGCGATCCTGCCGTTGATGGCGCTGCAATTGGTGCTGAGCGTTTTAATCGCCTACTTGCTGGCCATTTTGGCGGCGGCGCTGCGCGATACCGTCCAATTGGTCGGCTTTCTGCTGTCTGTGGGTATCTACCTCACTCCGATTCTTTTCCCATTGACGCTGTTCCCTGAGAATTGGCGCTGGGTGCTGTGGCTCAATCCGATGACTGCGCTGGTCATCGGATACCAGCAGGTGCTGCTGCAGGGCGTGCTGCCGCCACCGATTGTGTGGTGGGTCGCATTGACGTGGGTGGTGGTGGTGGCACTCGCGTTGGATGTAGTGGTCAAGCGCAGCCGCGACCAGTTGGTGGATTGGTTATGAGCGAGAGCACAGGACGCAGCCAAGCGGCTGGCGTAACAACCGGCAGCACGGTGCTGAAGGTTACGAATGTAGGCAAGGAGTACAAGCTCTACGCCTCTCCCCGCCAGCGACTCAAGTCCTTGATCACCGGGCGATCGGCGCACCGCAGCCATTGGGCCTTGAAAGGCGTCTCCTTCGAACTGCAGCGCGGCCAGTGCATCGGCGTCATCGGCGACAACGGGGCGGGCAAGAGCTCGCTGCTCAAGCTGCTGGCCGGCACGCTGCAGCCCTCCACGGGCTCGATCGAGCGGGTGGGCCGGGTCACTGCCATTCTGGAGTTGGGCGCGGGTTTCCACCCCGACTTCAGCGGCCGCGACAACCTGTATTTCGGCGGCAGCCTGATCGGCATCGACCGCGAAGAGATGGAGCGGCTGGAGCCGGAGATCATCGAGTTCTGCGAGCTGGGCGAGGCGCTGGACCGGCCGGTCAAAACCTACTCTTCGGGCATGTCGGTCCGGCTGGCCTTCGCGCTGGTGACCGCGGTGCAGCCCGACGTGCTGATCATCGACGAAGCCCTGGCGGTGGGCGATCAGCATTTCCAGAAGAAATGCGTGGACCGCATCATGGCGTTTCGCAATGCCGGCTGCACGATCCTGTTCTGCTCGCACAGCCCGTACCACATCCGCCATCTGTGCGATCTGGCGCTTTGGCTGGACGGGGGGCGCGTCAAGCAGTTCGGCCTGACGGAGCCCGTGCTGGGCGCCTATGACGTGCACTCCCGCCTGCGCAATGCAGAGAGCCAGCACCACGCGGCGGCGGGGCAGGAGGGCGCCAGCGATGCGCCCGCGCCCGACAACGGCGCTCCGCTGGACGACGGCGAAGCCGCCTCCAAGGTTTCGGGCGCCGAGGCGGCTTCCGCCGCCGGCCGCCGGCAGCGCAATGGCAATGCCCCGGCCCGCGACGATGGCTCCGCCCGCATTCTGTCGGTCGAGATCCAGAACCTGGGCGAACCGCAGGACGGCGGCTACGGCCGGCTGTCCGGCAAAGACCTGATCGCCCACATCACCGTGCGCGGCCGGGGGGGCGAGCGGCCCAATGTCGGCTTCATGATCGAGCAGTCCAAAGGGGTCGGCATCACGTCGCTGGCCACCCACGAAGAGGGCGCGGCGCCCGTGTCGCTGGGCGATGGCCTGTGGCGCTCGGTGCTGACGTTTCCCAGCCTGCCGCTGCACAGCGGGGACTACGTGATCAGTGCGTTCCTCTTCGACGAGAGCGGCCTGGTGGTGTACGACGAGTGGTTCCAGTTCCTGAACTTCAACTGGGTCGCTCCAACCCTCATGCCGGGGCTGGTGAAATTGCCGCACCACTGGGGGTGAGCATGCCGGCCGGCCCACTGCAGGGCGCTTGCGTTCTGCCGCCGTGGACGGCCGGGATCTCCCTCCAATGAGATGCTATATTTTTGATAGCTTAATGCCCTAGTAGAATATGCGCCGGAGCCATTTTTTGCCAATGACGGTTTTCCGCCTTTCGGCAGGATCTTCCCCCGGCCCTTGACCCCATGAACGATCTGACCGCCCCTCCTCAAAAGGCCTCCGACTGGCTGGCCCTCGGAATCCAGCACCTCGAACGCGACGAGCGCGTCCTGGCCGCAGAGGCCTTGCGCCATGCCTTGCAGGACCGCGAAACGCGCCTCACCGCCCACCAGCTCATCGAGCAGCACACGTTGCCGGGCGCCTTCTCCCAGATGATGGGGCTGAACTGCGAGATCGCGCGCGCCGACGACATCTTCCGTTTCTTCGAGGGCCATCCCTCCAGTACCAACCCTCTGCGCGACTATCTCGCGGATGGCTGGCGCACGCTGTCCGAGCTGATGGCGCTGCTGGAGGCCGTGGACCGGCCTTTGCTCAAGACCCCGCGGTTCATGGAGTTCGCGAGCGGGCACGGCCGCTTCACGCGGCATCTGGTGAAGGCGCTGGGTGCGGACCGGGTGACGGTGTCCGACGTCGTGCCGGACGCCATGGCGTTCGCGCAGCGCACTTTCGGCGTGCGGAGCGTGCTGTCTTCCACGGTGCCGGAGAGCCTGGTGTGGGATCAGCAGTACGACGTGGTGTTCGTGCTGTCGCTGTTCAGCCACCTGCCGCGCCGCACCTGGTCCCGCTGGCTGCATTGCCTGTACGACGGCGTGGCGCCCGGAGGGGTTCTGGTGTTCTCCACGCATGGCTTGAAGGCGGCGGCGCACGACAGCGTTGCGCTGGACGAGGACGGCTTCTTCTTCGCTCCGTCCAGCGAATCCCAGGCCATCGATGTGCAGGAATACGGCACCGCGTTCACGTCCGAGGACTTCGTCCTCGCGCGCATCGCGGAGACGGTGGGCGCGGACAAGCTCGTTCACCGCTCGCTGGTGCATTTCTGGAACCACCAGGATGCCTATGTGCTCGCCAAGCCCTGAGCGCAGGATGTGGTGGGTCTGACCCCCTTCCCGGCACCGAGCCCTTTGACCGATTGAAATCCCGCGACAGGCGTTTTCCTCCATGACCACTCTGTTCGATCGCATCCAGCAACGATTTTGGGGACCGCCCCAGTGGGATGCCGAGCGCATTTCCGACGAGTGGTTCCGGGCGCACTTCCACTATGCGGCCGACGTGGTCCAGCACTGGCTGGGTTCGGCGCTGGATGTGAAGACGGCGCGGCTCCTCAACTTCGGCTGCGGCGACGGCATCACGGACCTGGCCCTGGCCCTGCGCCACGGGGCGACGTCGATCCACGGCATCGACATCCGGCAGGAGTACGCCAAGCTGCCGCGCATCGCAAAGGAGCAGTTGGGGCTTCGCCGCGTGCCGAAGGCGCTGAGTTTCGAGACCATCGCACCCGCCACACCGCTGGCGGGCCGCCGGCCGGTGGACGGGATTTTCAGCTGGTCCACGTTCGAGCATGTGAGCCAGGACCAGCTCGAACCCATCGCCCGCGACCTGTACGCGGCGCTCAATCCGGGGGGTGTCTTTTTCCTGCAGATCGAGCCGCTGTACTTTTCTCCCTATGGCTCGCACCTGCGGCGCTATGACGAAGTGCCCTGGCACCACCTGCTGGTGAGCGATGACGAGCTGTGGGCCATCATCCAGGCGCACGAGGGCCCGATCGATGGCGCCGAACGCGATTTCGGCTTCGACGACTTCGGTGTCGAGGGGTACAAGAAGTTCGTCTTCAACGAGTACAAGGCGTTGAACCGGCTGACGGCGGACGAGCTGGTGGCCTTGATGGCCCGGGCGGGCTTCCACGTCATCCGCCAGGAGCGGCGCAGCGTGCAGATGGACATTCCAGCAGCCCTGCACGGCCAATACCCGGACGAGCTGCTGCTCAACAACGAGATCTTTCTGCTGCTGGGCAAATAGGGCCCGGATCGCCCTTCGCCGCCATCCATCGCGCGAGGGCGCCGACGGGTCTTTCGAAAACAAAAAGGGCTGCCGGAGAGGGCAGCCCTTTTTCGTTCCGGCGCCGCACGGCGCGGGGCCGGTTCAGGCTTGCAGCCAGTTCTTGACCCGGCGCTGCCACTGCGCCGGGATGCGCCGTGCCACGCCGCGCAGCACCGGCAGCGAGCGCAGATAGACCACCGCCGACAGCATGCCCGACTTGGCAGCGGCGCTGGGCGTGGCCTGGGGCAGGTAGGGCTGCAGGTCGGCCAGGGTCATGGGGGGCAGGGCGTTGGCGGGAGCGATGCCTGCCAGGTAATCGGTTGCATAGCGGAACGGCGCGGAGGATTCGTGCGGCACGGGTGCTTGCGGCTGCGCCTCGGCCAGGGCCGGGGCCTCGCCCTGGGCGAAATGCCGGTCGCGGACCTCGGTGAACCAGGCCAGCCATTGGGCGGGCGTGGCATCCCAGGGGTGCACCCAGCTCCAGGGCCGGCCCGCCAGCCGCTCGGCGAAGGCGCCGATGTCGGGCACGACCACCGGCAGGCCGGCCAGCAGCGCGGCGCTCAGGGTGTAGCTGTAGGTCTCCGGCCACTGGGCGGGAAACCAGACCAGGTCCGGCTCCAGCCATTGCAGCAGGCCGGGCAGGTCCTTTTCTTCGTACTCGCCATGGATGGTCAGGCGGGCGCGGGGCTGTGTCTGAAGGTGGCGGTAGCCGTAGCCGATCAGGTGGAAATCCACGAGGGCGTTGCGGCGGGCCGCCTCGGCGGCCACGGCTTCCAGCACGTCCGCGCCCTTGATGGCGCTCAGGGCGCCGATCACGACCACCCGCAGCCGTTGGCCAGGCTGCAGCGTGCGCGGCGCGGGCAGCGGCAGCGCCGCGCTGTCGGGCAGATCGGTGTGCGGCACGGCGTGCACGTGCGCCGCCGGCGCGAAGCCGGCGATGCGCCGCGCCGTGTCGTGGCTGGGCGCCAGCACCCGGCGTGCGCCGGTGAGCAGGCGCGCATTCGCGCCACGCCATTCGGCGACGGTGCCGCCCAGGGGGGAATGCATTTCCGGCGTGCAGCACTTGCATTGCCCGGGACCTATCTCGCCGGCGTACCGGTTGGTCGTGTCGGTCATCGAGATGTGCGTGCAATAGCTGTAGTAGTCGTGCGCGGTGAAGTCGTAGGGCACATCCAGCAGGTGCGGGATGTTGCGCACTTCCTGGCCGTGGCCCAGCAGGTGGTGAAAGTGCACTTGCCGCACGCCCAGTTGCCGCAGCACGCCGAGCAGGTCGTCGTACTGGTCGTTCAGGCGGAAGGTGAGTTCGAAGCCCTCGTCCTGCCCCGCCATGCGCAGCCGCACGCTGTGCCCGGGCGCGGGCGTGAGGGTCAGGAAGGTGGCCTGGTCCGCCAGGTGCACCGCCAGTTCGCGGACATGCCGGACCGTGCCACCGGCCCGGTCGTGCAGCACGGCGAGCACGGCCGGCACGCCGGCCTCGGCGATGCGGGCTACGTCGAGCGCCAGGCGGTAGGGCTGCGCCGGATCGGCCTGCACGAACGCGTGCACGTCGCGCTCGTAGCGCGGATGCAGGCGGCGCAGGGTTTCCATGGCCGCGAGTTCGCGCGGGCTCTTGCTGTCGCCGAAGCTGACCCCGCCGGTGTGCAGCACGAAGGTGTCCAGCAGGTGCAGGTTGCGCCAGCCGGCCGCGTGCGCGCGCTGGCAGAAATCGTTTTCCTCGCCGTAGCCCTTGCCGAAGTGCTCGGTATCGAACAGGCCCAGCTGCACCAGGCAATCGCGCCGGATGTACATGCAAAAGCCGACGCCCGTGGGCACGTCCACGACCGCGCCCGGATTGGTCCTGGCGCACAGCGCGTCCAGGCGGGCCGTGTCGTAGCCGGGTGGCAGGTCGTTGTCCTTGCAAAAGCGCGGGTAGCTGCAGATGGTGGCGTTGTTGGAGAACGGGGTGACCGAGGCGACCTTGGCGTCGCCGTAGGCGGCGTTGCGGATGCGGTCGAGCCAGTCGTTGGCGACCTCCGTGTCGCTGTTGAGCAGCAGCACGTCGTTGCTGCCGCTCAGGGCCATGCCGCGATTGACGGTGCCGACGAAGCCGAGGTTCTCCTCGTTCTCCAGCAGCACGATGCGCTCGTCCTGCGTGGCCCGCTCGCGCAGCCACGCGGTGACTTCGGGTTCGGGGCTGGCGTCGTTGATGACGATGAGGCGGTAGGGCGTGGCGCACGGGCTGGCCAGCACGGAATCGACGCACATCTGCGTGTCGGCCAGGCCCCGGTAGACGGGCACGATCACATCCACGGGGTGCTGCGGCGGCGTGACCTGCACGGGCCCCTGCGTTGCCGCCGCTGCGGCGGCATGCTTGGGCGCACGGCCCAGAAGGCGGTCCACGCGCATCTTGGTGTGGACGAGGGGGCGGGTCGCGCGGAACACGGTGGAGTTTTCGATCGTTTTCAAATGGTGGGCGAGGGCGCCGTAGTCGTGCTGCAGGCGGCCCAGTTCATGCTGCAAACGGGTGGCGTTGCGCTGGAACTGTGCGGACTCCTGCTGCAGGTCGGCCCGCTGGCGCAGCAGCGTTTGCGTGCTGTCCTTGAGCGTGGCGTTGTGTTCCTGCAAGGCCTGGTTGGTGTACTCCAGGGTGCGCTTGTCGCCCTCGAGCACTTCCTTTTGCTCGCCCAAAGCGCGCTTTTCCAATTCGAGCGCCTCGCGGGTCTGGTTCAGCCGCTGCTCGGCCTCGTGCCGGGCCCGGGCCGCGTCCTTTTCCAGCGTGGCGATGCGGTCCTGCAAGGGGAACACGGCGCCGGACAGGGTCAGGTAGTCGGCGGACATGGGCCATCCCAGGTCGATGTCCAGCGCGGCCCCACGGCCGGCGTGGGCGGCCAGCACATCCCGGGGGATCGGCAGCTCCAGCCAGGGGTCGTCGCCAGTGAGCAGCAGCAAGGTGGCGGGGGAGGCAGCCGGCATGGGCTGCTCCCACACGATCTGGCTGTGGGGCGAGCGGGCCAGCAGCGAACGCGATGCAGTGTCGGCCTGCCACGTCCACACCGCATCGCCCTGGGCATTGCGCAGGGTGATGCCGTGCAGGTGCATGAAGCCGGGGCGGTCCGCCGGGTCGAGCCTCAGGTTGGTGAGGGGGCTGGGCGTCTCGGGCAGGGTGAAGCGCACCGTCTGGCGTTCGCGGCCAATGATGCCGGTGGCGGTCAGCTTGCGGTCTTCGGCGTATTCGCCGTTCTGGCCCAGGTAGAGCTGGGCGGTGAACAGGGCATGGGCTTCCTCCGGGTCCGGCGTACCGCTCTGGTCCACGGCGATGGCCTGGGCGGCAGGCTGCGCCGCGGCGATGAACTGGTAGGCCATGGCATCGGGTGCGCCGAGCAGATGGCGGGACACGGCCGGTGGCAACAGGTCGAAGGCGGCCTTGAACTCCGATTCGGGCACTTCGCGGCGCACGGTGTCGATCTGGTCGACGGCCCAGCGCTGCTCGCCCAGGAACCGTCCCAGCGACCGTCGGGTGAAGAAGCGAAGGTGGGTGCGGTCCAACAGGCCTTCCTCGCGGTAGCGGAATTCGCCCTGCAGTAATTCGGCCACCAGGCCGCAATAGCCGGCGTTGGGTACCGAAATCAGCAGTTGACCGCTGTTTGCCAGAAGTTCGCGGCACTGGGTCAGGATGCCCTCCGGGCGGCGCAAGTGCTCGAGAACGTCGGCACACACGATGTAGTCGTAGCGCTGGCCGGTAAAAAGGGTAACCAGATCGCATGTCTCCAGATCGGACACTTCCACGCGCCGGTAGTGGGGGCGGGCGTGTTCGGCCTCGGCTTCGCTGAGCGTCACGCCATCGCTGGTGCAGCCCCGGGTTTCTGCCAGATATTGCCCGAGTGCGCCGCTGCCGCAGCCCAGGTCGAGCACCGTGGATCCCTCGCGGACAAGGCTCGCCAGCACGGAAAGGGAGGTGCGTTCGTCTTGCTTGATGGTGCGCAGATAGACGTGCAAATCCTCGATTGTTTGGGTCATCCCCGGATTATGACGGCCGCATGGCAGCGGCCCGCCGGGCGGGACGGTGTGCGAGGCAGACGACAATACCGGGTTCATGACGTCATCTCTCAATGCGGAACGGGGCCTGGTGGTCTCGCTGATCAGCCACGGCCACGGGCCCTGGGTGCAGGCTTTGCTGCAGGATTTGGCGCGCCTTTGCGGGGCCAGCGTGTCGCGCGTGGTGCTCACGCTCAACCGGCCCGAGGCCGAGCCGCAGGCCCCCGCCGCGGGCTGGCCCTTCGTGCTGGAGATTCGCCACAATGCGTCGCCGCTGGGTTTCGGCGCCAACCACAACCGCGCATTGCGCGGGGCGGTCGAGCCGATGGTCTGCGTGCTGAACCCCGACGTCAGCCTGCTCGGCGCGAACCCGTTTCCTGCGCTGTGCGAGGCCGCCCTGCCGGCGGACGTGGGCTGCGCCTACCCGGAGCAGGTGGACGACCGCGGCCAGTTGCAGGATTCCGAGCGCGAGCTGCCATCGCCCGCCGCGCTGTGGCGCCGCCGTGTGCTCGGGCACCGGGAGCACCGGGTGGACTGGGTGAACGCGGCGTTCCTGGTGATGCGGCGCGCGGTGTGGGACGCGCTGGAGGGATTCGATGAAGGGTATTTCATGTATTGCGAGGATGTGGATTTGAGCTTGCGCATGCGGCTGAGGGGCCTGCGGCTGCACAAGGGCGCGGCCCGCGTGGGGCACGTCGGGCAGCGCGACAGCCAGCGCCGCATGGCCTACCTCGCCTGGCATGTGCGCAGCCTGTGGCGGCTGTGGCGCTCGCCGGTGTATCGGCAGGCACGATCTTTGTTACCGGAGGGCACCCGCGGCCCGCATACCATCGGCGCTCCATGATCTGGTTGTCTCTGGTTGCGTTTCTGGTTTCCACACTGGTGGCTGCGGGCATCGTCCGATGGGGGCGCGACCACGCGTCCGTGTACGGCGACACCATGCCGCAGCGATTCCACCTGGGGGATATTCCCCGGCTGGGCGGGGCGGCGCTGCTGGCCGGCATGGCCTGCAGCTGGATGCTGGGGGTGGTTCAGACGTCGTGGATGGGCGATCCGGGCTCGCTGCGGCTCGGCGCCTGGGTGGTCTGGTGGATCGTGGCGCTCCTGCCGTCGGCGGTGGGCGGCATCGTGGAAGACCTGACGCAGCGCCTGACCGTGCGCTATCGCCTGTTGCTCACGGCGCTGTCGGGCGGGCTGGCGCTGATGGTGCTGCAGTTGAACGTGCAGCGCATGGGCCTGCCCTGGCTGGACGGCTTCCTGGCCCAGACGCCCTGGCTGGGCATGGTGATCGTGGTGCTGGCGGTGGCCGGGCTGCCGCACGCCTTCAACATCATCGACGGCTACAACGGCCTGGCGGGCATGGTGGCGTTCATCGTCTGCCTGGCGCTGGCGCACGTCAGCCTGCAGGTGGGGGACCGGTCGCTCGCGACGCTGTTCGTTTGCACGGCGGCGGCCACGGCCGGGTTCCTCGTGTGGAACTACCCGCGGGGCATGATCTTTGCCGGCGACGGGGGCTCCTACATCTGGGGCGTGGTGATCGCGCTGGGCAGCATCTCGCTCGTGCAGCGCAACCAGGACGTGTCTCCCTGGTTCCCCATGCTGCTGCTGATCTACCCGGTCTGGGAGACCGTCTTCTCCATCTACCGCAAGCTGGTGCGCGGGGTCTCGCCCGGCGTGGCGGACGCGCTGCATTTCCATCAGCTCATCTACCGGCGCATCGTGCGCGGGGTGTTCCACGACGACGAGTCCCGCCGGGTGCTCATGCGCAACAACCGCACCTCGCCCTACCTGTGGGGCTTCACCCTGCTGACGGTGGTGCCCGCGGTGCTGTTCTGGAGCAACACGGTCGTGCTGGCGATCTTCTGCGCCCTCTTCATGATCGCCTACGTCTCCGCCTACCTGGCCATCGTGCGCTTCAAGGTGCCCAGCTGGCTGCGGCACTGAAGGCCACCCGCGGGCTGGTGATCAACAGCGCCGCCTGGTGCCGTCCGGGCCCGTTCCCCCGCCCGTCCCGCCCCAGCGCCGTCCGGGGGCCGGGGCAAGGCACAATGCGCATCTCCATCGCTTAACCGCTCCTTCAGCCGCGAGCTCTTCATGACGACCGACCTTCTTTCGATTGCTCCGCGCGACAAGGCCGAAATCCTGGCCCAGGCGCTGCCCTACATCCGCAAGTTCCATGGCAAGACCATGGTCATCAAATACGGCGGCAACGCCATGACCGACCCGGCGCTGCAGGCCGACTTCGCCGAGGACGTGGTGCTGCTCAAGCTGGTGGGCATGAACCCGGTGGTGGTGCACGGCGGCGGCCCGCAGATCGAGACCGCGCTCAACCGCCTGGGCAAGAAGGGGCAGTTCATCCAGGGCATGCGGGTGACCGACGCCGAAACCATGGAAGTCGTGGAGTGGGTGCTGGCGGGCGAAGTCCAGCAGGACATCGTGGGCCTGATCAACCAGGCGGGCGGCAAGGCCGTGGGCCTCACGGGGCGCGACGGCGGCATGATCCGCGCCCAGAAGCTCAAGATGGTGGACAACAAGGACCCGAGCATCGAGCACGACATCGGCCAAGTGGGCGACATCGTCTCCATCGACCCGAGCGTGGTCAAGGCGCTGCAGGACGATGCGTTCATCCCCGTCATCAGCCCCATCGGCTTCGGCGAGAACAACGAGAGCTACAACATCAACGCCGACGTCGTGGCCAGCAAGCTCGCCACCGTGCTGCAGGCCGAAAAGCTCGTGCTCCTCACCAACATCCCGGGCGTGCTGAACAAGGCGGGCGAACTGCTCACCGACCTCACCGCCCGCGAGATCGACACGCTGTTCGCCGACGGCACCATCTCCGGCGGCATGCTGCCCAAGATCGCCGGCGCCCTCGATGCCGCCAAGGCCGGGGTGAACGCGGTGCACATCATCGACGGCCGCGTGCCGCACGCCATGCTGCTGGAAATCCTGACCGAGCAGGCCTACGGCACCATGATCCGCAGCCACTGAGATGCCGGTTTGCGCCTCGCCCGCCGTGCAGCGCGCCGCCCCCGGCGGTGCCGTGCCGGTCCGTTCCTGAGCGGGTGACAGGGCGATGCGCCTGCTGCTGGTCGAGGACGACGTCATGCTGGCCAGCGGCATCAAGCTGGGCCTGACCGACGCGGGCTATGCGGTGGACTGGGTGGGCAGCGGCGAGCGGGCCGAAGAGGTGCTGCGCACCGAATCGTTCGACGCCGCGATCATCGACATCGGCCTGCCGGGCATGGACGGGCTGGAGCTCACGCGCTGCCTGCGCCGCCCCGAGATGGCCCATCCGGCCATGCCGGTGCTCATCCTCACGGCGCGCGACGCCCTGCACGACCGCGTGCAGGGGCTCGACCTGGGCGCCGACGACTACATGGTCAAGCCCTATGAGCTGCCCGAGCTGCTGGCGCGGCTGCGCGCCCTGCTGCGGCGCTCTCAGGCCGCGACCACGGCCATCCTGAGCTTCGGGCCGCTGGAGCTGGACACCGCAGGCCGCACCGTGAGTATCCGCACCGCCAGCGATCCCCATGCGCGCCAGCCCATCGAACTGGGCCCGCGCGAGTGGACGGTGCTGGAATACCTGCTGATCCACGCGCCCAAGCCGGCCAGCAAGGAAAAGCTGCTGCAGGCCCTGACCGGGTGGGACAAGGAAATCACGCCCAATGCGGTGGAGGTGTACGTGTCCCGCCTGCGCAGCAAGCTGGAGCCCAATGGCGTGGCGCTGCGCTCCATCCGGGGTTTCGGCTACCGGCTGGAACTGCAGCCCCCTCGCGGCTGAGCGCCCCGCCGTCTCCGCGCCCGCCCACTCCTACACCCGCACACCCCGGCCGCCGCCATGACCTCCGCGCTGCGCATCCGGCTGCTGCTGCTGCTGATCCTGCCGCTGTGCGCCCTGGCGCTGGCGGGCGCGTGGCTCGACTACCGTTCGGCGGACGAGGCCGCCAGCCGGCACGACCAGCGCCTTCTGCGGCTGCTGCCGGCGCTGGCCGACTCGGTGGTGGCCCCGCCCGTGAGCGACGGCGGCCCGCCGCTGCTGCTGCTCGCGCCCCCGGTGGAGGAGTTCCTGCGCCAGAACAGCGGCTTTGCCGGCTACAGCGTGCAGGACCTGTCCGGCCGCGTGCTGCTGGGCGAGGACTGGGTGCAGAGCGCCGTGCCGGCCACGCACGACCCCGAGTTCCACAGCGTCGAGTACGACAGCGTCACCTACCGCGTGGCCGTCCAGCGCAGCCGCACGGGGGCAGGGGAGCTGGTGGTGGCACTGGCCGACGGCTCCGATCCGCGCCAGCAGTGGGGCAAGCAGATGCTGCTGCGCGTGCTGCTGCCCAACCTGGTGCTGGTGGCGGCCGCGGCGCTGGCCATCCACTGGGCCGTGCGCCGCGCGTTCAAGCCGCTGGTGGACCTGGCCGAGGCCGTTGCCCGGCGCTCGCCCCGGGACTTGAACCCCATCGACGAAGCCGCGTCACCCGTGGAGGTGCGGCCCCTGGTGTATTCGCTGAACCGGCTGTTCGCCCTGGTGAACGAGCAGGCCGAGGGGCAGCGCCGCTTCGTGGCCGACGCCGCGCACCAGCTGCGCACGCCGCTGGCCAGCCTGCAGGCGCAGGTGGAAGCCTGGGCGCTGTCCGCGCAGGCGGGCAGCGGCCGGGAGGGCCATGGATCAAAACAGGCTCCAGCACAAATGGTACTAGGGCATGGCGCTATATATTTAGGAGCGGATCAGATCGAGAAGCTACGGCAGGCCACGCGCCGCACCTCCAAGCTGGCGCACCAGTTGCTGGCCCTGTCGCGCGCGGATGCCCGCAGCCTGGACGCGCAGGCCATGCAGAGCGTGGATCTGAAGGACCTGTGTGAAAGCCTGCTGGAGGCGTTCCTCGACGCGGCCACCGCCAAGGGGCTGGACCTGGGGCTGGAGGTCGCGCCGGCCCGCGCCGTGGGCCACGGCTGGCTGCTGCGCGAGCTGATCACCAACCTGGTGGACAACGCCATCAAGTACACGCCGGCCGGTGGTGCCGTGACCATCCGGTGCGGCGGCGCTGCGAACGGCGGCGCGTTCCTGCAGGTCGAGGACGACGGACCGGGCATTCCCGAGGCGGAACAGGCGCGGGTGCTGCAGCGCTTTTACCGGGTGCCGGGGGCTGCGGGGGAGGGCACCGGCCTGGGGCTGGCCATTGCCGACGAGATCGCGCGCGTGCACGGCGCGGCACTGGGCCTGGGGCGCGGGCCGGCCGGCCGGGGGCTGGTGGTGACGGTGTTTTTCGCGCCGGCGCGCAAGGTTCGGTAGCCGCCTATGCCGCTGATGGTTCCGCCGCCCTGGCGGCGCAGCGTGGTGCTGGAAAGGTGGGGCCGTCTGCACCGAAGTCCGGCGGGACCGTGTGCGAGAATCAATTGCATACATCTGTTGCCCATGCCTGAACTCCAGTCCCTGCCTGAACCTGTCGCCACCACCGTGGCGCAAGACGTCCCTGCGGTCCGCAAACGTCCCAAGCCGGGGGAGCGGCGGGTGCAGATCCTGCAGGCGCTGGCCGGCATGCTGGAGCAGCCCGGCTCGGAGCGCATCACCACGGCCGCGCTGGCGGCGCGCCTTTCGGTCAGCGAGGCGGCGCTGTACCGGCACTTCGCCAGCAAGGCGCAGATGTTCGAGGGCCTGATCGATTTCATCGAGCAATCGGTCCTCACGCTGGTGAACCAGATCATGGAGCGCGGTGCGCAGTCCGACACCTCGGGCACGCAGCAGGCCGCGCGCATCGTCGCCATGGTGCTGCAGTTCGGCGAGCGCAACCCGGGCATGGTGCGCGTGATGGTGGGCGATGCCCTGGTGCTGGAGAACGAACGCCTGCAACAGCGCATGAACCAGTTCTTCGACAAGATCGAATCGAGCCTGCGGCAGTGCCTGCGCCCCGCCGCGCAGGCCGCCGGGGCCGATGCGCCCACGGTCGATGCCCAGGTGCGCGCCGCGGCGCTGTGCGATCTGGTGCGGGGGCGGCTGCAGCGGCATGCGCGCTCGGGCTTCCGGCGCGCGCCCAGCGAGCACCTCGAGGCCACGCTCGCGCTGCTGCTTTAACCCGCTGCCCCAAGCCGGCTGCGGGTCGTGCTGCCTGGGTGACGCCAAGCATTCCAGATTTTCTACTTCCCCCGAAGCGCGCAAGACCGGCCGGCCGGGCTGGCGGTGCCGCTCGGCGCGGTCGCACTGCGTTGCTTCGTTCAAGCGTTCAAGCGTTCAAGCGTTCAAGCGTTCAAGCGTTCAAGCGTTCAAGCGTTCAAGCGTTCAAGCGTTCAAGCGTTCAAGCGCGGCTAGGGGTTTTCCCGGTGCAGAGCCCCTCATCGCCCCGTGGGATGGGCAGGCCCGGCGTTTTCATGCAAAATAGCACGATCGTTCGTTTTATTTTCTCCATGCCGGTCACCCCCCTCCCATCACGCTCCGTTCGCTCCGCCAGCACCCGCGAAGGCCGTGCCTTGCAAAAGGGCCAGCAGACCAAGGCGGCGATCGTCGAGGCCGCGCTGGGCCTGGCCACGCACATCGGGCTGGAAGGCCTGTCGATCGGTGCGCTGGCGGACGTGACGGGCATGAGCAAGTCCGGCGTGTTCGCCCATTTCGGTTCGCGCGAGGAGCTGCAGATCTCCGTCATCCGCGAATACCACGCGCGCTTCGAGCAGGAAGTGTTCTACCCGGCCGTGTCCGCCCCACGGGGCCTGCCGCGGCTGCGGGCCCTGTTCGGCAACTGGATGAAGCGCACCTCCATCGAAATCGATTCGGGCTGCATCTACATCAGCGGTGCCGTGGAGTTCGACGACCGAACCGGCCCCGTGCGCGATGCGCTGGCCAGTTCGGTGCTGACCTGGCTGGCCGCCATGAAGCGCGCCATCGACCAGTGCAAGGAGCAGGGCGAACTGCGCGGCGACGTGAATGCCGAGCAGATGCTGTTCGAGATCCACGGCCTCATCCTGGCGCTGCACTACGAGGCGCGCTTCCTGCAGACGCCCGGCTCCATCGACCGGGCCAATGCCGGATTTGACAGCATCCTCACCCGCTATGGCGAACCGCCGCCCGCGCAGGATTGACCGATCCGTTTCGCGTTTCTCTCTTTCCCTCTTTCCTTTTCATTTCCCACCCTTTCCATCCAAGGAGCCTCCCCATGCCGACCTACACGCCGCCCCTTCGCGACATGCAATTCGTACTGCACGAGGTGTTCAAGGCGACCGAAGAACTGAAGGCCCTGCCCAAGCATGCCGACGTGGACGTGGACACCATCAACGCCGTGCTGGAAGAGGCGGGCAAGTTCGCCACCGGCGTGGCGTTCCCGCTCAACATCAGCGGGGATGAGGAAGGCTGCACGCTCGACAAGGTGACGCACGAGGTGACCACGCCCAAGGGGTTCAAGCAGGCCTACGCGCAGTACGTGGAAGGCGGCTGGGCGGCCCTGAGCTGCGAGACCGAATACGGCGGCCAGGGCCTGCCGTTCGTGCTGAACCAGTGCCTGTATGAAATGCTCAACAGCGCCAACCAGGCCTGGACGATGTACCCCGGCCTGTCGCACGGCGCCTACGAGGCGCTGCACGCGCACGGCACGCCCGAGCAAAAGAAGCTCTACCTGCCCAAGCTGACCAGCGGCGAATGGACCGGCACCATGTGCCTGACCGAGCCCCATTGCGGTACCGACCTGGGGCTGCTGCGCACCAAGGCCGAGCCCGTGGCCGGCGCGCCCGAAGGCACCTACAAGATCACCGGCAACAAGATCTTCATCAGCGCGGGCGAGCACGACTTCACCGAGAACATCGTCCACCTGGTGCTGGCCCGCCTGCCCGACGCGCCCAAGGGCAGCAAGGGCATCAGCCTGTTCATCGTGCCCAAGTACCACGTGAACGCCGACGGCTCGCTGGGCGAGCGCAACCCGATCTTCTGCGCCGGGCTGGAGCACAAGATGGGCATCCACGGCAACGCCACGGCGCAGATCGCCATCGACGGCGCCATCGGCACGCTGGTGGGCCAGCCGCACAAGGGCCTGCAGGCCATGTTCGTGATGATGAATGCCGCGCGCCTGGGCGTGGGTAACCAGTCGCTGGGCCTGACCGAAGTGGCGTTCCAGAACGCGCTGGCCTACGCCAAGGACCGCACGCAGATGCGCAGCCTGTCGGGCACGAAAGCCAAGGACAAGGATGCCGACCCGATCATCGTGCACCCCGACGTGCGCAAGATGCTGCTGACCGCCAAGGCCTACGCCGAAGGCGCCCGCGCGCTGCAGATCTACTGCACACTGCTGCTCGACAAATCGCACAGCCATCCCGACGAAAAGGTGCGCCAGGAGGCGGACGAACTGGTGGCGCTGCTCACGCCCATCGTCAAGGCCTTCATCACCGACAACGGGCACATCGCCACCAACGCCTGCATGCAGGTCTTCGGCGGCCACGGCTTCATCAAGGAATGGGGCATGGAGCAGTTCGTGCGCGACAACCGCATCAACATGATCTATGAAGGCACCAACACCATCCAATCGCTGGACCTGCTGGGCCGCAAGGTGCTGGGCAACAACGGCGCCACGCTCAAGAAGTTCGGCAAGCTGGTGGGCCAGCTGGTGCAGGAAGAGGGCGTGAACGAGAAGATGGCCGAGTTCATCAACCCCATCGCCTACCTGGGCGAGCAGATGACCAAGTTCACCACCGAGATCGGCTTCAAGGGCTTCCAGAACCCCGACGAAGTGGGCGCTGCCGCCGTGGACTACCTGCGCGTGGCCGGCCACCTGGTGTTCGGCTATCTCTTCGCCCGCATGGCCCAGGTGGCGCTGCGCGAGATCGCCAACGGCAACACCGACCCGTTCTATGTCGCCAAGCTGCAGACGGCGCGTTTCTACTTCGCCAAGCTGTTCCCCGAAACGGCCACGCTGATGCGCACCGCGCGTGCCGGCGCCAAGCCGCTGATGGACACCGACGCCGCGCTGGCCTGACCGCACCGGCCGCCCCCTTCCCCGCCTTTTTTGCACTGGAGCCGTTATGAATAAAGCGCTAGCAGCGATGTTGTGTGTGGCCGTGGCCGCCCCCGCGTGGGCCCAGATGTTGCCCGTGGGCGGGTGGCGCAGCATCGACGACAAGACGGGCGAGGCCAAGGCCGAGATCCGCATCACCGAGTCGGGCGGCGCGCTCACCGGGCGCATCGAGAAGTCGCTGAAGAAGGACACGCCCGCCGATGCGGTCTGCGTCGAATGCCAGGACGACCGCAAGGGCCAGCCCATCGCCGGCCTGGAGATCATCCGGGGCGGCAAGAAGGCCGAAGGCAAGGACGTGTGGGAGGGCGGCAAGATCCTCGACCCCGAAAACGGCAAGGAATACCGCGCCAGCTTCACGCCCATCGACGGCGGCGCCAAGCTGGAGGTGCGTGGTTACCTCGGCCCGTTCTGGCGCACGCAGGTCTGGCAGCGCATGCAGTAACCCATTCCAAAGAAACCAACCATGTCCCGATTCCAAGTGAAGAAAGTCGCCGTGCTCGGCGCGGGAGTGATGGGTGCGCAGATCGCCGCCCACCTCGCCAACGTGAAAGTGCCGGTCGTCCTGTTCGACCTGCCCGCCAAGGAAGGCCCGAAGAACGGCATCGTCACCAAGGCCATCGAGGGGCTCAAGAAGCTCAAGCCCGCACCGCTGGGCGTGGCGGAAGACGCCGCGCTGATCGGCCAGGCCAACTATGAAGAGCACCTGGAGCAGCTGCGCGGGTGCGATCTCATCATCGAGGCGATTGCCGAGCGCATGGACTGGAAGCTCGATCTCTACAAGAAGATCGCGCCCTTCGTCGCACCCGGCGCCATCGTGGCCTCGAACACCTCCGGCCTGTCGATCACGCGCCTGAGCGAGGCGCTGCCCGACGCCATCAAGCCGCGCTTTTGCGGCATCCACTTCTTCAACCCGCCGCGCTACATGACGCTGGTGGAACTGATCGACACGCCGACGACCCGGCCCGAGGTGCTCGACCAGCTCGAAGCCTTCGTGACCAGCGGCCTCGGCAAGGGCGTGGTGCGCGCGCACGACACGCCCAACTTCATCGCCAACCGCGTCGGCATCGCCGGCATGCTGGCGACGATGAAGGAAGTGGAGAACTTCGGCCTGACCTACGACGTGGTGGACGATCTCACGGGCAAGAAGCTGGGCCGCGCCAGCAGCGGCACCTTCCGCACCGCCGACGTGGTGGGCCTGGACACCATGGCGCACGTCATCAAGACGCTCCAGGACAACCTGACCGAAGAGAGCGATCCGTTCTACGGCAGCTTCGGCACGCCCGAGGTGCTGAACAAACTCATCGAGATGAAGAACCTGGGCCAGAAGGCCAAGGCGGGCTTCTACAAGAAGGTGGGCCGCGACATCCTGCGCTTCGACCTGGAAAGCGGCGAGTACGTGCCCGGTGGCCAGAAGGCCGACGAGGTGTATGCCCGCATGCTGAAGAAGCCCGCCGGCGAGCGCCTGAAGCTGCTGCGCCATGCCGAGGGCGCGCAGGGCCGGTTCCTCTGGGCCATCCTGCGCAACAGCTTCCATTACGCTGCCGTGCACCTGGGCACCATCGCCGACAACGCGCGCGACGTGGACCAGGCCATGCGATGGGGCTTCGGCATGAAGCAGGGCCCCTTCGAGCTGTGGCAGGAAGCCGGCTGGCTGGAGGTGGCGAAGATGATCCAGGAGGACATCGACGCCGGCAAGGCGCTCAGCAAGGCGCCGCTGCCCGACTGGGTGTTCAAGGGCCCGGTGGCCGAGGCCGGCGGCGTGCACACGGCCGAAGGATCGTGGAGCGCTTCGCGCGCCAAGTTCGTGCCGCGCCGCCAGCTGCCCGTGTACGAGCGCCAGCACTTCCCCGAGAAACTGCTGGGCGAGGCGCTGCCCGACTGGCGCACGGCCGGCACCACGGTGTCCGAGTCCGATGCACTGCGCACCTGGACGCTGGACAAGGATGGAGGCGCCTCCGGTAGCCGGATCCTGATCGCCAGCATCCAGAGCAAGATGCATGCGATCAGCCCCGACGTGATGGAGGGCCTCGTCGAAGCCATCGACACCGCCGAGCGCGAATACGACGGCCTGGTCATCTGGTCCGGCGACGCGCCGTTCAGCGTGGGTGCCGATCTGGCCGCCACCATGCCGGCTTTCGTCGTGGCCGGCATCTCGGCCATCGAGAGCGTCGAGCAGGAGCTGCAGAACCTCATGCTGCGCCTGCGCTACGCCCAGGTGCCGGTAGTGTCCGCCATCCACGGCATGGCACTGGGTGGCGGCTGCGAGCTGGCCGTGTATTCGGCCCGCCGCGTGGCGCACATGGAAAGCTACATCGGCCTCGTCGAAGTGGGCGTGGGCCTGGTGCCGGGCGCCGGCGGCCTGACCTACATCGCGCGCCGTGCGGCCGAGAACGCCGCCGCCTCCACAGGCAAGGACATCCTGCCCTTCCTGACCGAAGGCTTCACCGCCGCGGCCATGGCCAAGGTGGGCACCAGCGCGCTGGAATCGAAGAAGCTCGGCTACCTGCTGGACAGCGACATCGTCGTGCCGCACAAGGACGAGGTGCTGTTCGTCGCCCTGAACGAAGCCAAGGCCATGGCCGCCAGCGGCTGGCGCGCGCCGAACAAGCGCCTGTTCCCCGTGGCCGGTCGCAGCGGCATCGCCACCATCCGCGGCTCGCTGGTGAACATGCGCGACGGTGGCTTCATCAGCGACCACGACCAGCACATCGCCACCCTGATCGCCGAGATCGTGTGCGGCGGGGACGTGGATGCCGGCACGCTGGTGAGCGAGGAGTACCTGATGGCGCTGGAGCGCAAGGCCTTCTGCGCGCTCATCCAGCACCCCAAGACGCAGGAGCGCATCCTGGGCATGCTGAACACTGGCAAGCCCTTGCGCAACTGATGTGCCATCGGACGACCGCATGACGACCTCCACCGGCGCATTCCCGCCCAACCGCATGCAGCTCCAGCTGGAACAGGTGGACGAGTTTCCGAAGTTCCTGCGCCCCTGGGTGCGCAACCTGGTGCTGCGCCGCGCCGTGCCGTTCACCCGCACGGCGCGCGTGGAGTTCATCGAGATGTCGCCGAACCGCGTGGAAGTGCGCCTGCCCAACGAGCACCGCGTGCGCAATCACGTCGGCAGCATCCATGCCTCGGCCATGAACCTGCTGGCCGAGACGGCCACGGGCATGGCGATGGGCCTGAACGTGCGCGACGACTGCCTGCCGCTGGCCAAGGACTTGAAGATGGCCTTTCGCAAGCGCGCCACGGGCGCCTTGCGCGCGGTGGCGGTGCTGACCGACGCGCAGCGCCAGGCCATGCAGGACAGCGACAAGGGCGAGATGCAGGTGCAGGTCACCGTGACGGACGAGGCCGGCATCGAGCCGGTGGAATGCGAATTCACGTGGGCCTGGATTCCGTCCAGCCGCCCCGCCAAGTAACTGACTGATTGACTGACCGATCGATTGATCGATTGAAGGAGCCTTCTCCATGGCAAAACAAATGCAGGACGCCTACATCGTCGCCGCCACGCGCACGCCCATCGGCAAGTCGCACCGCGGCTTCTTCCGCAACACCCGCCCCGACGATCTGCTGGCGACCACCCTCAAGGCGGCCCTGGCCCAGGTGCCCGGGCTGGACCCGGCCTCCATCGAAGACATCATCTGCGGCTGCGCGATTCCCGAAGGCGCCCAGGGGCTGAACGTGGCGCGCATCGGCGCGGTGCTGGCGGGGCTGCCCACCAGCGTGTGCGGCATCACCGTGAACCGTTTCTGCGCCTCGGGCCTGTCGGCCGTGCAGATGGCGGCTGACCGCATCCGCGTGGGCGAGGCCGACGTGATGATCGCCGCCGGAGTGGAAAGCATGAGCATGGTGCCCATGATGGGCAACACGCCCTCGCTGTCGCCCAGCATCTTCGCCAAGGACGGTGACGTGGGCATCGCCTACGGCATGGGCCTCACGGCCGAGAAGGTGGCGCAGCAGTGGAAGGTGTCGCGCGAGGACCAGGACGCCTTCGCGCTGCAGTCGCACCAGAAGGCGCTGGCCGCGCAGCAGGCCGGCGAGTTCACCGACGAGATCACGCCCATCGAGGTGACCGACCGCACGGCGAACCTGGAGACGGGCGAGAGCATCGCCAAGACCCGCACCGTGGCGCTGGACGAAGGCGCACGGCCCGACACCAGCCTGGAAGGCTTGGCCAAGCTCAAGACGGTGTTCGCCGCGCTGGGCTCGGTCACCGCCGGCAACAGCTCGCAGACCAGCGACGGTGCGGGCGCGCTGATCCTGGCGAGCGAGGCGGCCGTGAAGCGTTTCGGCCTCACGCCGTTGGCCCGCTTCGTGAGCTTCGCCAGCAAGGGCGTGCCGCCCAGCATCATGGGCATCGGCCCCATCGAGGCCATTCCGGCCGCGCTGCGCTACGCGGGCCTCAAGCACGAAGACATCGACTGGTTCGAGCTGAACGAAGCCTTCGCCGCGCAGTCGCTGGCGGTCGTGCGCCAATTGGGCCTGGACCCCTCCAAGGTCAACCCCATGGGCGGCGCCATCGCCCTGGGCCACCCGCTGGGCGCCACGGGCGCCATCCGCGCCGCCACGGTGGTGCATGCGCTGCGCCGCAAGAACCTCAAGTACGGCATGGTGACCATGTGCGTGGGCATGGGGCAGGGCGCTGCAGGCATTTTCGAGCGCGTCTGAGGTCGGGGGCGCATTGCGCGCCCCGGCATTCCGGGGTTCAGGCAGTCGCCGGCACGACGGGACGGAGAAAGCAATCACGGCACACTCGCACACCATGACTCTCGATCTCCATCCCCTGGACGACGCGCTGGCCCTGGAGCCGGCCGGCGCCCACCGGTACACCGGCCGGACCACGCCCGCCTACTGGAACATGGTCGGCCCTTTCGGCGGCGCGACGGCCGCGGTGCTGCTGCAGGCCGTGCTGCAGCACCCCGACCGCCTGGGGGAGCCGCTGTCGCTCACCGTCAATTACGCCGGTGCGGTGGCGCAGGGTCCCTTCACGGTACAGGCCACGCCGGTGCGTACCAACCGGTCCACTCAGCACTGGACGCTGTCCATCGTGCAGCCCGACGCCGACGGCGAATGGGTCACCACCACCACGGGCACCGCCGTGACCGCCGCCCGCCGCGAAACCTGGAGCCTGGCCGACACCCCCATGCCGACAGCGCCCGGCCCCGACACCCTGGAGCCGCTGGCCAAAGGGCTGGGCGTGGCCTGGCTCGACCGCTACGAACTGCGGCCGGTGGCGGGGGCCTTGCCGCAGCGCTGGGACGGCAGCTGCGACAGCAGCCTGTCGCAGCTGTGGATGCGCGATGCGCCCGCCCGCCCGCTCGACTTCTGCGCGCTGGCGGCGCTGGCCGATGTGTTCTTTCCGCGGGTCTGGCTGCGTCGTGCGCACCGGGTGCCGGCAGGCACGGTGTCCCTCACGGTGTATTTCCACGCGGGCCGGGAGCAGCTGGCGGCCACGGGCACCGGATTTTTGCTGGGCCAGGCGCGTGCGCAAGAATTCCGCAATGGCTTTTTCGATCAGACCGCCCAGTTGTGGAACGATGCCGGCACCATGCTGGCCAGCAGCCACCAGATCGTTTATTACAAGGAATGAGGCGCCCCCGGCGCCCCGTTCGCTTTCCCCGCCCACGACCTTCCATGGCAGGAGCTTTCCCATGACCGATACCCCGACCCAGGACATCCTCGTTCACACCGAATCCGGCGTGGCCACCATCACCTTCAACCGCGTGGAGAAAAAGAACTCCATCACCACCGCGATGTACGCCGCGCTGGCGGATGCGCTGGAGTCCGCCGCGGCCGACAGCGCGGTGCGCGTGGTCGTGCTGCAGGGCGATGTGGCCATCTTCAGCGCCGGCAACGACATCGGCGACTTCCTGAACAAGCCACCATCCACGCAGGACTCGCCGGTGTTCCGTTTCCTGCGCGGCATCGCCACGTTCCCGAAGCCGGTGGTGGCCGCGGTCTGCGGTCCGGCCGTGGGCATCGGCACCACCATGCTCTTTCACTGCGACCTGGTCTATGCGGGCGACAACGCCGCGTTCTCCATGCCCTTCGTCAACCTGGGGCTGTGCCCCGAGGCCGCGTCCAGCCTGCTCGTGCCGCAGATGATGGGCTACCACCGTGCCGCCGAGGCGCTGCTGCTGGGCGAGCCCTTCCTGGCCGAGGCGGCGCTGGAGGTGGGACTGGTCAACCGCGTGGTGCCGCCCACCGAGTGCAACATGGTGGCCCAGACCCAGGCGCGCAAGCTGGCCGCCAAGCCGCTTTCCGCGCTCATCGAGACCAAGCGGCTCATGAAGCAGGGCCAGACGGCTGCGGTGCTGGAGCGCATGGCGCAGGAGGGTGCGAGCTTCGGTCGCATGCTGCAGGAGCCCGCGGCGCGGGAGGCGTTCAGCGCCTTCGTCGAGAAACGCCGGCCGGATTTCAGCGCGGTGTGACAGCATCTGGGGGGGACGGCCTGGCGTTTTGCCTGGGAACTGGGCATAACGATAGATGCCGGTGGCATGAATCTGGCAGTACATTCCTGCTCATCCATAAACCCCCTGCCGGACCGTGCCATGACTGCTGTCAAACCACCTTCGCCATTCGCTGCTCCCCGCGCGCCGTCGCGCCGCGCCTTTGTGCAATGGGGCGCATCGCTTGCCAGCGGCGCCCTGGGGTCGTCGGCCCTGGCGCAGGGGGCGGTCGCTCCGGCACCTGTGCCGCTGGAAGGCGGCATCCTCAAGGTGGTGGTGCCGTATGCGGCCGGCGGCGCATCCGACCGGGCCGCGCGCCTGCTGGCCGATGCCCTCGGGCCCCGGCTGGCGGTACCGGTGGTGGTGGAAAACCGCGTGGGCGCGGGGGGGCGGCTGGCCGTCCAGCAGTTGCACCGCGACAGTTCCGGCCAGAACCAGGTCGTGCTGGCCAACCCGGCCACCATGCTGGTGGCGCCCCTGGTCTTCAAGGACAACGGCTACGACCCCGACAAGGACTATGTGGCCCTGTCCCAGATCACGAGCTATCAGTTCGGCCTGGCCGTGTCCACGGCCGTGCCGGTCAAGGAATTCGCCCACCTGCACGCCTGGATGCTGGCCAATCAGGACAAGGTGGCCGCCGGCGTGCCGGCCACTGGCAGCCTGCCGCATTTCTTTGCCCTGATGCTGGCGGAAAAGCTTTCCCTGCAACTGCCCGTCGTCGGATATCGGGGGTCCGCGCCGCTGCTCAACGATCTGATGGGCGGTCACGTCCCCATCGCCGTGGACACGCTGGATGCGCTGGAGCCGCTGCACAAGGCCGGCAAGCTGCGCATTCTGGCGGTGTCGGGCGATCACCGGTCGTCCACGCTGCCGACGGTGCCCACCTTCAAGGAGGCGGGGCTGGGCCTGTCCGCCCTGGGCTGGAACGTGCTCTACGCGCCTGCGTGGCTGCCGCCCGCCCGCGCCCGGCGCATCGCCGACACGGTAACCCAGGTCATGGCGGACCCGGCCCTGCAGGCCCGCTTCGTGGCGGCCGACATGGTGCCCGTGGTCAGCTCGCGAGACCAGACCGCCAAAATGCTGACGGCCTACAAGGCGCAATGGGCGCCGGTGGTCCGCCATTCGGGCTTTCAGCCCTGAACCCTTGCCCCTTCCTCGATGACTCCACCCCCTGATTCCGCCCAGCCCTCTCCGTTCGAGGCCGAGTTCATCGATGGTTTGAAGGACATCTTCGAGCAGCGCATCGTCTTCAACCAGCTGCTCGGTCTCAAGGTCACGCACCTGGGGGCCAAGCATGTCGAGGCGCGCATCGAGATGAAGCCCGAGCTGGTGGGGCACTACGCCTACAACCGCGTGCACGGCGGTGTCATCAGCGCGGGGCTGGATGCCATGGGGGGGCTCGCGGTGATGGCGGCCATCGGTGCCCGCCACATGGACGAGCCGCCTGCGCAGCGCCTGCACCGCTTCGGCAAGCTGGGCACCATCGACCTGCGCATCGACTATCTGCGGCCGGGCATCGGGAGCCACTTCACCCTGCGGGCTGAGGTGCTGCGGCTGGGCTCGCGCGTGGCCAGCACGCGCATGGAGTTTTTCGGCCCGGACGGCACCCTCATGTCGGCGGGTGCTGCGGCCTACATCGTTTCGTAGCCGGAGCCTACGCGCGATCGCGGCGATGTATGTCGCTGCAAAGCATGCAAGTGCATGCAACGATCGAATGGTTTGGTTACCGTTCTTGCGTAACGCGGGGAGTTTTCGCGGAACGTCGCTTCTAGCATGGCTCTTTTTCAAGGAGATCTGATGGCCGTGCAAAACCCCTTCTTCGGCAAGCGTGAACCCGACGCATTCCAGCCTCGCCAACCTTCTTCCGTCCTCGGCGGTGCGACCACCGTGGTGCCCGGTGGCAACAGTGCCACGACCACCACCCCTTCTTCCGCCAAGCCCGTGTCCACGGGCACGGCGCCCGGCAGTGCCGTTTCCGACGGCGTGGGCAGCAAGCTGACGGTGGGCCCGAACATCAAGCTCAAGGGGGTGGAGATCACCGATTGCGACACGCTCGTGGTCGAAGGCACGGTGGAGGCCACGATGGACTCCCGCGTGATCCACATCGCCGAGCAGGGCGCCTTCCGCGGCTCCGCCGAGATCGACATCGCCGAGATCCATGGCGAGTTCGACGGCACGCTCACCGTGCGCGAAAAGCTCGTGATCTACAGCACCGGCAAGGTGACCGGCAAGATCCGCTACGGCAAGGTGGTGATCGAAGAGGGTGGCCAGCTGGCCGGCGAAATCTTTGCCGGCACGTCGGGCCCCGCTCCCCGAGCCAATGCGGTGAGCAACAACAACACCACCAACGCGCGCAACGAAGCGCCTGCACTCGCCGCGGCCTGAGCCTCGGCGGGCATTGCGATCAACCCCGGCGTGCGCCGAGGGCGCGCTTCACCGACCTGCCACGTACGGCCCGTGGCAGGCCAGGCGTTTCGCGCCGGGGTTTACTCCACGTTCTCAGCCTGCCGCGCCACCCTCGGGCGCTGCGGTGGCCGGTAGCGGGCGGGGCCTGCCTGCGGCATCGATGGCCACATAGGTCAGTCGCGCTTCCGTGACCTTCACATACCGGCCCTGCGCTGAAAAGCGCTCTGCGTACACCTCGACCTCCACCGTGACCGAGGTGCGTCCGGTGCGCGTGACCGCCGAGAAGAACGACAGGATGTCCCCCACGCGAACGGGCTGCTTGAACACGAATTCGTTCACCGCCACGGTGGCCATGCGGCCCTGCACATAGCGCGCCGGCAGCACCGACCCCGCCAGGTCCACCTGGGCCATGACCCAGCCGCCGAAGATGTCGCCGTTGGCGTTGCAGTCGGCCGGCATCGGAATCACCTTGAGCACCAGCTCCTTGTCGGTGGGCAATTCGGTCAACGCAGCGCTGGGAAGAGCGGTCATGGGCACAATCTCGGTAAAAACAACAACCGGAATTGTCCTTCATGCGCCCCCACGGCGAATCCCCACCCCCTCTCGTCGCGCGCCCCGGCGCCGGCTCCCGCACCGACTGGGCCACGCTCGGCCGGCTCGTTCCCTATCTCTGGCAATACAAATGGCGGGTGATCGCGGCGCTGGTCTTCGTCGTGGGGTCCAAGGTGGCCAACGTCGGAGTGCCGCTGCTGCTCAAGCAATTGATCGATGCCATGTCGATCGCTCCGGGCGACCCCGCCGCCGTGGTGGTCGTGCCCATCGCCCTGTTGCTGGCCTATGGCGGGTTGCGCCTGTCCACCTCCATCCTGACCGAACTGCGGGAACTGGTCTTCGCCAAGGCCACGCAGGGCGCGGCCCGCAGCATCGCGCTGCAGACGTTCGAGCACCTGCATGCCTTGAGCCTGCGCTTTCACCTGGAGCGGCAGACGGGTGGCATGACGCGCGACATCGAACGCGGCGTGCGCGGCATCGAATCGCTGATCTCGTTCACGCTGTTCAACATCGGCGCCACCCTGATCGAGGTGTTCCTGGTGCTCACCGTGCTGGCCGTCAAGTTCGACGCGTGGTTCGCCTGGATCACGCTGGGCGCCCTGGGCCTCTACATCGCGTTCACCGTGCTGCTGACCGAATGGCGCACGAAGTTCCGCCGGCAGGCCAACGAGTTCGACTCGGCCGCGCACGCCAAGGCGGTGGACTCGCTGCTGAACTACGAGACCGTCAAGTACTTCAACAACGAGGCGTTCGAAGCCCAGCGCTACGACGAAAGCCTGCAGCGGCTGCGCCATGCGCGGCTCAAGAGCCAGACCTCGCTGTCGCTGCTGAACAACGGGCAGCAGCTCATCATCGCCACCGGCCTGGTAGCCATGCTGTGGCGTGCCGCGCAAGGCGTGGCCGATGGCCGCATGACGCTGGGTGATCTGGTCATGGTGAACGCCTTCATGATCCAGCTCTACATTCCGCTCAACTTTTTGGGCGTGATCTACCGAGAGATCAAGCAGAGCCTGACCGATCTCGACAAGATGTTCACCCTGATGGACAAGGAGCGCGAGGTGGCCGATGCGCCCGGCGCCCAGCCGCTGGTCCACCTGGAGCACCCGGCCGTGCGCTTCGAAGACGTGCACTTCGCCTACGAAAGCCGTGCGGGCAGCGCGCGGCCCATCCTGCACGGCATCAGCTTCGAGATTCCTGCTGGCAAGACGGTGGCGGTGGTGGGGCCTTCGGGCTCGGGCAAGTCCACGCTGGCGCGCCTGCTCTTTCGCTTCTACGACATCCAGTCGGGCCGAATCACGGTGGCCGGGCAGGACATTCGGGCCGTCACGCAGGACAGCCTGCGGCGCGCCATCGGCATCGTGCCGCAGGACACCGTGCTGTTCAACGACACCATCGCCTACAACATCGCCTACGGCCACCCGGGCGCGGGCCAGGATGCCGTGGAAGCCGCCGCCCAGGCCGCGCGCATCCACGGCTTCATCGCCGCCACGCCGCTGGGTTATGCCACGCAGGTGGGCGAGCGCGGCCTCAAGCTCTCCGGCGGCGAGAAGCAGCGGGTGGCGATCGCCCGCACGCTGCTGAAGAACCCGCCGATCCTGATCTTCGACGAGGCGACGTCTGCGCTCGATTCAGCCAATGAGCGGGCCATTCAGACCGAGCTGAAAAGCGCGGCGCGCAACAAGACGGCCCTGGTGATCGCGCACCGCCTCTCCACGGTGGTGGATGCGCACGAGATCCTGGTGATGGAAGCCGGCCGCATCATCGAGCGCGGCACCCATGCCGCGCTCCTGGAGCAGGGCGGCCGCTACGCCAGCATGTGGGCGCTGCAGCAAAGCGGAGAGGCCGGCTGACGGGCCGCCGCAGCGCGCCCTGGTGCACGGGCGCCGGCCCGCAGGCCGGCCCGGCCCGTCAGGGCTTGCGCGCTGCGATCGCCTTCTCGGCCTGGTCCACCAGGTCCGCGCCGATCTGGCCCTTCCACTTGTCGAACACCGGGCGCGTGGCCTTGGCGAAGGCCATGCGCTCGGCGGGGCTGAGCTGGGTCACCGTCACCCCGTGGCTGGCGATTTCCTTGAGCAGGGGCTTGTCGGCTTCGACCATGCCCTTGCGCGCGATGGCGATCTGTTCCTTGCCGGCGTCGATGGCGGCCTGCTTGACGATTTCGCGGTCGGCGGGCGTCCAGGAGTTCCAGATGTCCTTGTTGACCACGAAGATCAGCGGGTCGTTCATGTAGCCCCACAGGGTCATGTATTTCTGCGCCACGGTGTAGAGCTTGGCGGCCATGTAGACCGACACCGGGTTCTCCTGCCCGTCCACGGCGCTGCTGGCCATGGCGGGCTGGGCGTCGGCCCAGCTCATCTGGGTGGGGTTGGCGCCCAGTGCGGAGAAGGTGTCCAGGAACAGCGGCGAGCCGACCACGCGGATCTTCAGGCCCTTGAGGTCTTCGGGGCTCTTGATGGGGCGCTTGGAGTTGGAGATTTCGCGGTAGCCGTTCTCGCCCCAGGCCAGCGGCACCACGCCGGCCTTGTCCAGCGTCTGGAAGATGCTCTTGCCCACCTCGCCTTGCGTCACCGCATCCACGGCGGCGTAGTCGGGAAACAGGAAGGGCAGTGAGAACAGGTTGAGCGGCTTGACCTGGGGCGACCAGTTGATGGTGGAGCCCACGGCCATGTCGATGACGCCCTGGCGCAGCGCGCTGAACTCGCGCGTCTGGTCGCCCTGGATCAGCGAAACGCCGGGGTAGAGCTTGATGTTGATGCGGCCCTGCGTGCGTTCGCGGACCTTGTTGGCCCACAGTTCGCCGCCCTTGCCCCAGGGGAAGGCGGTGCCCAGCACCAGCGACATGCGGTATTCGCTCTTGTAGTTTTGCGCCAGGGCCGGCGTGGCGAAGGCCAGTGCGGCGGCGGCAGCGACGGCGCTGGTGAGGAAGGTGCGCAGTTTCATGGGTTCAGTCTCCTGGTTCTCGGTGAAAAGGGGGCGGTGGGGTCGATGGGGTCAGTAGCCCAGGCGGGCGGGCAGCCACAGCGCCAGCTGCGGGAAGGCGATGACCAGCACCATGACGACGAACATCGCCAGCAGCATCGGCCCCACCCAGCGCACGGTGGACTCCATGCGCACGCCGGCGATGCGGCACGACACCATGAGGTTCACGGCCAGCGGCGGCGTGAACTGGCCCAGGGCGACCTTGAGCGTGAGGATGACGCCGAACCACACCGGGTCCCACTGGTAGTGCTGCATGATGGGCAGCAGCAGCGGCACGAAGATCAGGAAGATCGAGATGCCGTCGAGGAACATGCCCACCGTGATGAGCAGCAGGATCAGCAGCGCCATCACGCCGTATTCGCCCAGGCCCGAGTTCACGATGGCCTTGGCCACCGGATCGATCACGCCCAGCGTGGACAGCGAGAACGCGAAGATGCCGGCCAGCGACACCACCAGCAGGATCACGGCCGAGAGTTCGCCCGCCTCGCGCAGGATGGGGAACAGGTCGCGCACCTTGATCGTTCGGTGAATGCACATGCCCACGAACAGGCCGTAGAACACCGCCACCACGGCCGCCTCGGTGGGGGTGAACCAGCCCGCCCGCATGCCGCCCAGGATCAGGACCGGCGCGGCCAAGCCCCAGGAGGCCTCGCGCAGGCTGCGCCAGAACGGCGGGCGCGGCATGGAGGATTCGAGCGCGCCCATCTTGTGCCGGCGGGCCAGCCACACCGCGGGCACGATCAGCGCGATGCCGGCGAGCACGCCGGGAATCATGCCGGCCGCGAACAGCGCGGGCACCGAGGCGCCTGGCACCAGCACCGAATAGATGATGAACGCGACGGAGGGCGGGATCAGGATGTCGGTGGCCGCCGCGGCGCCCACCACGCTGGCGGAGAACGAGCCCGGATAGCCCGCCCGCGACATGGCCGCGATCATCACGCCACCCACCGCGGCCGCATTGGCCGGGCCCGAGCCGGAGATGCCGCCCAGGAACATCGCCACGGCGATGGCCACCAGGGGCAGCATGCCCGGGCCGCGGCCCACGATGGCCACCGCGAAGTTCACGAGCCGAAGCGCCACCCCGGAGCGGTCGAAGATCGAGCCCACGAGCACGAACATGGGAATGGCCAGCAGCGGGTACTTGCCCAGGCCGGCATAGAAGTTCTGGGGCACGGCCAGCAGGCCGAACCACTGGCTGTCGGCATTGGCCAGCGCAATGGCCGCCACCCCCGCCAGCCCCAGCGCGGCGCCGATGGGCACGCCCACGAACATCATGGCGAGGAACGCCACGAACAGCAGGGTCGCGATCATGCGGAAGTGTCCTGCCGGCCCGCCGAGGAGGCCGTGCGGCTCCGGCGGATGAACAGCCCCACCGCCCGCCAGGTGATCAGTGCGGACAGCAGCGGCAGCCACACCGAGTACCACCACTGTGGTACGCCGATACCGGGAGAGGTCTCGCCGAAGCGGTAGTCGTCCCACACTACCCGCACGCTCAGCACGGCGATCACGCCGAACAGCAGCGCCACCATCAGCGCACCGAAGCGCGCCAGCGCGTGCCGGCGGGCCGCCGAGCCGCCCTCGGCGAACCATTCGATGCGGATGTGCTGGTCGCGCGCGACCGCGGCGGAGCCCGCCACCAGCGCCAGGACGATCATGAGGAAGACCGAGATCTCCTCGGTCCAGGCGAAGGAGGAGTTGGTGAAGTATCGCACGAGCACGTTGGCGAAGGTGATGAGGGCCAGCGCTGCCATCACGATGACGGTGAGCCAGTCTTCGATGCGCAGGGAGCGGGGAGCGTCGTCGGGCGGTGCGGCAGGCCGTGCCGCGTCGTGGGACACGGGCCCGGACGGGGGAAGTGAGGACATGGGAGGCAGAGGGTCGAGAGAACGGACAACGTGGCGTGCGGGTCACTCTGCCCGCCGGCCTTGTGCGCCAGGGGCCCGGACGGGGCGGCGCTCGGAGCGCCGAAGCCATTTTGCAAGCAAACGTGGCAGGGCCCGGTGCAGGGTTTCCCCAAGGGGCCTTGCGGCGCAGGCGCGCGCGGCCCCCGATAATGCGCGCCATGGAAACCAAGTGGCTCGAGGATTTCGTCAGCCTCGCGGAAACGCGCAGCTTCAGCCGTTCAGCGCAATTGCGCCACGTGACCCAGCCGGCGTTCTCGCGCCGCATCCAGGCGCTGGAGGCCTGGGCCGGCACCGATCTGGTGGACCGCAGCTCCTACCCGACCCGGCTCACGCCCGCGGGCAAGACGCTCTATGAAGAAGCGCTGGAGATGCTGCAGGCCATGCAGAACACCCGCGCCATGCTGCGGGCCCACACCAGCGCCGGCAAGGACATGATCGAGTTCGCGGTGCCGCACACGCTCGCCTTCACGTTCTTTCCCGCCTGGCTGTCGAGCCTGCGCGAGCGTTTCGGGCCGGTCAAGAGCCGCCTCATCGCGCTCAACGTGCACGATGCCGTGCTGCGCCTGGTGGAGGGGGGGTGCGACCTGCTGATCGCCTACCACCATCCCTCGCAGCCCTTCCAGCTCGACGCCGACCGCTACGAAATGGTGACCCTGGGCCAGGAAATCCTCTCGCCCTATTCGCGCGCCAATGCCGATGGCCAGCCCCTGTTCAGCCTGCCGGGCCGCGCGGGCGAGCCGCTGCCCTACCTGGGGTATGCACCCGGGGCCTATCTGGGCCGCGTGACGGATTTGATCCTCAAGCAGTCGGGCACGGCCATCCACCTGGACCGCGTCTATGAAACCGACATGGCCGAGGGACTGAAGGCGATGGCGGTCGAGGGGCACGGGGTGGCCTTCCTGCCGCACAGCGCGGTGAAGAAGGAACTGCGCTCGCGCCGCCTGGTTAGTGCGGCGCCCCCGGGCGTGGAGGACCTGCAGATGGCGATGGAAGTGCGGGCCTACCGCGAAAAGCCGTCCGGCAAGGAACCCTCCAAGGGCATCGCGCAGTCGCTGTGGACCTACCTGCAGGCCCACAGTACGGACAAGCCCCTTTGACCGCAGGGTCAGGTTATGTGTCAAATGCATATTCCACCGTGCATTTGGCATTGGAAAGACCGTGTGACGGGACGTACATTCCGTCCCGGCGTCCGGAGCGAAGTGCACAAGCCTTCGCCCAACAGAGAGGCCCGGCCTGGCACGGTGTTTGCTCAGGTTAGAACTTACGAACTTTGAGACAAGCCATGAAAACATTCCATTGGAAGGCCGTATGGGGCGTTGCCGCCTTGTGCTGGGGCATGGCTGTCTCCGCGCAGGGGGTACTGGAGCGGGTCACCGCCGGCGGCAAGCTGGTGCTGGCCTACCGGGAATCCTCGGTGCCCTTCTCCTATGTGGACGCCGGCAAGCCCGTGGGCTATGCGGTGGAGCTGTGCCAGCGGATCGCCGAGGTCGTTCGCAAGAAGACCGGCCGCAAGGACATGGATGTGGAATTCGTGCCGGTCACCTCGGCCAACCGCATGGAGACCATCGAGAAAGGCCGCGCCGACATGGAGTGCGGCTCCACCACCAACAATGCCGAACGTCGCCAGGTCGTGGCGTTCACTGTGCCCCACTTCATCACCGGCGCCCGCCTGCTGGTGCCGGCCCAGAGCAACGTGGACCGCATCGAAGACCTCAGCGGCAAGAAGCTCGTGTCCACCAAGGGCACCACGCCCTTGAAGGCGGCACAGCAGATCAACCGCGAGCGGCTCCTGCAGATCAACATCGTCGAAGCCCCGGACCATGCCCGGGCCGTCGAGATGGTGGAAAAGGGCGAGGCCGACGCCTTCGCGATGGACGACGTGCTGCTCTACGGCCTGGCGTCCAACCGCCCCAATCCGGCCGCCTTGAAGGTGGTCGGCAAGTTCATCACCACCGAGCCGCTGGCCATCATGCTGCCCAAGAACGACCCCGCGTTCAAGAAGCTGGTGGACGACGAGATGCGCCGGCTGATCACCAGCCGCGAGATCTATCCCATCTACGACAAGTGGTTCGCCCAGCCCATCCCCCCGTCCAACCGCGCGCTCAATCTTCCGGTGAGCTATCTCTTGCGGGATTTCTGGCGCTATCCCACCGATCAGGTTCCGTTTTGAGCGCCGTTTTTTAGCTGCGCTGACCCGATGTTCCGGGTATTCGGCATGGTGGCGAATTCCACTCCGTGCCACTATCTAGAATGATTGTTTCCGTTGTATCCGTAAGTTCTAAGGAGATCCTGATGAAGAAGCATTTGCTGGCAGTCGCCATCACCGCCCTGGCCGCAGGGAGCGCATTCGCGCAAGCCAACGACACGCTGGCCAAGATCAAGGCCTCCGGCACGATCACCGAAGGTGTGCGCGAATCCTCCGGCCTGTCGTACACCCTGGGTGACGGCAAGTACACGGGCTTCCACTACGACGTGTGCGCCAAGGTGATCGCCGACGTGCAAAAGCAGCTCGGCCTGGCCAAGCTGGACGTCAAGTACCAGCCCGTCACGTCGCAAAACCGCATCCCCCTGGTGCAAAACGGCACCGTGGACATCGAGTGCGGCTCCACCACCAACAACGCGGCCCGCCAGAAGGACGTCGCCTTCGCGGTCACGACCTATGTCGAGGAAGTGCGCATCGCCGTCAAGGCCGATTCGGGCATCACCGGCATCAAGGACCTGAACGGCAAGAACATCGCCACCACCACGGGCACCACCTCGGTGCAGACGCTGCGCAAGAACAAGCGCGCCGAAGGCCTGACGTTCAAGGAAGTGTTCGGCAAGGACCATTCCGACAGCTTCCTGCTGCTGGAATCCGGCCGCGCCGACGCCTTCATCATGGACGGCTCGATCCTGGCTTCCAACATCGCCAAGTCCAAGAGCCCCAACGATTTCAAGATCGTCGGCGAAGTGCTGAGCGTGGAACCCATCGCGATCATGATCCGCAAGGACGACCCCGCCTTCAAGAAGGCCGTGGACGACAGCATCAAGGCGCATATCAAGTCCGGCGACATGGCCAAGCTGTACGACAAGTGGTTCCTGCAGCCCGTGCCCCCGAACAACGTGAAGATCGGCCTGCCAGCGAGCGAAGCGACGAAGGCGGCCTGGGCGAACCCCAACGACAAGCCCATGGAAGAGTACGCCACCAAGGACTGAGCGCCCGGCGCTCGCATGCGGCAAACGCCCACCTGACGGTGGGCGTTTGTTTGTTTCCCCGGCAGGGATGCCCGGGATGGGGCGCCAAGTTTGAAGACAACGAGATTTGAGAAGGATTTCCCATGGGATCAAATTGGGATTGGCAAGTCTTCCTGCAGGACCCAGGGGGTGAATACCCGACCTACCTCCAGTGGATGCTCTCTGCCTGGGGCTGGACGGTGTCGGTGGCCCTGCTGGCCCTGGTCATCGCGCTGGTGATGGGATCGATCGTCGGGACACTGCGCACGCTGCCCGACAACAAGGTGCTGGTCGGCTTCGGCAATGCCTGGGTCGAGCTGTTCCGCAACATTCCGCTGCTGGTGCAGATTTTTCTGTGGTACCACGTGCTGCCGGCGATCTTCCCGGTGCTCAAGGGCGTCTCGGGCTTCATCCTCGTGGTGCTGGCGCTGGGCTTCTTCACCTCGGCACGGATCGCCGAGCAGGTGAGGGCGGGCATCCAGGCCCTGCCGCGCGGCCAGCGCTACGCGGGCATGGCCATGGGCTTCACCACCGTGCAGTACTACCGCTACGTGCTGCTGCCGATGGCGTTTCGCATCATCATTCCGCCGCTCACGAGCGAGACGATGAACATCTTCAAGAACTCGTCCGTGGCCTTCGCCGTGTCGGTGGCCGAACTGACGATGTTCGCGATGCAGGCGCAGGAAGAGACCTCGCGCGGCATCGAAATCTATCTGGCCGTGACGGGCCTGTACGTGATCTCGGCCTTCGCCATCAACCGCATCATGGCCTTTATCGAAAAGCGCACGCGCGTTCCCGGCCTGATCGTGTCCGGCGGCACGGGGGGAGGCCACTGACATGATGAATCTCGACCTTTCCTTCTACAACTGGGACATCATCAGCAAGTTCGTCGTCAAGGGCTTTTACTTCAGCATCATGCTGACGCTGATCGCCACGGTCGGCGGCATCCTGCTGGGCACCGTGCTGGCGCTGATGCGCCTGTCGGGCAAGAAGTGGCTGGACGCGCCGGCCACGTTCTACGTCAACGGCATGCGCAGCATCCCGCTGGTGATGGTGATCCTGTGGTTCTTCCTGCTGGTGCCGGCCTCGTTCTACGCGGCCCTGCCCGGCGGAATCGGCACGAGCTACCGCTCGGAGCTGTCGGCCATCATCACCTTCATCGCCTTCGAGGCCGCGTACTTCAGCGAGATCATGCGGGCCGGCATCCAGTCGATCTCCCGCGGACAGGTGTTCGCGGGCCAGGCGCTCGGGATGACCTACGGCCAGAACATGAAGCTCGTGATCCTGCCGCAGGCGTTCCGCAACATGCTGCCCGTGCTGCTCACGCAGACCATCATCCTGTTCCAGGACACTTCGCTGGTCTACGCCATCGGCGCCTACGACATGCTCAAGGGCTTCGAGACGGCGGGCAAGAACTATGGGCGGCCGATCGAGGCCTACCTGCTGGCAGCCGTCGTGTACTTCGCGATGTGCTTCGCACTGTCCTGGGTCGTCAAGCGCCTGCACCGGAAAATCGCCATCATCCGCTGAGCGGAAAGAGTGAGGAAATAGCAATGATTGAAATGAAGAATGTCTCGAAGTGGTACGGCAGCTTCCAGGTGCTGACCGACTGCTCCACTTCCATCCAGAAGGGCGAAGTCGTGGTGGTGTGCGGCCCGTCGGGCTCCGGCAAGTCCACGCTGATCAAGACCATCAACGCGCTCGAACCCTTCCAGAAGGGCGAGATCTTCGTGGACGGCATCGCCGTGCACGACCCCAAGACCAACCTGCCCAAGCTGCGCAGCCGCGTGGGCATGGTGTTCCAGCACTTCGAATTGTTCCCCCACCTGTCGGTGACCGAGAACCTGACGATCGCGCAGATCAAGGTGCTGGGCCGCGGCGCGGACGAGGCCAAGAAGCGCGGCCTCAAGATGCTGGACCGCGTGGGCCTGTCGGCGCACAAGGACAAGTTCCCCGGCCAGCTGTCGGGCGGCCAGCAGCAGCGCGTGGCGATCGCCCGCGCGCTGTCGATGGACCCCATCGTGATGCTGTTCGACGAACCCACGTCCGCCCTCGACCCCGAAATGGTGGGCGAAGTGCTGGACGTGATGGTGGGCCTGGCCAACGAAGGCATGACCATGATGTGCGTGACCCACGAAATGGGCTTCGCGCGCAAGGTCAGCAACCGCGTGATCTTCATGGACGTGGGCGGAAAGATCCTGGAGGACTGCTCCAAGGACGATTTCTTCAACAACCCGGATGCCCGCCAGCCGCGCACCAAGGACTTCCTCAACAAGATCCTGCAGCACTGATCCGCTGCGATCCCCCGAGCCCCTGCGCCCCCGTCGCCAGCAGCAGGGCACGAACGAGAAGCGCCCCCCGGGGCGCTTTTTTCATGGGCATCCGGGCAGGGACGGCGGGGTGGCGCAACAATGGGGCGCCCTGGCGGATGGGGCCGTGGTTCGCGACCGTCCGCTTCTCTTTTCCCCTGCGTGCGCGTTGCCCGCCTTTCCTGGATCCCCAATTGCCCATGCCACTGCCCGACGACATTCAGGCCGACGATGCAGCCGCTGGCGGCGCATGTGCAGGCGCTGGTGCGGGTCGGGAAGTGGATGCCCGTGCGGGAGCGCATGGCCCGGATTGGCAGGTCGTGCACCTGCACCCCTCTGCCCCGCAGCAGCCGGGGCAAGGTGCGCCCTGCAACGGCTGCGGCCTGTGCTGCCTGGCCGAGCCCTGCCCGATGGGCATGCTGGTGTCGCGCCGCCGGCATGGCCCGTGCGCGGCGCTGCGCTGGCGCGAAGAAGGCGCTGGCGGCGATGCCGCACCGGGCCGCTATGTCTGCGGCATGGTCGCGGACCCCGGCGAGGTCATGGGCTGGCGCAGTGCCTGGGCCGTGCGGCTGGTGCGCGCGCTGGCCCGGCGCTGGATCGCGGCCGGCATCGGCTGCGATGCGCCGCCGCTGCGGGTGCCTGAGGGGGCGGTCCATCCCCAAAAGGGCCCAGGCAGATTGCTATAAAAATAATAGCTATATGCCCTAGTATCGATTGTGCTGGAGGCCTTTTTGGTTCAAAACCTTGTCAAGTGCGCGGCAGGGCGTAGGCGATCAGCCAGTCCCCCGTGCGCGTGCCGAGCGAGCCGTGCCCTCCCGCCGCCACCACGATGTACTGCCGGCCATCGGCCCCGGTGTAGGTCATCGGGGTGGCCTGGCCGCCCGCGGGCAGGCGGCTCTTCCACAGCTCGTTGCCGTTGGAAACATCGTAGGCCCGCACGTAGTAGTCGAGCGTGCCGGACAGGAAGGCCACGCCGCCGGCCGTGGTCACCGGGCCGCCCAGGTTGGGCACGCCCATCTTGAACGGCACGGGCACGGGGGCCAGGTCGCGCACGGTGCCGTTCTTGTGCTTCCAGATGATCTTGCCCGTGGTCAGGTCCGCGCCGGCCACATAGCCCCAGGGCGGCGCCTGGCAGGGAATGCCCAGCACCGAGACGAAGGGCTTCAGGCGCACGGCGAACGGCGCGCCCACGTTTTCGTTCAGTGCGGGCAGCATGCCGTGCGGTGGCGCACCGCCGGGCTGAACCAGCAAGGTGGTGTCGTCGGTGCGCGGGATCAGCTGCGAGGTGAAGGCCAGGTAGGTGGGCGTGGTGAACGCCATCTCGCGCTGCGGGTCCACGGCCACGCCGCCCCAGTTGAACACGCCGAAGTTGCCGGGATAGACCAGGGTGCCGCGGGTGGAGGGCGGGGTGAAGCGGCCTTCGAAGCGCAGCTTCTCGAACGCGATGCGGCACATGAGCTGGTCGAAGAGGGTCACGCCCCACATGTCCGCGCCGGTGAGCGGTGCGGGGTCGAACGACAGGGCCGATTTGGGCTGCGTGGGCGCGGTGCGGTCGCCCTCGGCGGCGCCCTGGGGGGCGGGCACCTCGGTGACCGGCAGGATGGGGGTGCCGGTGCGACGGTCGAGCACGAAGACCTCGCCCTGCTTGGTGGGCTGCACCAGCGCGGGAACGCGCTCGCCCTTGACGGTCAGGTCCACCAGGCTGGGCTGCGCGGGCACGTCGTAGTCCCACAGGTCGTGGTGCACGGTCTGGAAGTGCCAGCGCACGCGGCCGGTGGCCAATTCGAGCGCGACGACGGAGGACGAATAGCGCTCCACCTCGGGGCTGCGGCGGCCGCCCCACTGGTCGGGCGGCTGGTTGCCCATGGGCACGTAGACCAGGCCCAGGGTTTCATCCACGCTGGAGATCGACCAGCTGTTGGGCGAATTGGCGGTGTAGGTTTCGCCGGGGCCGATGGGCGCCGTGGCCTCGGGTTTGGCCGAATCCCAGTTCCACACCAGCGCGCCGGTATGCACGTCGTAGGCGCGGATCACGCCGGACTGCTCCTTGGTGGAGGCGTTGTCCAGCACGGTGCCGCCGATGATGACGAGATCGCGCGTGACCACGGCGGGCGAGGTGGAGTAGTAGGCGCCGGGGCGGCGGTTGGGCATGCCGGTCCACAGGTCGATCTGCCCGGTGCCGTTGCCGAAATCGGTGCACAGGCCGCCGGTGCGCGGGTCCAGCGCGAGCAGCCGGCCATCGGCCGTGGGCATGAACAAACGCCCTTCGCAGGACGCGGTGGGCAGGGCGGGTGCCGAGGCCGGCACGGGTGTGGCCGGCTTGGCTGCGGGTGGGGAAGAGGGCGCTGGCGCGGCCGTCGGAACGGCCGCGGTGCCGGCGGTGGCCGGCTCGGGCGGCTGGTACGACAGGCCGCGGCAGGTCAGGTGCTGCAGCGCCAGTTCGCCTTTGCCCTGCACCTGGGTGTCGTAGCGCCAGACCTGCGCGCCGGTGGTCGCGTCGAGCGCGATGACCGACTGGTGCGGGGTGCACAGGTACAGGCGGTTGCCGACCTTCAGCGGCGTGACCTCGAAGGTCGTCTCCTGCGGATCGCCGGGCTCGCCGCGCACGTCGCCGGTGCGGTACTGCCAGGCGACCTCCAGGCCGCGCACGTTGTCGGGGGTGATCTGGCCCAGCGGGGAGTAGCGCTGGCCCTCGCCGGTGCGGCCGTAGGCATGCCATTCGCCGGGCGGGATGGCGCCGTTGTCGCCAGGGCCGCCAGCCGCGGCAGGCACCGTGGTGGTGGGGGTGGGGGCGGCATGCGCGGCGAAGGCGCCGGGCACGTCGTGCGCGTCATGGAACCACGATGCCACGGCCACGGCCAGGAAGGCCGCCAGCGTCACGCCCAGCGCACGGCGCGGGCCGCGCTGCGATGGCGAGACCAGGCCGCGGGACCCCCAGGGCGTGAGCAGCAGCACGCCCAGCACGAAGAACACGTCGCCCCGTGCGGCGAGCGGCCACCAGTCCAGCCCGGCCTCCCACAGCGACCACAGCAGCGTCACCAGCACCAGCCCGGCATAGACCCACAGGGCGGCGGGGTTGCGCTGGGCCAGCATCCAGCCGGCGAGCAAAGTGGCCAGGCCCGCGGGCAGGTAGTACCACGAGCCGCCCAGGGCGATGAGCCAGACCCCGCCCACGCCGATGGCCAGGCCGATCACGACGAGAAGCACCCCCAGGAAAACAGGCGCGTGGCGTTGGTTGGGCATGACCATTCCTCTTGAATAGGCAGTTCCCGGGCATGGCCTGCGGGCCGGATGTGCGGGGGGTGGGGCTGGGAAGCGGCACGCTGGAAGTCGCGTGCGCCGGGGGTGACGTTAAGCGGGCACCCCGCGCCCCCGTGTCGGTTCCGCCCGTCGGCCCATGTAGGACGAACGCACCGGCCCTTCCGGCGCCGTTGCAATGGGGTCCGTGCATGACGCGTGCGTGACAGGGCCTCAGGGTTTCCGGCCTGCAGGGACGGGGCTGCCCTGCGCTGCAATGGCGGTTGCTTACTTTGCGAGAACCGACCGACCATGCAGCGCCGCCATCTCATGCAGCTCGGGGCCGCGGCCCTGGCCGCCCCCGCCCTCACCGCCCGTGCCCAATCCTTTCCCGCCCGGCCCATCAAGCTGGTGATCGCCTTCCCGGCCGGCGGGCCCACCGACATCACCATGCGCGTGCTGGCCGACAGCGCCGGCAAGGCGCTGGGCCAGCCGGTCATCGTGGACAACAAGCCCGGCGCCGGCGGCACGCTGCCCGCGCAGCTGCTGCAGTCCTCGGCGGCCGACGGCTACACGGTGGCGCAGATCCCGCTGGGCGTGTTCCGCATGCCCTACACCACCAAGATCAACTGGGACCCGGTCAAGGACATCACCTATGTGCTGAACGTCACGGGCTACGCCTTCGGCGTGGTGGTGCCGGCCGATTCGCCGTTCAAGACCTGGGCGGACTTCGTGGCCTATGCCAAGGCCAACCCCGGCAAACTCAGCTACGGCTCCACCGGCACGCTGACCAGCCCGCACCTCACGATGGAGCTGGCCGCGCAGCAGCTCGGCCTGCAACTGCTGCACGTGCCGTACAAGGGCAGCGCCGACCTGATGCAGTCCATCCTGGGTGGACAGATCATGGCCGCGGCCGACTCCACCGGGTTCGCTCCGCAGGTCGAGGCAGGCAAGCTGCGCGTGCTGAACACCTGGGGCGCCGAGCGCCTGGCGAAATTCCCCGATGCGCCCACGCTCAAGGAACTGGGCATCGACGTGGTGCAGAACTCGCCCTTCGGCATCGGCGCACCCAAGGGCACGCCGCCGGACGTGGTCAAGCGCCTGCACGATGCGTTCAAGCAGGCGATGGACCAGGAGTCCTACCGCACCGCGCTGGCGCGATACGACATGGTGCCGATCTACATGGACAGCGCGCGCTATCGCCAGTTCGCGCAGGACACCTTCACGCGCGAGAAGGCGCTGGTGGAGAAGCTGGGCCTGGGCAAGCCGCTGTAGGCCCCCGCGCACCGGGGCGGGGCGCTGCTTGCGATGGACTGATTTGCTATGAAAATAATAGCTACAAGGGCAATATTTTCTAGGGCATGCGACCCATTGCACCCAAAATGGCCTGCGCGACCTCGGCGAAGCCCGCGCCGCGCTCGCCCCGGGTGACGTAGCGCGGCCGGTGGCGCAGCTGCGGCACGAAGCGCGCCACGTTCGCCACGCCCACGCTGTGGGCGAAGCGCTCGAACATCAGTTGGTCGTTGGTGGAGTCGCCCACGTACACCCAGCGGTCGATCTCGGCGTCTAGGTCGCGGCCCAGGCGCTCGCGCACGATCCAGCGGGCGCCCTCCAGCTTGTTGTGCGCCCCGAACCAGCCGTTGATGTGGATGCTGCTCACCGTGGCGTGCATGCCCGCCGCGTGCAGGCGGTCCACCACCTGGTCGATGGCGGCCTGCGGCAGGTGCACGAACTCGCTGTGGTCGATGGCGATGTCGCACTCGCGCCCGGCGGAATCGGTGGCGCGGCGCGCGCCCGGCACTTCGCGCTCGATCTGCGTCAGCACGGCCTGCATCCGCGCGTAGTTGGCCGCCCGCGTCGGCGCATCCTGTTGATACCATTTTGATAGCACGATGTCGGCGTTTTCATTGCGCTCGAGGGCATTCTGGTTCCGCTCCGCCACCAGCGCCACCGCGCCGTTCTCCGCCACGATGGCGTCCACCGGCCACGCAGCCGCGAAGGGCTCGCTCCAGCCCACGGGGCGCCCGGTGATCGGGATCACGTGCAGGCCCGCCGCTTTCAGGTCCGCGATGGCGGCCAGCGCATCGGCGGTGATGGCGCCGTCGGTGGTGAGGGTGTCGTCGATGTCGGTGAACACCCCGGCGAGCGTGGCCGGCGGTTGCCACGCGGCCAGGGGCTGCAAGGTGGCGGGGAGGGGGGAGGGCGAAGGCATGGCGGTGGCAGGAAAAGGCGTGGCCGGAAAGTCGGGAAGGGGAGGCGCCCACCAGGGCCTGGGCCGCCCCGTTGGGCGTCCCCTGGCCCTCAGCGCTTGGCGAACTCGATGATGGCCCGGTAGAAGCGGTCGGAGCCGTCCTTCGTGTTGTCCGGTCCCAGCTCCATGCGGTTCACGCCGTTTTCGGCGCTGCCCTTGAACCGGTTCGGAATCACGGAAAAGTAGTACGGGCTGATGAAGCGCGCGCCGCCGGTGTAGTGCGACTGCATGGCCGCCAGGTGGGCACCGTCGCGCTTCCACTGCTGCGGATTGAATTCCGGCACGCCGTAGTCGGCGATCTTGCGTTCGGCCAGGAAGCCCCGCACCCAGTCGCTGTCGGTGGCGCCGCCATACAGGTTGATGCCGTGCTTCCAGGGCAGCGAGCCGTGCAGGGTCTGGTCCGCCGCGAAGAGCTGCGGGTTCCAGGAGGAGTTCACGTTGGGCACGATCTGGTGGGAGTACAGCTTGTCGGCCGGCAACCCTTCGCTCGAGGCGATGCGGTGGAACTCGCCCAGCAGCCGCGCCACCTGCTGCTCGCGGTAACGGTTCCAGTCCCGCGCCAGTGGGTTGAACAGCACGCCCTGCTGCGGCTTGGGCAGGTCGAGCCACGAGCGCACGCCAGGCAGCTCGCTCGCGGCCTTCATGCCGAAGACCTCCGGCGGGCGGCGGGTGGGCGGCGCCACGCGGCGGTCGCGCGGCATCACCGTGAACTCGGTCTGCGCCACCTCGAAGCGCGCCCCGCCCACGCGCGCCACGATCTGCGCCATGTGCTTGCCGGGGCGCAGGGCACTGAAGTCCACGTCGGTGCGAAAGCCCACGTTCGGCGTGGTGACCTCGTCCAGCGCGCGGTACACGTCCAGCCGGTTGTAGCCGCGCCCCACCGGGCCGATGTAGCGCGCATCCAGGTACAGGTCGAGGCCGGTCACGCGGCCTGCGGGGTCCCACAGCCAGCCGGAGAGCGGCAGGGTGCCGTCGGCGAAGGCGTCGTAGTGCTCGCCCAGGCTGCTGGCCGGCTCGCGGCTCACATCGTGCGACGGGGCGGGAACGGTGTTGAACGCGGCGTAGGCCGTTCCGGCCTGCCGGTTGAGCGCCGCGATGCTGCCGTACTGCCTGGCCAGGTAGGCCTGGAAGCCCGCCACCGAGGCCGGGCTGTAGTCGGTGGTGCGGATGTTCTGGTACTCGCCCATGCCGTGTTCGAAATCGGGGAACAGGTGGTGCAGTTCGCCCGCGAGCGTGATGGCGACGATGCGCTGCTGCTGCTCCGCAGGCAGGGCCTTGATGCGCCGGGCCACGTAGCGCAGGGCCTCGTAGCGGTAGCGGTTGACCGGAATGCTCGCATCCGTCTCCAGCGTGTAGGGCGCGATGCGGTAGCCGAAGTAGCCCAGCTCCAGCGGCTTGCCTCCAGGCAGTTGCATGAGGTTGCGCGGGTCTTTCTCCAGCTCGTCGGTCAGGGGACCAGCGGAGTCAAAGTGGTCCCCGGCCAGGTACAGCACGACGGGGCGTTTCACATCGGCCACGAGCTGCAGGAATTCATCGACCCGCGCCGTGTCAATCTCCCAGCCGCTGGCGGTCCTGCGGTACAGCGCCAGCAGCTGGAGCGTAGCCGTGAAGCCGATCTGCACTTGCCCCCGCGGGCCGCCGGGCTCCAGCGTGTCGAGCAGGCGGTTGATCGCCGCCGCGCCCGTGCGCTTGCGCGCGTGGCACAGATCGATGGCCGCTTCGTAGGTCTTGACCCGCGGGTCGTTGGCGGCCTCGTCGCACACCATCGTGCCGACGATGGTCGGGGCGACGATGAACGGCGCGCGCGCCGGGCGGGGGGCGGTGTCCGCCTGCGCAGCGGCTCCCAGCAGGGACAGTGCCGCTGCCAGAATCCGGTGAGCGTTGAAAAAGCGCATGGCAGAGTGTCCGTCAAGGAAAAGAGCTGCAAGGCCATGTCCGGCCGTGCAGAAGGGCCTCCGGTGTGGGGGGCTGGGGGAAAGCGGAGTCTCAGGGTGGGCTGAGCGCCTTCTCCCGGTAGAAACGTCCCTCGCTGGCCTCGTACAGGCCCAGCTCGCCGAACTGCATGCGCGTGCCCGGCTTGCAGTGGAACTCCATCGTCAGGCGCCCTGGCGGGCCGGGCATCAACAGCGGCATCGTGCCCCAGGTGATGTCCTGCCCGGCCTTCAGGCCGTCCAGGCGCACGAGGCTGGCGCGTGCGGCACCATCGGGCCGGGTGTAGCCCACCCACAGGCGCTGGCACTGGCCTTCCAGGCGCTCCAGGGGCAGCCGCAGGATGGAGATGCCATCCATCTTGAAGACCTTCGCGCGCCACTCGACCAGGGCTTTCCCGGACGCCATGGGCACCTCGGCCGTGAACGGGTCGCCCTCCCACCCCTGGGTCTGGACCGTGCCGGGCTCGGCCATCTGCAGCAGCACGGGGTGCCCGAGGCTCAGGTCGGGCATGAGCGGCGCGCTGGTGCGCAGGTGGTAGGCGCCCAGCGCCACGCCCGCCACGATGGTGGCCAGGGCGCCGCCCAGGGCCATGCCCCGGCGTGGCTGGCGCCACAGCATCGCCACGCCCTGCGCGGCCAGCAGCACGAACAGGATATCGAGCGCGCTGATGCTGTAGCGCGGGTTGTAGAGCACCGGCACGTGCACCGCGCACTGGTAGGCCTCGGCGCCGGTGACCATCCACACCATCAGGTGCCGGCGTCCGCCCCACGCCCCCAGGCACGCCAGGATCACCAGCACCACGCGCCAGGACCGGTCGTTCATGACATGGCGGTCCAGGTGCGCGCGGCTGAAGAACAGCACGGCGCCGAGCTTTTGCACGTACATCTGCGCCAGCACCGGGAAGGGCGTTTCGCGCAGCATGGTCTTGGCCACGGCCATCAGGCGGCGGTCGCCCTCGATCGAGAGGTGCCCCTGGCCGTCCGTGATGGTGGACTCGTCATGGACCAGTCCGAAGTACGGCGGCTCGTAGCCCGACAGCACGGGGTTGCTGCCGAAGTACAGCGCCGCGCCTGTGCCCGTGGCGACAATGGGCCGGCCGAATTCCTCGTTCTGCCGCGCCATGTAGGCGCCTACCAGTGCGAGGGCGATCAGGTGCACCGCCGCGATGCGCACGGCCGCCCCGCGTTGCGCGCCCTGCAGCTTGCGCGATGCGGCGAAGAAAGCCACCACGGCGAACGGCAGCCAGTACATGTAGGTCCCGCGGGTCAGGGTGGCCGCGGCGAGGGCCAGGCCCGCCAAAACCACGGCGCCGATCCGCCAGCGCGCTGCGCGCGTACCGGCCGTGGTGTCTACCGCATAGGTGGTGGCCCAGAGCCACACGGCAACCAGGAACACGAAGGGCGCTTCGCCCATGAGCACCGCCCCGGCCTCCACCAGCATGTGGGGCAGCACGAACAGCCAGGCCGCGGCGGCGGCGGCCACGCGGCCGCCGATCTTGCGTGCGGTATCGAACGTGAGCACCAGCGCCACGAGCGAGATCGCGAGATTCGCGGCCTTGACGGCCACCGGGTCCGCCCCCGAAAGCGCCATGTAGACGACCGCGCCGGGCGCCACCTTGAGCATCTTCGGATCGCTGAACAGCTGCGCCGCATCCTCCAGCAACTGGCGCGCCAGCGGCAGGTAGGTGTGCAGCGAGTCGAACGGAATTTCCACCCGCGTGAGCACTTCCACCGTGCGCGCCGCGTAGAAGATGAGGGGCACGACCAGCCCCCACAGCATCCAGTGCAGGGTGGCGCGCTCGGACGGTGCGAGGGTGTGGCTGGCGTTGGGAGCGATGTGGCCTTGGGAGACGCTCATGGCATGGCCTTTCCCGCCAGGTCGGCGGCGGCATCGAGGTCGTCCGGATGCAGGTAGGTGCTCAGTGGCTCGGTGGGCACGCTGCCCACGTCGTAGTGCAGGAACGCCACCAGGAACTGGATGCCGATGAGCACCGGCAGCGCCGCCAGCATCACGGTGCCGCTCGTGGCCGGATGGGTGCCGTAGGCGCTGTTGATCCAGTGCATCGCGCCGAACAGGCCCCCGGCCAGTAGCAGGAGCATGCCGAAGAGGCTGTAGATGGAGCCCACGTTGAAGTCGCGCACCAGATAGCTGTACACATAGCGCCGGGCCAAGCGCGAGGCGTGCTTCTTCAGGAATTCGGGCAGGACCTTGCCGATCTTGAGGTTCGATTCTTCGTCCGCGTACACGGCGTCCATGGGCACGTCGCGCACCACCGCCCGCAGCGTGTTCAAGCGGAACAGCATGTCGGTCTCGAAGAAGTAGCGGCGCTCCAGCTTGTCCAGCGGAAGCTCGCGCAGCACGCTGGTGTGGATGGCGGTGTAGCCGTTCGTCGGGTCCATGATGGACCAGTAGCCGCAGCTGAGCTTGGTCATGAACGACAGCACGGCATTGCCGAACAGGCGCATCCCGGGCATGCCGCGCACCGATTCGGGCCGGAAGAAGCGGTTGCCCTTGGTGTAGTCGGCCCGGCCGTCCTGGATGGGGCGCACGAAGAGCGGCAGCAGGCGGGGGTTCATCTGGCCGTCGCCGTCGATCTTGACCACGATGTCGATGCCGTCTGCGACGGCCTGGCGGTAGGCCGTGACCACGGCCCCGCCCACGCCCTGGTTCTCGGGGTTGAACAGCACCTGCACGCGCGGGTCGGTGCAGTGCTGCTGGACGAAGGCGCCGCTGCCGTCGGGGCAGGCGTCGTCCACCGCGTAGATGCGGGACACGCTGGCCGGAATCGTGCGGATCACCTCCAGCACATGCTGGGTGACCTTGTAGCAGGGGATGGCGACGGCGACGCTCATGGTGTGCTTCGTCATGCCGAAGCCCTCCCCGCCACGGCGATGCCTGCCAGGATCAGCGCCCCCCCGATGAAGGTCTGCAGATGCAGCGGCTCATCGAGGAACAGCCACCCCAGCGCCGGCACGATCAGGAAGGCCAGGCCCATGAACGGATAGGCCAGGTGCAGCGGTGCGCTGCGCAGCACCCAGATCCACAGCAGCGTGGTCACGCCGTAGAGCGCCAGGGCGACGATGAGCCAGCCGTTGAAGATCCAGTCGGTCAGCACCGGCTGGGCCGGCAGCATCATGGCGGCCTTCTTGAACAGCAGTTGCCCGAGCGAGATGCCGAGCACGCACAACAGGGTCAGGGACGTGAGTAAAAGGGACATGGTGAGAAGGCAGGGGGCGTGTCATGCCGACACGGGGCGGGCCGGGGTGGGGCGGCGCAAGGCGAAAGCGGGAAGCAGGGCCAGGGGCAGGGTGAAAAACGGTAGGAGATAACGGTATTCGCCCGCGGTGGACAGCAGGAAGATGGCCACCAGCTGCACGGCCATGGGCAACGCCACGATCAGCACGGGCAGGTCGCGCCGGGCGATGCCACGGCACAGGGCCCACACCAGCAAAATCATGCCGAGCCAAGGGGTCCACAGCAGCCACCGCCATGCATGGCTGGCCTTTTGCAGGGCGATGAAGCGGCGCTCCACGCCGCGCAGGTCGAACTGGCGAAAGACCGACGCCGACTGCGTGCGCTGCAGCACGTAGGTGGCGTAGGTCACGGAGGGAAAGCCGCCCTGCGCGAGCGCGGCGGCCAGGAAGACGTTGACCCGGCTGGCGATGAAGTCGGGCAGGTTCTGCCAGAGGTTGTAGGTGAAGAATTCACGCACCAGTGCCTTCTGGTCGGGCTGCGGCAGGCCTTGCACCTGTGGGCCTTCGGGGTGGAAGACGAGCATGTCCCAGTACGCCGGGTCGGCATAGGCCTGCAGTTGCGGCAGGGGGCGGTAGCGCCCGAGCATCTCGATCGTCGCGGGCGACACCTTGGGCCGGTCCAGCACCCAGGGATCGTTCATGTGGGGGTACTGGTCCCACAGGCGGTTCATGGCCCGGGGCTTGAGAAAGTTCACGGTCTCGAAGACCACCATGGGATAGACGGCTTCCTGTGTCCTGGACGGATGCAGCTGGTGGCCCGCGAACATCGCCGAGCCCACCGCACCGATGACCGCCGCCAGCGTCCAGCGGCTGCGGCGGTCCAGGAGCAGTAGCACGGCAACGGCCGGCAGCAGAAAGACGATGCCGTTCGGCCGGGCGAAGGCCGCGAAGGGCAGCGCCACGGCCACCATGGTCAGCGAGGCCGCGCCCATCGTGCGCTGGCGGGCCGCCAGCCACAGCTCGAACAGCAGGCCGCAGGACGCCACGGCGAAGATGCCGTCCGGGTACAGCGTGCCCATGAAGTAAACCATGTGCGGTGCCAGGCACACCAGCACCAGCACCACCGCGAAGCTCTTTCTCAGGCCCTGCCGCCAGTACCACGCCAGCACGCGGGCGAAGATCAGCGCGCACAGGCACAGCAGCACCGCCACGGGCACTTCCACCCGCCGCGTGCCCTCGTAGAACAGGCGCACGAAGTAGTACCAGAAGACGGTCTTGCCGGAGCGGAAGTCGCCTGCGCGCTCCACCTCCAGCAGGATGGACACCGAGTCCTCCCCCAGGATGCCGGGCCAGAAGGCCATCAGCCAGGTGCCGTACAGCGCCATCAGGGCGCTCCAGATCACCAGAAAGGGGGCGGCTGCCCGCCAGCCATCCCGCGGGGCACGGACCGCGCGGGCCATGGAAGGGGATGGCAGCGTCGCTCCCACGGTCGGGCGATGGTCTGCGCTCAACCGGCGGCCTGCAGCGCCAGGCCGGCGTGCTCGCGCAACGGATGGAAATGGATCTTGGGAAACCGCTCCTGGGCCAGGCGCACGTCGTAGGGCGAGGTGCACAGGTAGGCCAGCGTGTCCGCCGCGTCGTGCGCGAGCCGCAGCGGGTAGGCATCGGTGAACGCACGCAGGTCGGCCGGGCTGTCGGCGGTGATCCAGCGGGCGCCGGTGTACTGGCAGCCCTCCAGCCGCACGTCGGCGTCGTATTCGGTCTTGAGGCGATGCTGCACCACTTCGAACTGCAGCTGGCCCACCGCACCCAGCAGCATGGCACCGCCGGCGTCGGGCTTGAAGACCTGGATCGCGCCTTCTTCACCGAGCTGGGCCAGGCCCTGCTGCAGCTGCTTGGTGCGCAGCGGGTTCTTCAGGATGACCGTCATGAACAGTTCGGGCGCGAAGAACGGCAGGCCGGTGAACTGCAGGCTGGCGCCGTCGGTGATGGTGTCGCCCAGCTGCACGCCGCCATGGGTGGTGAAGCCGATGATGTCGCCGGCATAGGCCTCTTCCACCGCCTCGCGGCGCTGCGACATGAAGGTCACCACGCTGGTGGGGCGCAGTTCCTTGGCGGTGCGCTGCACCTTGAGCTTCATGCCCGGCGTGTACCGCCCCGAGGCCACGCGCACGAAGGCGATGCGGTCGCGGTGGTTGGCGTCCATGTTGGCCTGTACCTTGAACACCACGCCTGAGAAATTCTGGTCTTCGGGCTGCACGGTTTTCTCGACCGGCTGCTTGTTCACCTGCAGGCTGCTCAGGCGGGGACGCGGCGAGGGGGCCAGGTCCACCAGCGCATCCAGCACTTCCATGACCCCGAAGTTGTTCACGCCGGAGCCGAAGAACACCGGCGTCTGCTTGCCGGCGAGGAAGGCCTCGTGGTCCCAGGTGGGCGAGGCGCCCACGGCGAGTTCCATGCTCTCGATGGCGGCGTCGAATTCGCTGCCGAAACGCGCGCGCAGGTTGGCGGCGTCCGACAGGGGAATGGTCTCGAAGTCCTGCGGGCGGCGCTCGCTGCCCGACTCGAACACCGTCATGGCCTGCGTGCGCAGGTTGATGATGCCGCCGAAACCCTTGCCCTGGCCCACGGGCCAGGTCATGGGCACGCAGGGCATGCCCAGCTCGCGCTCGACCTCGTCCAGGATGTCCAGCGGTTCGCGCACTTCGCGGTCCATCTTGTTCACGAAGGTGATGATGGGCGTGTCGCGCTGGCGGCAGACCTCGATCAGGCGGCGCGTCTGCGCCTCCACGCCGTTGGCCGCGTCGATCACCATCAGGGCCGAATCGACCGCGGTGAGCACGCGGTAGGTGTCTTCCGAGAAGTCCTTGTGGCCTGGCGTGTCCAGCAGGTTCACCACGTGTTCGCGGTAGGCCATCTGCATGACCGAACTGGCCACCGAGATGCCGCGCTGCTTTTCGATCTCCATCCAGTCGCTGGTGGCGTGGCGGCTGGCCTTGCGGCCCTTGACGGCGCCCGCGATCTGGATCGCACCCGAGAACAGCAGCAGCTTTTCCGTGAGCGTGGTCTTGCCCGCGTCAGGGTGGGAAATGATGGCGAAGGTGCGGCGGCGCCGTGTTTCGGAGACGTAGGACACTGTGTTTTTTGGTGAGGGCGCGGCGCAGGCAGGTGGGCCGAAGTACGGGCGCCAGGGCCGGCGCGCTGGCGTGCCGCCGCGGAGGGCGCCCGCGGAAAAGTGGCCGTATTCTAATGGCCGCCCTCATGCCGGACCTCGGTGGGACCGCACCGGCCGGGCCCCGTGGCCGCCGCCTTGGCCGCTCGCAAGGGTCAGGGGGCCGCTTGAGGCGCCACGGGCGTTCGCTGGAACCACCGCTTGAACCGCAGCGCCGGTGATTCCACCAGGTGCCAGGAGGCATAGCCTGCCACGGCGGCCAGTGCCACCGACAGCATCAGGCTCGGAATGAACGCCAGATCGGGCCAGAGCGCATACACCGACTGCTGCACCGGACAGCCGTACAGATAGATGCCGTACGACGGGTCCCCGCCGCGCTGCAGGAAGGCCAGCGCGGGCACGTTCAGCGAGCCGATGTGGATGAGTAGCGGCGGCAGCAGGAGTAGGCCTGCCGTGTGCTCCATCTGCAATCCGAAGAACAGCACGGCGGCCAGCGGCGCCAGCAGGAGCAGCAGCCGGCCGGAGCGGGCATGGAACGCATCGCGGAAGACGGCGATGAGCGCGCCATAGGTGAAATAGGCGGGGTATTCGAACCAGTGCCGCATCTCGCCCGTCAGGTCGGCATTGCGGGCGGTGATAAAGAACGCGATGTAGGCCACAGCGGCGAGGCTGGCGAGCCAGCGAGACCGGAACACGCCGAGCAACCCCGCACCCGCCAGCACCAGGTAGCACAGGCTTTCTATCGGGATGGTCCACAAGGGCCCATTCATCAGGTGCTTGATCGGGTTGTTTTCGAACACGCCCGGCAGATAGGGGTAGTCCCTGATCAGCAGCAGGTTGCGAAAGTAGCCGAGCGTATCGGGGTGGGCCAGAAAGTCCGCGGCCGGCAGCGAGTTGAAGAAGATCCCGAACAGAAAGACGTTGGTGAGCACGGCGAACAGCACCCCGGGCCAGATCCGTAGGAACCGCTTGGACAGGAACGCCAGCGCCTTGGGCTGGCGCAGCCAGCTCTGGGTGACGAGGTAGCCGCTGATCGTGAAGAACGTCATCACCGCCACGCCACCCACCATGTCGGAATGCAGCCAAGTGGGCGACGCGGTGTGCGTGATGTGGAAGTGGTGGCTGAAGATCACCGCGCTCGCCGCGCAGATGCGCATCCGATCGAACAGGTTGCCCCGGTGTTGTGTGGACATTGTCTCTGGGTTCTTCTGGCCCTTTGCGGGCGTATCGCTGGTTGTCTTGTTGTCATGGGCGGCACCTCGAATCCATGCCGGTCTCGGTTCTGCAGCGCGCCACGGTCGGCGCGCTGGTATGGGCGCGAAGCGCGATGTCCTTATAATCGCCGCTTTCCGAGGAGCGTTGCAGCGTCTTTACCCCCGGTGCCCGGTGTGCGGCAGGGACGCGAGGCTCGGATCATCATTTTGCAACGACGCTCGCCCACGCTTCTTGTGCGGTGAGTGAGCCATTCCCCTCCGATGCGTGGTTTTTACCTTCTTTACCGGAGAAAACCATGAGCGCAGTTCTCAAGCCCCAGGCCGACCAGGCCATCGCCGACCTTTCCCTTGCCGCGTGGGGCCGCAAGGAAATCCGCATCGCCGAGACGGAAATGCCCGGCCTGATGGCCATCCGCGACGAGTTCGCCGCCAGCCAGCCGCTCAAGGGCGCGCGCATCACCGGCTCGCTGCACATGACGATTCAGACCGCCGTGCTGATCGAAACGCTGAAGGCCCTGGGCGCCGACGTGCGCTGGGCGTCGTGCAACATCTTCTCCACGCAGGACCATGCCGCTGCCGCCATCGCGGCCACGGGCACGCCGGTCTTCGCCATCAAGGGCGAGTCGCTGGAAGATTACTGGGACTACACCCACCGCATCTTCGACTTTGCGCCTAAGGGCAGCGCGGGCGAAGGCCCCAACATGATCCTGGACGACGGCGGCGATGCCACGCTGCTGATGCACCTGGGCCAGCGCGCCGAGAAGGACGCCTCCCTGGTCGCCGGCAACGGTGCCAGCGAGGAAGAGCGCATCCTGTTCGCCGCCATCCGCAAGAAACTGTCGGAAGACGCGACCTGGTACACCCGCAAGTCGGCCGAGATCATCGGCGTGACGGAAGAAACCACCACCGGCGTGCACCGCCTGAACGAGATGTCCGCCAAGGGCACGCTGCTGTTCCGCGCGATCAACGTGAACGACTCGGTCACCAAGTCCAAGTTCGACAACCTGTACGGCTGCCGCGAATCGCTGGTGGACGGCATCAAGCGCGCCACCGACGTCATGATCGCCGGCAAGGTCGCCGTGGTGGCCGGCTACGGCGACGTGGGCAAGGGCTCCGCCCAGGCACTGCGCGCGCTGTCGGCCCAGGTGTGGGTCACCGAGATCGACCCCATCAATGCCCTGCAGGCCGCCATGGAAGGCTACCGCGTGGTGACGATGGACTACGCCGCCGACAAGGCCGACATCTTCGTGACGACGACCGGCAACAAGGACATCATCACCCACGACACCATGGTGAAGATGAAGGACCAGGCCATCGTCTGCAACATCGGCCACTTCGACAACGAGATCGACGTCGCGTCGATCGAGAAGTACGAATGGGAAGAGATCAAGCCCCAGGTGGACCACATCACCTTCCCGGACGGCAAGAAGATCATCCTGCTGGCCAAGGGCCGCCTGGTCAACCTGGGCTGCGGCACGGGCCACCCAAGCTTCGTGATGTCGTCGTCGTTCGCCAACCAGACCATCGCGCAGATCGAGCTCTTCACCAAGCCCGATGCCTACGAGGCCGGCAAGGTCTACGTGTTGCCCAAGCTGCTGGACGAGAAGGTCGCGCGCCTGCACCTGAAGAAGGTCGGCGCCATGCTGACCGAACTGACGGACTCGCAGGCCGCCTACATCGGCGTGAGCAAGAGCGGCCCCTACAAGCCCGACACCTACCGCTACTGATCGGTGGATGGCCGGCCGGCCATCCGCGCCGGCTGCTGGTTTGCTATAAAAATAATAGCTTCCTGCGCTAGATGAATATGCGCTGGAGGCCTTTTTGACTCTGAAAAGGACGGGCGCATGCGCGCAGACGTGTATCTGGTGGACAAGGGCCACGCCGCGACCCGGTCGCAGGCGCAGCGCCTGATCGCGGCCGGCGTGCAATGGCGGCTGGCACCCAGCCTGCCCTGGCACAAGGTGGCCAAGAACGGTGACGAGATTCCGGACATCGCCGAAGTGCAGTTGCTCGACCAGTCCGAGGCGCGCTACCTCTCGCGCGGCGGCCTCAAGCTGGAAGGGGCGCTCGTATCCGCGGGCCTGGACGTGGCGGGCTGGCGCTGCCTGGACGTGGGTCAGAGCACCGGGGGCTTCACCGACTGCCTGCTGCAGCGCGGCGCGGCCCAGGTGATCGGTGTGGACGTGGGCCACAGCCAGTTGCACGACCGCCTGCGCCAGGATCCACGCGTGGTGGCCGTGGAAGGCGTCAACGCCCGGTCATTGACGGCCGCATCGCTGCAGGAAGCCTGCGAGGACGCCCTGTCCGAGCAGGTCGAGCAAGACCCCGACGACAACGAGACCCAGCCCGAAGCGCCCTACAGCTGGATGCGCAACGGCGGCTTGATCGACGACGAATACGACGACAGCGACGACGCCAAGGAACACGACGTCGAAGCCTTCAAGGCCGAGCGCTCGGCCCGGGCGCGGGCCCGCGCGGAGGGCGCCCTGCCCACCGTGCGCCGGCGCCGGGCAGGGCTGGAGCAGGTGGACATCACCCCGGTGTTCGACCTGGTGACGGGCGATGTGTCGTTCATCTCGCTCACGCTCATCCTGCCGGCGGTGGCGCCGCTGCTCAAGGCCGGCGGCGACCTGCTCATGTTGGTCAAGCCGCAGTTCGAACTGCAGCCCGGCCAGGTGGGCAAGGGCGGCATCGTGCGCGATGTGGCGCTCTACGCCGTGGTCGAGCAGCGCATCCGCGACTGCTGCGCGGAACTGGGCCTGACCGTGGCCGCCTGGATGGACAGTTCCATCGATGGCGGCGACGGCAACCGTGAATTCTTCGTCCATGCAAGGAGGGCGGCATGAGTGCCTCCAATCCACCCTTACCCGTCAGTTTCGAATTTTTCCCCCCCAAGACGCCCGAAGGGGCCGAAAAGCTGCGTGCCGTGCGGCAGGCGCTGTATGCCCGGCGGCCCGAGTTCTGCTCCGTCACCTACGGTGCGGGCGGCTCGACGCAGGAGGGCACCTTCACCACCGTGCGCGAGATTCTGGCGGAGGGCGTGAGCGCGGCCTCGCACTTCTCGTGCATCGGCGCCACGCGCGAGACGGTGCGCAGCCAGCTGGCCACGCTCAAGGCCATGGGCGTGAAGCGCCTGGTGGCCCTGCGCGGCGACCTGCCGAGCGGCTACGGCGCGGGCGGCGAGTTCCACTACGCCAGCGATCTGGTGGCTTTCATCCGCGCGGAGACGGGCGACGACTTCCACGTGGAAGTGGCCGCCTACCCCGAAGTGCATCCCCAGGCCCGTTCACCCGAAGCCGATCTGCAGGCCTTCGCGCTCAAGGTGCGGGCCGGCGCGCACTCGGCCATCACGCAGTACTTCTTCAATGCCGACGCCTACTTCCGCTTCGTGGACGACACGCGGCGGCTGGGGCTGGATGTGCCCGTGGTGCCGGGCATCATGCCCATCCTGGGCTCCACGCAGCTCATGCGTTTCTCCGACGCCTGCGGCGCCGAAATCCCACGGTGGATCCGCATGCGGCTGCAGGGTTTTGGCGACGACACGGCCAGCATCAAGGCCTTCGGCCTGGATGTGGTCACCGGGCTGTGCGAGCAGCTGCGCGACCGTGGCGTGCCGGGCCTGCACTTCTACACGATGAACCAGAGCGCCACCACGCTGGAGATCTGCCGTCGGCTGGGTCTCTAGACGCCGGCGGTCACTCCGGTAATATCGCCCCTTCGTTTTTCGTGCCCTTCCATGACGTCCGCCTTCGCTCCCCTGTTGGTCGCCACCCTGTGCTGCGTGGCGTCTGCCCCGTCGTGGGCCCAGACGCGGTACGTCTGCCGGGATGCCGCGGGCAACAGCTTCACGATGTCGCGCCCCTGTCCTTCGGGCACGACGACGTCGGTGGCGGCCGCAGGGCCTGTCTCCCCGCCCCCGGCGTGGCGCTATGAGCCCCCCGTGCGTTCCGTGCCCGAAGGGCCGGCGTACCAGCGCTACATGAGCGCCCGTTGCCGGTCCCTGAGCGACACGCTGCGCGGAGGCTCCTCCGGCATTCAGCCCGACGCCTACGCCGGCATGCGCCGGGAGTACCAGCGCGATTGCCACGACGAGGAATCCGACGCTTCCTCCCGCTATTTCAGGGAGCAGAGCGAGGCGCGCAGGCAGCGGCAGGAGCAGGAACAGCAACTTCGCGTGGCGGCCCAGACCTCCCGCGAAGAGGCCACGCGCCACGCCGAACAATGCCGGGAGTCGCGCCGCATCCTCACCGCCAAGCGGGCCCGCACGGACCTGACCGAAGGCGAAAGAAAGGACCTGAAGCGTTTTGAAGACGCCTACGAAACGCGCTGCCAGCGCTGAACTGCCCCACCACCTCTGTGCGCTGTTGTCGGGCGCGCTGCTGTCGTGCGCCCTGGTGGCCTGCGCGGTCAAGGCACCCGTGCCCGGCGACGACACCATCGCGGCGCCGCAAAAGCCATCGGTTCCCCTGCCTGCGCCAGCCCAGCCGCCCCGCGCCGCGGCCCCTGTGAAGCCCCCGCCGGCCATTGCGGGCGATGCGCCATCCAACCCGTCGGACGCGGACGCCTCCTCCGAGAGCGACACCGCCGATGCGTTCGTGCAGGAAGGCTTGGCCTCCTGGTACGGGGCGCGTTTCCACCGCCGCCGCACGGCCAGCGGAGAGCGCTTCGACATGAACGAATTCACCGCCGCCCACCGCACTTTGCCCTTCGGTACGCGCGTGTGCGTGCGCAGCCTGGTGACCGGCCGCGCCGTGCAGGTGCGCATCAACGACCGCGGGCCCCACTCGCCCGGCCGCATCATCGACGTGAGCCGCGCCGCCGCCGGGGCGCTGGGGCTGCTGGGGCTGGGCACCAAGCCGGTCGTGGTGTCGCAGGCGCCGGAGGATGCCGCGGCGCAGTGCCCCGATGCCTCGGCTTCCGGCCTGTCGCAGGCCGGCCCGTTGCCAGCCGCTGGCGAATAGGCGGACGGGCTCAGCCGCCCGACTCGAGCGTGTGCGAGGCGTGATGGTCCTGCGCCAGCAGTTCGGCCATCTGCGGCAGCGCGGGCTTGAGCGCCGCTTTCAGCGTGAACGGCGGATTGATCAGGAACATGCCGCTGGCCGGCAACCCCGGGCGGCGGGCCTGTCCGTCCGCGGCGCCCGTCACCTTGCTCGATTTCACGGTGAGCGTGGCATGCAGCCACGACTTGCCGGCCTTGGTCGCCAGCGTCTTGAGCCGCCGCGGCAGGTCATGGGCTTCGGGCCGGGGAATGATCGGGTACCAGACGGCATAGGTGCCCGTCGCAAAGCGCTTGAGCGAGTCTGCGGCCATGTCCAGGACGCGCCCATAGTCGCTCTTGATTTCATAGCTGGGGTCGCACAGCACGAGAGCGCGGCGGGCCGGTGGGGGCAGGAATTTCTTGATGCCTTCGAAGCCATCCTCATGCAGCACCGCCACCTGGCGGCCGGCCTCCAGCTGGGCCACGTTGCCGGCCAGCGCGCGCAGGTCGGTCGGGTGCAGTTCGAACACCTTGAGCTTGTCGCGGTCGCGCAACAGGCGCTGCGTGATGAAGGGCGAGCCGGGATAGACCCGCGTCACGTTGCCTTGGTTGAAGGCGCCGACCATGTCGACGTAGGCCTGCAGAGCGGGCGCCAGGGGCTCTTTGAGCACAGCGGGCGGCACCAGGCGCAGGATGCCGTCCCCCGCCTCTCCGCTCGTGGCGGCATAGTCGCCGTCCAGCCGGAACAGGCCGGCGCCGGCATGGGTGTCCAGCACGGTGAGCGCTGCGTCTTTCTGCGTAAGGTGTTGCAAAGTGGCAATCAGCATCGTGTGCTTGAGCACATCGGCGTGGTTGCCCGCATGGAAGGCGTGGCGGTAACTGAACATGATGGGCCAATGGTAACCACGCACCGCCCGGTTGCCGCGTGATCGTGCCCCTCGTCGGGGTGCAGTGGGGCCCGGGGGCGCTGCCGGTGCGACGGCTTGGGGGCAGTCGCCGGGCGCTTTGTTGCCGCCAGGGGGCGGGCTTGCTGCATGATGGCGGCTTCGGCCAATGTGTTGCAATCCATCCACTTGTCCGTTGCCGGGTGCGCCGTTGCTGGTGCACCATTGCCGCCCGAAAGCCCAGCCGTCACCATGTCCGCCATCACCAGCACCGAACCCCCGACCGACGTCCACCACGTCGACGCCCTGCCGGCCGGGACGCGCCTGGGGGAGTTCGAGGTGCTTTCGCTGCTGGGGGTGGGCGGGTTCGGCATGGTCTACAAGGCGTTCGACCATTCGCTCCTGCGCTTCGTGGCCATCAAGGAATACATGCCGTCGGCGCTGGCGGCGCGGGCGCAGGGGCAGTCGCTGTGGGTGCGGTCTTCCACCCAGGAGCAATCCTTCCAGGCGGGCCTGGCCTCGTTCGTGAGCGAGGCCAGGCTGCTTGCCCAGTTCGACCATCCCTCGCTGGTCAAGGTCTTCCGATTCTGGGAAGCCAATCACACCGCCTATATGGTCATGCCGCTCTACACGGGCATGACCCTCAAGCAGGCCCGCGCGCACATGCGCACGCCGCCGCCCGAGGCCTGGCTACGCAAGCTGCTGTGGTCGGTGCTGAGCGCGCTGCGCGTGCTGCACGACGGCCAGACGCTGCACCGCGACATTTCGCCCGACAACATCTTCCTGCAGGACAGCGGCCCTCCCGTGCTGCTGGACCTGGGTGCTGCACGCCATGCGATCAGCGACCACGGGCACCAGCACACGGCGGTGCTGAAGGTCAATTACGCGCCGATCGAGCAGTACAACGACGGCGAGAGCGATCTGCGGCAGGGCCCGTGGAGCGATCTTTATGCCCTCGGTGCCGTGGTGCATGGCAGCCTGTGCAACGACACGCCGCTGCCGGCCACGTTGCGGTCGATCCGCGACCGCATGGTGCCGTTCTCACGGGTGGCCAAGACCGTGCGGCGCCAGTTCGGCGTCGAATATTCCCCGCCCTTCTTGGCCGCGATTTCACAGGCATTGGCCCTGCGGCCGGACGAGCGCCCCCAGAGCATCGACGAATTCCTGCGCACCATGGACATGGTCGCTCCGCCGGAGGGCATCGACCAGTTCGATTTCCGCGCCGAGCTGGGCGATATCTGGTTGGAGCCGGCCGACCGGCATGGCACGGGCGTGGCGGTGCCCATGATCGACATCACCTCGGTTCCTTTGCCGACGGTGGGCGCACCCTTGCCTGCGCCTCTGGCCGCTGCGGTGGAGGCGCCGACGGTGGACACGGGTGCGCAGTTGCACATCGATCGGCAGGAGGCTGGCGACACCGTGGTGTCCGATGGCCAGGACACGGTTTTCATGGATGGAGGACAAGAGGTGGCAGATACCGTGACAGGTGGCGATACGGTTTTTGAGGAGCGCCGTCCTCAGCATCCGGAACGGCTGGGGCGTCCGAAGACCCGCCGCAGCCAGGCTGCGGGCGAGGAATCGCCGGCATCGGCCGCCGCTGGCGTGCGCCGCCGTCCCTTGCTTTGGGCGGGTGCCGGCGTGGTGGCCGTGGCCGTGATCGCTGCCGGACTGTGGTGGAACGCCTCGCGCGACACGCGCCATCCCACCAAGTACACACCAGAAGACCAGATCATCACGGAACTGGCCGAGCCGCCAGCGCCGGTGGCCTCTGCGCCTGCCGAAGTGATCCCCGTGGTCGATGAAGCGGCCGCCGCACCGGCGCTGCCAGCCGCATCCGCTGCATCGGTGGCCGCAGCGCCCGCATTCGTCGTTGCATCGGCACCACGGCCCAAACCGGCGCCCCGCAAGGTCGCTGAGCCCACGCCAGCGGCCGTGGCCGCGGAAGCGCCCGCGTCGCCCGAGCCTGCGCCGGCTCCGGCGGCTACGCCCAAGCCGGCGGCCACACGCGTGGCGGGGCCGGACGAAGCGTGTGCCAACGCCGGATTCATCGCCCGACCGATGTGCATCCACCAGCAATGCCAGAACGCGGCGGTGGCCAACCACCCGCTGTGCGTCGAGAACCGCCGCAGGCTGGAAGCCGAAGAACGCCGCCGCACGATGCTGTCCCAATAGCCTTGCCTTGGCATTTTCCCGCCGCTTCGTATAATGGCGGGCTTCGCAGCGCTTTTTTGGTCCCGCGGCGGAGCATTCACACCACCTAAGAGGCTTCCTTCAGAGATGCACCGACCGTGGAAAAGGACCGACAAACCCCCCGTTCTTTGAAAAGAGAAACTCATGTCTACTTTCAGCGCAAAGCCCGCTGAGGTCGTGCACGAGTGGTTTGTGATTGACGCGACCGACAAGGTCCTCGGACGAGTAGCCAGCGAAGTTGCTCTCCGTTTGCGCGGCAAACACAAGGCCATTTATACGCCTCACGTCGATACCGGTGACTTCATCGTCATCATCAACGCCGCTCAGCTCAAGGTCACCGGCACCAAGTCCCTGGACAAGGTGTACTACCGCCATTCGGGCTATCCCGGCGGTATCACGGCCACGAACTTCCGCGACATGCAAGCCAAGCACCCCGGCCGCGCGCTGGAAAAGGCTGTCAAAGGCATGCTGCCCAAGGGTCCCCTGGGCTACGCGATGATCAAGAAACTCAAGGTGTATGGCGGTGCTGAGCATCCCCACACCGCCCAGCAGCCCAAGGCGCTGGAAATCTAAGGAGCCTTGAGATGATTGGTGAATGGAACAATGGCACCGGCCGTCGCAAATCCAGCGTCGCCCGCGTGTTTCTCAAGAAGGGTTCCGGCAAGATCACTGTGAATGGCAAAGACATTCAGCAGTATTTCGGCCGCGAAACCTCGATCATGATCGCCAAGCAGCCGCTCGCGCTGACCAACCATGTCGAAACCTTCGACATTCAGGTCAACGTGCACGGCGGCGGTGAATCCGGCCAAGCCGGTGCGACCCGCCACGGCATCACCCGTGCCCTGATCGACTACGACGCCACGCTGAAGCCCGCACTGAGCCAAGCCGGCTTCGTGACCCGCGATGCACGTGAAGTCGAACGTAAGAAGGTCGGTCTGCGTTCTGCACGCCGCGCCAAGCAGTTCTCCAAGCGTTAAGCTTCGCCGCTGCAAAAGACTGCCATGCCGTACTGCGCCTTTACAAAGGCTGCAAGAGGGGCATGTCAGTCGGCCGAAAGCACTATCGGGTGCTTTCCGGCTTCAGAAAACCGCCTGTCCGGCGGTTTTTTCATTTCTGCTCCTCCATTTGGTGGATAGGGAAACATGCGACTCAAGCTGCTACGGCGCCGGTTGACCATCAGTGCCCCGCGGGTGTCGGTCCGCAGCGCGATGCCATGGCCTGTTCGCTGGGTGCTGCTGGCCATTTTCTTCGGCCTGTGCGCCGCGCTGGCGCTCTGGGCCTTCGAGTTCGGCAAGAGCATCGCAGGCCTGGACTCCCGCTCCCGGGCCGAACTGGTGCGGTTGCGCGAAGAGGTAGCTCAGTTGCGCGAGGAGCAGCGCTTGCAAAAGGACACGTCGAGTTCCACCGGCACGCTGCTGACCGCAGAGCGCACCACGATGGATCGCCTGATGGCCCAGATGCGCCAGCTGGAGGCGGACAACCGCGCCCTCCGGGACGATCTGGGCTTTTTCGAAAAACTCATTCCTGCAGGCAAGACCGAGGGCGTCAGCATCCGTGGACTGCAGGCCGACGTGATCGGCGGCAATCAGTTGCGCTGGCAGGTGCTGGTGATCCAGCCGGTGCGCAATGCGCCGGACTTCCGTGGGCGGCTGGAGTTGCTGCTGGCAGGCACGCGCGATGGACGCCCCTGGACACAGGCGATGCCTGCGGATGGGCAGCCCCTTCAGTTCCAGCAGTACCGCCGAGTGGAAGGGTTGTGGCCTTTGCCCGGCAATGCCGTGGTAAAAACCGTGACCGCGCGGGTCTTGGAGGGCAGTGCGGTGCGTGCCACCCAGACCCTGAGCATCGAAGAATAGCGGCGGTGGCGGCGTCGGCAATGGGCCATTCCCTCCCGCGCCAACCGACTGGAGTGTTCCATGTTCTCTCGCAAGAAGCAGCCCCCGATCAAGAGCCTGATTGCCCATGGCACCCGCATCAACGGCGAAGTGCGGTTTTCCGAGGGCCTGCGGATCGATGGCGAGGTGGCAGGGGACGTGCGGGCCAGCGACGAGCAGCCCAGCATTCTGGTGATATCGGAGTCCGCCCGGGTCGAAGGCGCGGTGCACGCGGCCCATGTGATCGTCAACGGCACGGTGCTCGGACCGGTGCATGCTGCAGAACTGCTGGAATTGCAACCCAAGGCCCGAATCACCGGCAACGTGCACTACAAATCGCTTGAAATGCACCAAGGTGCCACGATATCGGGACAGATGAGCCCATCGACCGTGCTGGTCGAGGAAAAACCCACACTGAAGTTGGCGTCAAACGCCAGCTGACCCACATTCGAGGGGCATTGCAGTACCATCGACGGCAAACCCTCCCGAAGGAGCACTCCATGAGCGCCGTAGCCGAAAACATCCAGACCGAAATGCCCGCCCCGATCCTGTTCACCGACAGCGCGGCGGCCAAGGTGGCTGACCTGATTGCCGAAGAAGGCAACCCCGACCTGAAATTGCGTGTGTTCGTCCAGGGCGGCGGATGCTCGGGCTTCCAGTACGGCTTCACGTTCGATGAAATCACGAACGAAGACGACACCACCATGACCAAGAACGGCGTCTCGCTGCTCATCGATGCCATGAGCTACCAGTACCTGGTCGGTGCCGAAATCGACTACAAGGAAGACCTGCAGGGCGCCCAGTTCGTCATCAAGAATCCGAACGCGACCACCACCTGTGGCTGCGGATCAAGCTTCTCCGCCTGATGGCGCGATTTTTCGCCTGACTCAAAAGCCGCCTTCGGGCGGCTTTTTGCTGGGCATGTGCGGCGGAACACCTCACCGCCGTTGATCGGAACGGCATGCAACAAGAGCGCTCCCTTCAAATCCTGCTGTGGCTGGTGGCCGTCGGGTTCTTCATGCAGACGCTGGACGCCACCATCGTCAACACGGCCCTGCCCACCATGGCGCACAGCCTGGGGGAAAGTCCGCTGCGCATGCAATCGGTCGTGGTGGCGTATTCGCTGTCCATGGCGCTGCTGATCCCGGCATCGGGCTGGGTGGCCGACCGCTTCGGCGCACGGCGCGTGTATTTGAGCGCCATCGTGCTGTTCGTCGTGGGATCGGTGCTTTGCGCTGTGTCGAGCCGGCTGGACCAACTGGTGGCGGCGCGGGTGGTGCAGGGCCTGGGCGGAGCGCTGTTGCTGCCGGTGGGGCGGCTGGTGGTGCTGCGCACCTTTCCGCGCGAGAAGTTTCTGCAGGCCATGAGCTTCGTGGCGATCCCCGGCCTCATCGGGCCGCTGATCGGCCCCACGCTGGGTGGCTGGCTGGTGGAGGTGGCATCGTGGCACTGGATCTTCCTGATCAATGTGCCGGTCGGCCTGATCGGGTGCCTGGCGACCCTGCGGTACATGCCGGCCGTGCCCGGCGCCCCGGTGGCCCGCTTTGACCTGGCGGGCTATCTCATGCTGGCCTTCGGCATGGCGGCGCTGTCTCTGGCGCTGGATGGACTGTCGAGCCTGGGGCTGCGGCAGGCGAGTGTGCTCGTGTTGCTGATTTTCGGGCTGGCGAGCCTGGTGGCGTACTGGCTGCATGCGGCGCGTAAGCCGAACCCACTGTTCTCGCCCCGGCTGTTCTCGGTGGCCACGCTGCGCATCGGGCTGCTGGGCAACCTGTTTTCGCGCCTGGGCAGCTCGTGCATGCCCTTCCTCATCCCCCTGATGCTGCAGGTGACGATGGGCTACACCCCCCTGCATGCCGGACTGATGATGCTGCCGGTCGCATTGGCCGGCATGTCGATGAAGCGTTTCACGACGCCATTGATCACGCGGTTCGGCTACCGCCGCGTGCTGGTGGGCAACACGTTGATGGTGGGGATCACGATGGCGAGTTTTGCCCTCTCGACCCCCTCGCAGCCGCTGTGGTGGCACATCGTGCAACTGGCGATCTTCGGCGCGGTGAATTCGCTGCAATTCACTGCGATGAACACGGTCACGCTCAAGGACTTGAACCAGGGCATGGCCAGCAGCGGCAACAGCCTGCTGTCGATGGTGCAGATGGTGGCCATGGGCATGGGGGTGGCCGCCGCGGGCGGGGTGCTCTCGGCATTCACGGGCCACTTCGGGAGCGGGGGCGCGCAGCAGACGCTGTGGGCCTTCCAGGGCACGTTCGCCTGCATGGGGCTGGTGACCATCGCCTCGGCAGGCATCTTCTGGCAGTTGTCTCCACGCGATTCCGAAAGCGGCGCGGCTGCGGACGATGTGCCCGACGTGCCGGAGCACGTCTGAGCCATCAGGCGGGGTAGATCGCGCCCAGGATGCGCGGCCCGGCCGCACCGGTGACGCTGGCCAGATTGCCACTGCGCCGCTCCACGGCTCGGTGGGCCAGCCAGGCGAAGGCGGCGGCTTCCACCTGCAGGGCCGGCATGCCGTGCTCGTCGGAAGCCGATACGGCGGCCCCGGGCGCAAGCGCCTGCAATCGACGCATGAGGTGGCCGTTGAGGGCGCCACCGCCGCACACGATCAACGGGCCGTCGCCTTCACCGAAACGGCGAACGCCATCGGCGCAGACACTGGCCGTGAATTCGGTCAGCGTGGCCTGGACATCGGCCGGGGCGGCCGATGCGAACGCCGGCAGGTGCCCTTCCAGCCAGGTGGGGTTGAAAAGGTCACGTCCTGTGCTTTTGGGCGGTGGCTGCGACAGATACGGCTCGGACCGCAGTGTGCCGAGCAGTGCGGGCAGGACCTGCCCGCTGGCGGCCCAGGCACCGTCGCGATCGAACGGTTGGCCCGTGTGCTGCTGGCACCAGTGGTCCATCAGCGCGTTGCCGGGCCCGCAATCGAATCCCAGCACCGCACCCTGTGCACCCAGCACGCTGAGGTTGGAGATGCCGCCGATGTTCAATACGCAGACTGTCCGGCCGGACTGGCCGAACACCCCCTGGTGAAACGCCGGTACCAGCGGTGCACCCTGGCCGCCTGCCGCCACGTCGCGGCTGCGGAAGTCGGCCACCACGTCGATGCCCGTCGATTCGGCCAGCAGGGCGGCGTTGCCCAGTTGCAGTGTGTAGCCGGTGCCGTCAAAAGTCTGGGGGCGGTGGCGCACCGTCTGCCCGTGGGCGCCGATGGCGCGAACGGCGGAGGGCGGCAGGCCGGCCTGTCTCAAAAGCGTGTGCACCACGCTGGCATAAGCGCGTGCCAACGCATTGCCGGCCAGCGCCGCGCGGTGGAGTTCGTCGGCACCGGGTGTGTTGAGCGCAAGCAGCTCTGCTCTTAAATCAGGAGCAAAGGGTGCGCATGCATATTGCGCGACCTTGCATTTTTGTTCGGAGAAATCTGCCAGCACCCCGTCGACTCCGTCGAGCGAGGTGCCCGACATGAGCCCGATGTACAGCGCTGGCATGGGGCCGGAACGCGCAGCGCGCTTACTGGGCGCTGGCTTGCTGCACCTGGGCGGCAGCCGACAACTGGATACGCATGTTCGATGCCAGGCGGTTGAAGGCGGCGCGCGAGGCGCTGGACACCGGCGTGGCGGCTTCGCTTTGCTGCGCGATCACCATGGGGTCCTGGTGCTGGCCATCCACGCGGAACTCGAAGTGCAGGTGGGGACCGGTGGCCCAGCCCGTCGCGCCGACGGCGCCGATGGTCTGTCCCTGCTCCACGCTCTGGCCCTTGCGCACGTCGATGCGGCTCAGGTGGGCATACACGGTGACGTGCTGGTTGCGGTGCTTGACGTAGATGACGTTGCCATAGCCGTTCTGCACCCCGGCGAAATCGACCGTGCCGTCGCCCACGGTGCGCACGGCCGTGCCGGTGGGCGCTGCGAAGTCGGTGCCCAGGTGGGCGCGCCACTTTTGCAGGATGGGATGAAAGCGCATCTTGAAGCCGCTCGAGATGCGCAAGAACTCCACCGGCGAGGTGAGGTAGGCGCGGCGCATGCTTTCGCCGTCCAGCGTGTAGTACGCGCCCTTGGAGGCGGGCGTGTCCTGGAACCAGACGGCGTCGTGCGTCTTGCCGTTGTTGTGGAATTCCGCGCTCAGCACGCGGCCGCTGCGCAGCGGCTCGCCATCGGCTTCGAGCGTTTCGTAGACCACCGAGAACCGGTCGTCCTTTCGCAGGGCACGGTGGAAATCGATGTTGCTGGCGAACACCTCGGCGATCTGCGTCGCCACGGCATCGGGAATGTTGGAAGCGTCGGTCGCGGCGAACAGCGAGCTGCGGATGATGCCGCCAGCCAGCCGCGTGCCCACGGTGAGCGGCGCCGTCTCGACGCGCGAGGTGAATTCGTTGCCCTTGCGTTGCACGACCAGCCGGCGGAAATTGCCGCTGTCGTCCTGGACCCAGCGCGCCGTAAGGCTGATGAGGCGGTGGTCATCCGTGGTTTCTGCCGATACCGAGCGGCCCGAGCGGCCCAGCAGGGTCTGGCGCACCTGGCCGTCGCTGCGCAGGAAGGCCGCGGCCGCTGGGTCCGCCACACCCAGGCGCTGCAGGATGGCTTCGGCAGTGTCGCTGCTGCGGGTCTGGTCCGAGCGGTAGAGGGAATAGTTGGGGATGTCCACCAGCGCCGGCAGGGACTGGTCGCTGGCCAGCGAATCCACCGCGTATTCGACGGTGCTGCGGGGCAGGTCGGCGGGGTCCGGCGCGAAGGAGGCAACAGCGAAAGCGCCGCCGCCGCCCGTCAGCAACAGCGTTGCGATGGCGGCGGTGATGCGTTTGGGATGGGTCTGGGCGATGCGCGATAGCCGGTCCAGCAGTGCGAGGCTGGCGGATGTCAAGCCATTGTTCAAAGTGTCTTACCCCAGGGTGAGGTGCGTTCGGGCCGGGTGGGGGCGGAACGCACGAGCTTAGGTCAGGCTGCAGCCATTCGGTGCAAGGGTCCGAACCGGCAGGACCACTAGAATCCGCCACTGCAAATGTGGGCCGTAGTATAACGACGAGCGCCCCGGAAACCCCAAAAAAACCCTTATGAATCAATCTGCTGTTACAACATTCCCAATCACCGATGGTGTAGGACGGGCGCTTGAGGTATCGCTCCGGGGCGCTGACGAATTGCTGCCCCGCGACGAATGGACGAAGAAGCTGGCACGCTCCGAGGCGACCGGCGTGCCGCTGCGCATCAAACTGGGGCTGGATCCGACGGCGCCGGACATCCACATCGGCCACACCGTGGTGCTCAACAAGATGCGCCAGTTGCAGGACCTGGGGCACCAGGTGATCTTCCTGATCGGCGACTTCACCAGCCTGATCGGCGACCCCTCCGGCCGCAACAGCACCCGGCCGCCCCTCACCCCCGAGCAGATCAAGGCCAATGCCGAGACCTACTACCGCCAGGCCAGCATGGTGCTGGACCCGGCCAAAACGGAGATCCGCTACAACAGCGAATGGAGCGAGCCGCTGGGCGCGACCGGCATGATCCAGCTCGCCGCCAAGTACACGGTCGCGCGCATGATGGAGCGCGACGATTTCCACAAGCGCTTTTCGACCGGGCAGTCGATCAGCGTGCACGAATTCCTCTATCCGCTCATGCAGGGCTACGACTCGGTGGCGTTGAAGAGCGACCTGGAGCTGGGCGGCACCGACCAGAAGTTCAACCTGCTCATGGGTCGCCATCTCCAGCAGGAGTACGGCCAGGAGCCGCAGTGCGTGCTCACCATGCCGTTGCTGGTGGGTCTGGACGGCGTCGACAAGATGTCGAAATCCAAGAACAACTACATCGGCATTGCGGAAGACGCCAACACGATGTTCGCCAAGGTGCTGTCCATCTCCGACACGCTGATGTGGGACTGGTACACGCTGCTGTCGTTCAAGTCCCTCGCCGAGATCGCCGCGCTCAAGGCCGAGGTGGAGGCGGGCCGCAACCCCAAGGACGCCAAGGTGATGCTCGCCAAGGAGATCACCGCGCGCTTTCATAGCGCGGCGGCCGCCGATGCGGCCGAGGCGGACTTCATCAACCGCAGCAAGGGCGGGGTGCCCGACGAGATTCCCGAGGTGGCCCTGGCCGGGGCGCCGCTGGGCATCGGCGCGCTGCTGCGCCAGGCCAACTTGGCGCCTTCCGGCAGCGAGGCCAGCCGCCTGATCGATGGTGGTGGCGTGCGTGTGGACGGTGGTGTCGTCAGCGACAAGGGGCTCAAACTGGAAGCGGGCACTTACGTGCTCCAGGTGGGCAAGCGCAAGTTCGCGCGGGTCACGCTCAGCGCCTGAGCGCGCCGGACTGCGGCACGGGCCGCACGCGTCAATCCAGGTTGTCGCTCAGATCGGGGTCGGGCACGTCGCCGATCGCCTCGCGCGTGGCCTGTGCCTGCAGGGTGAGCCAGGCGCAGAACGCCCGGATTTCCGGCCGCTGCCCGCCGCGCGGCCCCACGAGCAGCCAGTACGCCAGCGGTGAATCGAGCCGGTAGCCCGGCAGCACTTCCACCAGATCGCCCGACGCCAGCGCGTCGGCGATGAGCGGCATGCGCGCCAGGGCCAGGCCCTGGCCGGTGAGCGTGGCCTGCACGATCTGATGGGCGTAGTTGAAGTACAGCCAGCGCTTGGGCTGCAGCTTTTCCTGCCCATTGAGTTCGAACCAGCGGCGCCAGGTGAGCCATTCGAGGTGCATGGTGCGGTGCGCATCGCCCGCTTCGATGAGCGTGAAGCGCGCCACGTCCGCGGGCCCGCGGATGGGCGGATTGCTCTTGATGAGCCAGGGGCTCGCCACCACGGCCAGCTGCTCGCCGAACAGGCGCTGCGAGCCGCTCATGTTGGCGCTGGGCAGGCTGTAGCGCAGGGCCAGGTCCACGTCGGCGGTTTCCAGGTCCACGGCCACATCGCTCGCGTCGATGCGGATGTCGATGTCGGGGTTTTCGCGCTGGAACTCCTCCATGCGGGGAATGAGCCACATCGAGGCGAAGCTGGCCCAGGTGGTGATGGCCACGCTTTTGCGGCCCGCGGTCTGCCGCACCAGCCGCACGCAGGCATCCATGCGTTCAAGAGCCGGGGCGACGGCCCGCTGCAACTGCGCGCCGGCGCTGGTCAGCTCCACCGCCCGGGTGTGGCGCAGAAACAGCGGCACGCCCACTTCTTCTTCCAGCGCCTGGATCTGGCGGCTGACCGCCGACTGGGTGAGCGACAGCTCTTCCGCGGCCGCCCGGAAGTTCAGGTGGCGGGCCACCGCGAGAAAGGCGCGCCAGTGGCCGACCGCCACTGGCCGGGTGCGCAAGTGGGTGATGGGGGCAGGCAGATTCATGGCTGGGATTGATGAGGCTTGGGAATCAAATTATCTCCGGCTTTTCATTGGACCGGATGGGGGTGGTGAGTCGAATATCCAGTCCTGTCAACACCGAAATTCATGCAAGGAGCACTCCATGTCAAACCCTTCCGTTCTGGAATCGCAACAATCCCGGGTGGGCGCTGCGTCGGCCCGGACGATGGCGGGTTGCTGGATTTTGCCCCCACGCCGCGCCTTGGGTTTGTATCCCACCCAGCGGTCGCGGCTGCGCATCGAGCGCGGCGGTGTCTGGCTCACGGTGACAGGCGGCAAGGGCGCACTGCCCAGCGACTGGTTCCTCGGCGAAGGCGATGAGCAGATGCTCGAGCCCGGGGTCCATGCCGTCATCGAGCCGTGGCACGGCGGTCGGGCCGCGCTTTCGGGTGGCGCGGTGGCCGAAGGCGTGCAATTTCGCTGGGATCCGGTCGCCCTGCCAGCGCCCGCAGTGCACTCCGAGGCTTGGTCGCGGGGCGTCGTAGCGCCTTGGGCGGACTTGGTGGGGGCTTTGCGCGGGGCGGCGTGGGCTGGGGCCCGGCTGGTGAAAGGGCTGCTGCAGTGGGCGGGAGCAGGCCGTTGGGCGCCAACGACTGCACCTCGGACCTGCATTGATGCGCAATGCGAATAGATCAGGGAGGTCTTTTGCATTGATGTGGTTCCGGCATGAATCGCCTGGGGCGTTTTCATTGGACGGTGCCACATTGCCAGACGCATGATAGGCACATTGCTAGGGTTTTCCAGGAGAAAGAAATGACCGCTTCAAATGTTCTGAATTTTCAACAATCCGCTGTCTTGCCTCGCGGAGAGGCGAAAGACATTTGCATGCTGGCCATCGGCAATGCCCACAGCCTGCGCCCCCGTGTGCCGATGGCCCTGCGCGTGATGTCCGGCCATGCCTGGGTCACGCTCGACGACGGCCCGAACGGTGAACGCGACGTGGCAGCCGGCGACGTCTTTCTCAATGCCGGCCAGACCTTGTGGGTGGCGGCCGGCCAGCACGCCGTCATCGAGCCCCTGGGCCGCGATGCCGTGCAGTACCGCTTCAGCGCTTCGGCGGTGGTGCGCCATGCGGACAGTGCCTTGAAGGCCCGCTCCACGCAAGGCGAGGCCTGCTGCGCCTGAAGTCTTTCTTGCTGCCGTTCCCCCAGGGAATCGCAGCGAGGCGGCAAGAAACTGGCGCGGTGGCGCTGAAGGCGGGCCGGAAGCTGTCAAAGCTCCCGGCCCGTTTGACATTTCAGGGCCGGTCGGCAGGCTGATGAAAGATCTCCCAGCGGGGGAGAAAGTCAATCGGCGCTGGTGCGCCGGCGCAAGGTCTGTGGCGTGCCGTGCACAGTGTCAAAAGACATAGGGAGGAGTACCCTGGTGTGCCTAGAATCGCCGCCCACCAGTTCTCACCGATTCGCCTTTATGAGCGTGGACTTTGCTTCTGAATCCCTGGCGCACGCCATTCCGCGCCATTGCGATGCCTGCCGGTTGCGCAACACTCCTTCCGCTTTCACTCCGGTATCGCTGCAGGAGCTGCAGTTCATCGACCAGTTCCGCTGCGGCACCGCCACCGTGGCGGCTGGGGGCACGCTGATCCGCGAGCACCAACCCAACGGCAAGCTCTACACGCTCTACACCGGTTGGGCATTCCGCTACAAGACGCTGTCGGATGGGCGGCGCCAGATCCTCAACTTCCTGCTGCCGGGCGACCTGGTGGGGCTGCAGCAGGAGTTCGGCGACACCGCGATGCACGGCGTGGAGGCCGTCACCCCTTGCGCGTTCTGCGTGTTCCCGGCCGACGGGCTGTGGTCGCTGTTTCGCGACCATGGCCGGCTGGGCTACGACGTGACCTGGCTCGCGGCGCGCGGCGAAGGCATGGTGGACGACAACCTGCTCACCACCGGCCGTCGCAATGCCACCGAGCGCGTGGCCATGCTGCTCATGCACTTGTACCGCCGGCTCGACCGCCTGGGACTGTCCGAGAACGGCACCGTCGAATTCCCCATCACCCAGCAACACATCGCCGACTCGCTCGGGCTGTCGCTCGTGCACACCAACAAGACGCTGCGGCGCCTGGCGCAACTGGGTCTGCACGAGATCGCCGATGGGCGGCTGCGCATCATCAATCCGCGCGCGCTGGCCCGCATCGCCGAGTATTACGACGCCATCCCCCGGCCGGTACCCCTGCTCTAGGCTTTGGGTGAAATCGGCCTTCAGTGCAATAAGTACTAGGGCATATTGCTATTAATTTTGTAGCAATCTTAAAACCCCTGGCGGGCGCGGCAGGGCGCCGATAATCGGCGGATTCCCCTGGGACGCCGGTCGCCGTGCCGCGCGGCCGCAACCGAACGGACCCTTTCATGACAGCACTGGACATCATCATCATGGCGGCGGGCAAAGGCACGCGCATGAAAAGCCGCACCCCCAAGGTCCTGCAGCGCCTGGCGGGGCGCCCGCTGCTGCGCCATGTGCTCGACCAGGCGTCCAGCCTGCAGGCGCGGCGCGTGGTGGTCATCACTGGCCATGGCGCGGAGCAGGTGGAGGCCGCCGTCGCCGGCGGTCCGGGGGGCGATTCCGGCGCCGGTTTCGAATTGAAGTTCGCCCGCCAGGAGCCGCAGCTCGGCACCGGCCATGCCGTGCAGCAGGCGATGCCCGCGCTGGCGGGTGACGGCACCGTGGTCGTGCTGTCGGGCGACGTGCCCCTGACCCAGGCCGCCACCTTGCATGCGCTGGTGGAGGCCTCGGCGCGGGAGCGGCTCGCGCTGCTGACCGTGACGCTGCCCGACCCGGCCGGCTACGGCCGCATCGTGCGCGATGCCGCCGGTGCGGTGCAGGGCATCGTGGAGCACAAGGACGCGAGCGAGGCCCAGCGCGCCATCACCGAGGTGTACAGCGGCATCATGGCCGTGCCGGCGCAACGGCTGGCCGGCTGGCTCGCCCGGCTGCGCAACGACAACGCCCAGGGCGAGTACTACCTGACCGACATCGTCGCCATGGCCGTGGCCGATGGGGTACCGGTGGTGGCCCATCGCATCACTGACGCATTGCAGGTGGCGGGCGTGAACAGCCCACTGCAATTGGCGGAGCTGGAGCGCGCGCACCAGGCCCGCCAGGCCGCGGCGCTGATGGAGCAGGGCGTGCGCCTGGCCGACCCGGCGCGCTTCGATCTGCGCGACGATGCCCGCATCGGGGTCCGGGGCCGGCTGGTCTGCGGGCAGGATGTGGAGATCGACGTGAACTGCGTCTTCACCGGCCAGGTGGAGCTGGGCGAGGGCGTGCAGATCGGTGCGCACTGCTGCATCGCCAATGCCACCATTGCGGCGGGCGCGGTGATCCACCCCTACACCCACATCGACGGCGAGAAAGCCGGCGTGCAGGTCGGCCCGGGCGCCCTGATCGGGCCTTTCGCCCGCCTGCGCCCGGGTGCCCAACTGGGCCGCGAGGTGCACATCGGCAACTTCGTCGAAGTGAAGAACTCCACGCTGGCCGATGGCGCCAAGGCCAACCACCTGGCCTATCTGGGCGATGCCACGGTGGGCGAGCGTGTGAACTACGGCGCGGGCAGCATCACGGCCAACTACGACGGGGCCAACAAGTTCCGCACCGTCATCGAGGCTGACGTGCACATTGGCAGCAACAGCGTGTTGGTGGCGCCCGTCACCATCGGCGCCGGTGGCACGGTCGGCGGCGGCTCCACCATCACGAAGGACGCCCCGCCGGGCGCGCTGAGCGTGGCGCGCGGCCGGCAGGTGATCATCGAGAACTGGAAGCGCCCCGCCAAGGTGCCCAAGGCCTGAGCCATGGATGGCCCCCGCAGCGATCTGCCGGATGCAGCGGGCCGCGTGCAGGCCGATGAGGTGGCGCGCCTGCGGGCGGAGCTTGACGCGGCGCGGCAGGAGTATGAGGCGTTCCTGCGGGCCGTGTCGCACGACCTGCGCGCGCCCGTGCGCCACATCCTCGCCTACGGCCGGCTGTTGCGGGAGACGGTTGCAGAGAGCAATGCCGATCCCGAGGCGCTGCAGTTTCTGGACACCATCGCGCAGGCAGGCCAGCAGCTCGGCGGCATGATCGACGGGCTGATCCAGCTGGGGCGCATTGGCTCAGCCCCTGCCACGCTGGGCCCGGTCGCGCTGGGCCCGGTGCTGCAGAGCGCGGTGGCTGCGGCGCGGACTGCGGCTGCGGTAGCGCCGTCACCCAAAAGCGGGGCAGCGAAAGCGCCCGTGTCTTCCGAAGAGGGATCGGCTGGCGCCTGGATCGACGCCGTGCAATGGGATCTGCCCGCGGCCGAGGCCTGCCCCGTGCTGTGGGCGGACGCGGGCTGGCTGCAGGAGGTGCTGGTGGCATTGCTGGACAACGCCCTCAAGTTCTCGCGCGGGGCCCAGCCGCCACGCATCGCCGTGCAGGTGCGGCCGGCACCCGGCGATCGGGTGGACATCACCGTGCGGGACAACGGCGCGGGCTTTCCCGCCGCGCAGGCGGGGCAGCTGTTCCAGGTGTTCCAGCGGCTGCATCCGGCCAGCCAGTTCGAGGGCCTGGGCCTGGGGCTCGCTCGGTGCCGGCGCCTGGTGGCGCGCATGGGCGGCACCATCGGCATCAGTGTGGCGCCCCACCACGGCTGCACGGTGTGCCTGCAATTGCCGGCCGCGGGGGCGCCTGGGCCGGACGCCGCCACCGGCTGAGCGCGGCGATGGCCGCCGCGCCAGTCGGGCGGCTCATGGGGTGTGGGGAGCCAGGCTCTCCGGACGCACGCACGGCAGCTTCGGCTCGAACTTGCTGCGCTTGAGGCTGAAGAAGGCCTTCACGTTGCGCACGTTGCCGTCGCTGGAAAACAGGCGCTGGGCCAGGGTCAGGTAGCCCGGGATGTCCTGCGCATAGATCACCAGAATGAAATCCGGCCCCGGCGATACGCGGTAGCACTGCTGCACTGCGGCTTCCGGCTGCATGCGCTGCTCGAACGTTGCCAGGCGTTCGGTGTCCTGCCGGTCCAGCGTCACTTCCACGATCGCGGTGATGCCGTGGCCCAGGTGCCGTGCCAGAGCATCGGGCTGGATCAGGGCCACCTCCCGCTCGATCAGGCCCGCCTCGCGCAGGCGCTTGACCCGGCGAAGGCAGGTGGGGGGCGACACGCGAACCGCTGCCGCCAGGGCCTGATTGCTGGCTGTGGCGTCGTCCTGCAGGGCACTCAGCAGTTGAAGATCAATGTCATCAAGAAATAATGATTCCATGAAATACATTTTATGGAATTAAATTTCAATGGGTGTTTTTTAGGAAATTTAATTCCGTAAATTGATCGAATAATTAATACATATTTCTTGCCGCCCTGCCTACCATCGCCCATCCACATTCCTTTCAGGAGATCGTCCATGTGCGGCATCGTCGGCGCGGTATCCACGCGCAACATCGTTCCCATCCTCGTGCAAGGCCTGCAGCGCCTGGAGTACCGCGGCTACGACTCCTGCGGGGTGGCCATCCACGATGCCAGCCTGGGCGCCTCCCGCACGGGCGGCCTGCGCCGCGCCCGCAGCACGGCCCGCGTGGCCGAGTTGCTGGAGCAGGTGAACGCCGAGCAGGTCGAGGGAGCCACCGGCATTGCCCATACCCGCTGGGCCACGCACGGCGCCCCGGCGGTGCACAACGCCCATCCGCACTTCAGCCACGGCACGGGCACAGGCGATCCCACGGCCGATGAGCCCCTGCGCCTGGGCCGCGTGGCGCTGGTGCACAACGGCATCATCGAAAACCACGAGGAGCTGCGTGCCGCCCTCCAGGCGCGTGGCTACACCTTTACCAGCCAGACGGACACCGAAGTCATCGCGCACCTGGTGGACAGCCACTACAGCGGCGACCTGTTCCAGGCCGTTCAGGCCGCCGTGGTCCAGTTGCATGGCGCCTACGCCATTGCCGTCATCCACAAGGACGAACCCCACCGCGTGGTGGGGGCGCGCGCCGGCTCGCCGCTCATCCTGGGCGTGGGGGAGGGCGAGCATTTCCTGGCCAGCGATGCCATGGCGCTCGCCGGCGTCACCGACCAGATCGTGTACCTGGAAGAGGGCGATCTGGTGGACCTGCAGCTGGGCCGCTACTGGATCGTGGGCAAGGGCGGCCAGCCGCTGGACGCCAACCGGCGCCCGGTGCGCACCGTGCAGGCGCACAGCGGCGCGGCCGAACTGGGCCCTTACCGCCACTACATGCAAAAGGAGATCTTCGAGCAGCCCCGCGCCATCGCCGACACGCTGGAGGGCGTGCGCGGCATCGTGCCCGAACTGTTCGACGGTGCCCCCGGTCCGGACGGCGAGCCCGGCGCCGCCGCCTGGCGCGTGTTCAAGGAAATCGATTCCGTGCTCATCCTGGCCTGCGGCACCAGCTACTACAGCGGGTGCGCGGCCAAGTACTGGCTGGAGTCCATCGCCGGCATTCCCACCCAGGTGGAGGTGGCCAGCGAGTACCGCTACCGCACCAGCGTGCCGAACCCGCGCGCGCTCGTCGTCACCATCAGCCAATCCGGCGAAACGGCCGACACGCTGGCCGCGCTGCGCCACGCGCAAAGCCTGGGCATGCTGCACACGCTCACCATCTGCAACGTGTCCACCAGCGCCATGGTGCGCGAATGCAAGCTGGCCTACATCACGCGTGCCGGCGTCGAGATCGGCGTGGCCTCGACCAAGGCCTTCACGACGCAGCTGGCGGGGCTGTTCCTGCTTACCCTCGCCATCGCGCAGTCGCGAGGCCGCCTGACCGACGACCAGGAGGCCGAGCACCTGAAAGCCATGCGCCATCTGCCCGTCGCGCTGCAGGCCGTGCTGGCGCTGGAGCCGCAGATCATCAGTTGGGCCGAGGACTTCGCGCGCATGGAAAACGCACTCTTCCTGGGCCGCGGGCTGCACTACCCCATCGCGCTCGAAGGCGCGCTGAAGCTCAAGGAAATCAGCTACATCCATGCCGAGGCCTACCCGGCAGGGGAGCTCAAGCACGGCCCTCTGGCCCTGGTGACCAGCGCCATGCCGATCGTGACCGTCGCCCCCAACGACGCGCTGCTGGAAAAGCTCAAGAGCAACATGCAGGAAGTGCGCGCGCGCGGCGGCGTGCTGTATGTGCTGGCCGATGGCGACACACGGATCGAAAGCGGCGAAGGCCTGCATGTGATCCGCATGCCCGAGCATTACGGCCCGCTGTCGCCGCTGCTGCACGTGGTGCCACTGCAATTGCTGGCGTACCACACGGCTTGTGCCAGGGGGACGGACGTGGACAAGCCCCGCAATCTGGCCAAGAGCGTGACGGTGGAGTGAGTGCCTGTGGTGGCTCCCGCACTTATTCTGGGTAATTAAAGTCGTAAACACGCAAATAAAGTCGTAAACAAGCCTCCAGCAGTCATGCGGGTTCGCGGGGTGGTCATTTGTAACGGTAAAGTCGTAAACTCGAACTCGACGGGTAAAGACGACCTCGAAATACGAAGACAACCGCAGATCTACTTGGGTTTGTTGCTATAAAAAAAGAGCGCTCAGTTTGAGCGCTCTTTTTCTTTGGCTTTGACCCGTCCTGAATGAGGTTGACACCTTTCTGTTCATCAGAAAGGAAAGTCAAGTGGATCAATGGGTTAAGAGAACGCAGAAGGACTACACACTGGCCTTTAAGCTGGCGGTGGTGGATCAGGTAG